>JBCCTV010000094.1:0-11050 GCA_039197915.1 Pseudomonadota bacterium | reverse complement strand
GGTCCTGGGCGATCATTATCGACAAATCGATGCTGTTTGGCCGCTTGAAGCGGAAATCACGCAAATTCGAAGAGCAGTTTTGGTCAGGCAAACCGCTCGATGATTTGTACCGCAAAACTGCTGATAAGGGCGACCACCCGATGGCGCGGGTGTTTTCTGCCGGGATGGCGGAATGGAAACGTGCAAAAGACGTCACGACCTCCGATGTGTTAGTGGTCGGCGCGCGCGATCGTATCGAAAAGGTGATGAATGTTGCGGTGTCGCGTGAGCTAGAAGGCGCCGAAAAACATCTTGGATCGCTGGCGACTATCGGTTCTGCATCGCCTTTCATTGGCCTGTTCGGCACCGTCTGGGGCATCATGAATGCGTTCCAGGCAATCGCCGCCACGAAAGACACGAACCTCGCCGTCGTCGCCCCTGGTATCGCCGAGGCGCTGTTTGCAACCGCTTTGGGCCTCGTTGCGGCGATACCGGCGGTTATTGGGTACAACCGGTATTCGACCGCGGTGAACTCTTTTGCTGTTCGACTGCAAGCCTTCTCCGATGAGTTCTCAACGATCCTGTCGCGCCAGCTTGACGAGAGAGCGCGCTAATGGGCGCTTCTTTAAATCGCTCTGGCGTGCGCGGCCGCCGCGCCGCGCCGATGTCGGAAATCAATGTGACGCCGCTCGTCGACGTGATGTTGGTGCTTCTGATTGTGTTCATGGTCGCCGCACCGCTTCTGACGGTGGGCGTCGCGGTGGATTTGCCGGAAACGGCGGCGAAGCCCATCCAGGACCAGGGCGAACCCTTGACGGTGACTGTGGCGGGCGATGGCGTGATTTATGTTCAGGACACGGCCGTTGACCTGGACGATCTCGTGCCGCGGCTCGAAGCGATTGCGACCGCGGGCTATGACCAGCGAATTTATATTCGCGGCGACCAAAGCCGCGCATATGGCGACGTGGTGCGCGTCATGGGACGGATCAACGCGGCGGGCTTTAAGCAGATTGGCCTCGTTACGGATCCGGAACGCGACGGCTAGGGCGAAGGGCGGCGTGGGCCGCGTTAAACGGACGCTCGCATGCGGTTTGGGTTAGGCTTCATTGTTTCAGTATTTCTGCACGCCAGCGTTCTGGCGCTTGCAGTGCTGAACATATTTGAGGGCTTCCGACCGGACGTTGCGCCGGAGCCCGTGGTTCCTATTGAGCTTCTTTCCGAAGCGGAAATTGCCGAACGCACGAGCGTCACTGCGGCTTCGCCTGATCCTGCCCCCGAGCCAGAGCCAGAGCCCGTTGAGGAAAAACCTGCAGAGGAACCGGTCGAAGACATCCCGCCTCCGCCTACAGAGCCCGATCCTGCCCCCGAGCCAGAACCTGAACCCGCGCCTGAGCCAGAGCCTGCCCCAGAACCCGAGCCCGCTCCAGAGCCCGAGCCGGAACCAGAACCGGCGCCCCCAAAGCCGTCTGAAAAACCAAAACCGCCGGAGAAAAAAGAGCCGGACGGCCTCGACCTCGACGCCTTGGCCCAGGTTGTCGACCGCGCGCGCGACAAGGACCGCAGGCCAACTGGCGCGCCGGCGGAAGTGACAGAACGCGCTGATGAGGCGCGAAAAGCGGTCGGCGCCGGCGACCGCCTGGCCGCAAGTGAGGTTTCAAAAATGCGCGCCGCCGTTTCCCGGTGTTGGAACGCGAGCGCCATTATCGGCGCGCCAAATCCAGAAACCTTGGTCGTCACGGTGGAGTTTGAGCTCAACCGCGACGGCACCCTTGATGGGGAGCCGCGGGTGAAAAACGCTCTGCAAATTAACATGTCCGGAAACCGGTTTTGGAAAATCGCTGAGCAACGGGCGGTTAGCGCGGTCGTGAATTGCCAGCCCTATAATTTTCTTTCCCAGGATCGCTACGACACCTGGAAAGCATTTGAGTTGAATTTTGACCCCAGCCAGATGGCGGGCTTTTAAGGCCAAATTTTCGAAAACCGCCTTACGCTCGCCGCAATATGGGACGGAATGCAAAGGTAGAAGAGCGTTTCCCGACCCAGTGGGTCCGGTTGGGCGCTGGAGGGCGGGACAAGACAAACCTAGGGCAATAAGGTCGCCCGAAAGCTCATCCCGAAACGGACTATTCTAGTATGTGGGTCACGGGTTTAGGTGGTGTCCGGGGGGTCGAGGAGCGGCAACGGGGCCGCTGGAAAAGAGCAGATTAAAGAATCGAGTTGGAGCCAATGGTCAGATATATCTCTTTGTTGATTGGGTTGCTCGCATGGGCGGCGGTTGCATTTGCCGACGCCAACGCGCGTGTACGGATCGATATCACCCAGGGTAATGTGGATCCGCTGGCTCTAGGTCTTCCCGACTTCATTGCATCTGATCCAGGCGCCGCTTCTATTGGCGCAGACTTGACCGGTGTTGTCGGGGCGGATCTCGAGCGGTCCGGGCTCTTCCGCGTTATCGAAAAAAGGGCGTATATTGACGAAATCTCCAGTGTAAACACGCGACCCGACTTCGCTGATTGGCGCTTAATCAACGCGCAAGTTTTGGTCGTTGGCCAAGTTACGACGCTGCCGGACGGTCGCATCGAGGTCGCGACCCGCGTTTGGGACCCTTATGCAAATGAGCAACTCGGCGCTGTCGCGTTTAAGACGCCCCCGGACAACTGGCGTCGTGCGGCCCACAAGGTGGCCGATTTTGTTTATAAATCGCTGACCGGTGAGGACGGGTATTTTGATACGCGGATCGTTTTTGTCGACGAAACCGGACCGAAGACGCGCCGCGTTAAAAAACTCATGATCATGGACCAGGACGGCGAGAACCCGAAGCCGTTGACCGATGGGCTCAACTATCAAGTGCTGACCCCACGATTTTCGCCGACGCAACAACAAATCACCTATATGGCGCTCTATGACGACCGGCCAGGCGAGGTGTATCTGTTCAATATTGCGACGACAGAGCACGAAAGGCTTGGCCAGTTCCGGGGCATGTCCTTTGCGCCCCGGTTTTCGCCAGACGGGCGCAGCGTGATCATGTCGATGGAGCGGCGCGGCAACTCTGATGTGTTCTCGATGGATTTGTCGACGCGCAAGCTCTCCCGGTTAACGACCAATCTGGCGATCGACACCTCGCCGACGATGGAGCCCAATGGGTGGCGCATCGCCTTCACCTCGGACCGGGGCGGGACGCAGCAGATTTATGTCATGAACGCCGATGGATCGGGCGTTAAGCGCATCACATTTGGCGAAGGCCGATATCAAACCCCGGTTTGGAGCCCGCGCGGCGATTTGATTGCGTTTACGCGGTCCTACCAAGGGCGCTTTTACATTGGTGTCATTCGGCCCGACGGGCGCGGCGAACGCCTGCTCACGGAAAGTTATTTCGAAGAGGGGCCGACCTGGGCGCCCAATGGCCGTGTTTTAATGTTCTATCGCGAGGATCGCAGAGGTGTCGGATCGCTTTGGTCCGTCGACCTGACAGGGCGTAATCTCCGCCGCGTGCGCACGCCGAGCGGCGCTTCCGACCCCGCTTGGTCTCCAACGCTTCCCTAAAGCGGCGGGCGTTCAACTAGCAACGCCGCGCTGCTCTGGGTTTTCGTTTTGCTCGCTTGCGAGAGCCTTCGCTGCGCCCGTGTGATCGCCTGGCGCGCTAGATTTCAACGGTGGGCGTTCGCGCTGGAAGATGTTTCACGTTCAAAATGACCGAATGTTCATTTTTGCGCCGCGACGGCGGCGCTTGATCGTCCATCGCAACAACAGTAGTTTTTTACGAGCGGATTAACCATTTGGCGAATGTTCATGCGGTATCCATTTTGGAGAGTTTTATCGCTGAGTATCCGTCCTGCGGTATCGGCCGATCTGGTGTAGAAGAGGGGCCAAAATCGGGGGCGTGCTCGCACAGCCCATTTGAGTTGGCGAAGTGGAGCGACTAATTATGACGACCACACTATTGAAATTTGCAGGCGCAGCGGCGACGGCTTTGATGATGGCCGCCTGCGCAACGGGGCCTGATCTTGAAGCGGGCAATGGCGCAACGACGGGAACAGCAGCGCCGACGGGGCCAATTCCCGGCAGCATGGCGGATTTTGAGAAGAATGCGGGCAATCGCGTCTTCTTCGCCTATGACCAATATACGCTTTCAAGCGAAGCCCAGTCGACGCTGTCTCGCCAAGCGGCTTGGCTGCGCGAGTATCCGCAGTCCGCGGTGCTTATCGCTGGCAACTGCGACGAGCGCGGCACGAGGGAATATAACCTTGCCCTCGGCGCAAGACGGGCGGAAGCCGCGCGCGCCTATCTGGTGAGCTTAGGCGTTGATCCAACCCGGATTCAGACCGTTTCCTATGGCAAAGAGCGCCCGATTGACGCCCGCTCAACGCAACAAGCCTGGGCGTTAAACAGAAACGCAACAACAGCGCTGACAAACGTCGGCTCTTAGTCGCGGGCGAGCCCGATGCTCGCCGGTAGAGATCAAAGCGCGCCCTTTTAGAGTTGGGCGCGCTTTTTTATTGTCGCCATAAACTCGCCGCTTATCTCAGCGAGTGCTTGTCTCATAAAATGGACGGCGAAATTCAGCGCAGGAAACAATAAAGGTGAGAACGCCCGGTCTGGTCGCAGCCAATGCACTGATTATCCAGCGGGCAATCATAGAGAAGTGGGCATGCAAAAGCGGGGGAATGTCAATATGGAAGCCTGGCTCTAGATATTCGCGCCCCTTTGTTTTAAGCGCCCAACGGCACGTTTCGATAGGCATCGGCAATGGTGCGCAGCTTGACTAAAAAGATCGTACAAGGACTGAAGTGATGGCAAAAAATGCATTGAGAGCTTTTGGCGTGGCATTGCTGTTATCAGCATGCGCGACATCATCCGTGTCCGCGCAATCCACAAAAGAACGCGTGCGCCTTCTTGAGCAGGAGATGATCACCCTGCAAGCGCGACTGCAGAGCGAAGCGTCCGGGGTTCGCTTGGATCAGCTTTCGCGCCAGGTGCAAGAACTCACCGGTCAGGTTGAGGAGCTCTCCTTCAAACTGAACGCGGCGAATGAGCGGTTAAATGCGGTCTCTAGTATTCTTGCGAACGACCCCGCGCTTTCTGATGCGTTTGCCGCGTCTGGGCTTGCTGCTGGCCTCCAAGGGTCTGGCGACGAACCGGCGAGGTCGCCTTCGGGCGGTGAAGGGGGCTCGGCAACGGGCGGGCCTACGGCGCTCACCCCTGGCGATGATCCGATCGGCGATCGTATCGCCGACGCGACGGGCGCCAGCGCCACGCCGCCGGCCGCAGATGTTAAACTGCCAAGCGATCCGATTGCCGCTTTTGAATATGCTTCAGGGTTTTTGCTGCGTGGTGATTATGAGCGCGCGCGGTCTGCGTTCGAGCGTTATCTTGAGAATTTCCCAACGGGCTCGCGCATCGCTGACGCGCAGTTCCGCCTCGGTGAAATCTATCTTGCAACTGGCGCCAACGCTGAGGCTGCTGATGCGTTTATCGCCCATATCAGGAAGTTCCCAAACGATCCGCGTGCCGCCGAAGCCTACTTAAAACTGGGTACGGCGTTTGTTCGGATGTCGCAAGCGACAGAAGCCTGCCGGGTCCTGAGCACATTGAAGTCAAAATTCCCGAACGCGTCGCCAGCGATTTTACAGCGTACGGAATTGGAAATGCGGCGCGCCTCTTGCTCCTAGGCCGGTCAAGCCCCACGCTTCGGACATGAATGCGGATCCCGCGGGCTCTCAAGCTCAACCGTTCACTGTTCAAGACTTTATTGATCGCTGTACTGAGTTATCCGCGCCCAAAGACCTTGCTGTTGCGGTTTCCGGCGGGTCTGATTCCCTTGCGCTCCTGTTGCTCGCCTGCGAACGGGCGAAAATTCAGGGGGGACGCGTCCTCGCCCTGACGGTTGACCACGGCCTGCGCCCCGAGGCGGCGGACGAGGCGGCTTTTGTGGCGTCGCTTTGCAAAACATTGGGCGTTGATCATCAAACTCTCGTCTGGCGGCGATCGAATGACGGCCATTGCGCCCATGGGGAGGCGCGCAACGCACGTTACGCTTTATTGCTTAATGCAGCAGCGCGGGCTGGGATTGGTTCAATTGTTACAGCGCATACGGAGGATGACCAGGCCGAAACCGTCTTGATGCGGCTTTTTCGCGGTGCGGGCGTCAGCGGCGTGGCGGCGATTGCGCCGAAGTCTGAAGTCGCTTGCGGCGCGGGGCCAACGCTTGATCTTTTGCGGCCGTTGCTGTCCGCATCGCGGGCGTCGCTTACCGCTGTTTGTAAGGCCTTTGACCAGCCTTATGTGAGCGACCCGAGCAATGACGACCACGCTTACGAGCGGCCGCGCCTGAGGGGCTTAATTGCCGGCCTAGAAGCCCAGGACATCACAAGCCGCGCCCATTTGGCGAAAGCCGCCGCGGAGGCGCGGGAGGCGGCTGCGCGGTTGGACCATGGGATCCAAAGCGCTTTTAAGGCGCGCGCCGGGGTCTTTTACCGTTGGGGCGGGGCCTCGCTTAATTTTGATGGAGGGTCTTCAAGACGCTCACTTGAATCTGATTTTTCCGGGGCAGGTTTCGGTGTCGCGGACGCGCCGCTCCTGCGCGCGGTCATCCACGCGGTTTCTGGCGCTGACTATGCGCCTGCCGGTAACAGCGTTCGTGAAACATTGCAGAAAATTAATCTAAAGCCCGCAGCCACGATTGGCGGCGTGCTTTTGCAGCGCAGCAACGGCAAGCTTTGGATCGTTCGTGAGCCAGCCGCCCTATTGGGTCGGAGCGGGGTCGCGCCCGCGCCCCGCGCGCCTGTCGCGCCGGGGGGTAAGATCCTTTGGGACGGGCGCTTTACCGTCGAAAACACAAGCCAATCAACGATTTGGATTGGGCCGAGGGGCCGCCAAGCGGGTGCGGAGATCGATACATGCTTCCCGACAGATCAAGCGTTCGAAAGCGCCCCTGCCGCCTTCGACGCTGCAGGCAATTGTCTTGTTGTCGCCGGACAAACATCGCCGACGGGTAACGCGAACGCAAAATTTAAAGCGCTCTGCCGGGAACGTTTCGAGCGGCGCGTCGTCCGCTTTCCATCGCCAGACGAGATCTGACGGGCGCGCTGCGGCGATACAACAAGCATGGGCAGCGCTGGCCGTCTTTATTAACCCCTGGCGATTACCACTTACAGCGCTTACATCGCGTTGCACTAAGGAAAAGTGTTACGCTTACGCGGTTGCCGCGCCGATTTTTAAGGATCGAAGAATGAACGGTCGAAATCTCCTCGTATGGGGCCTTGTATTCGTCTTCTTTATTATAGCTTTGCAGCTTTTTGAGTTTTCCTCGCCGAAGGGCCAGGTCGAGCGATTGTCCTATTCGGAGTTTAGCCGCGAGCTTGAAAGCGGTTCGATCAACAGCGCGATTATTGACGGCGCTAAAGTCGAAGGCGAACTGTCGGGCGGTAAAGATTTCATCACGGCGATCCCCGAAGAGGCCGCGGGCGACGTTGCCGATCGGCTCTATAATGCAGGCGTCGACACGAATATTAAGCCAGAAGAAGAGCTGCCGCTCCTCCTGTCTTTGCTCGTAAACATCCTGCCGCTTCTTCTGTTCTTCGCGTTTATCTTTTTTGTGATGCGTCAGATGCAGGGCGCCGGCGGTAAAGCGATGGGCTTCGGCAAGTCGCGCGCGAAACTTTTAACCGAACGCCAGGGACGCGTGACGTTTGAGGATGTCGCTGGGATCGACGAGGCGAAAGAAGAGCTTGAGGAAATCGTCGAGTACCTGAAAGACCCGATGAAGTTTCAGAGGCTCGGCGGAAAAATCCCAAAGGGCGCTCTCCTGGTGGGGCCTCCTGGCACCAGTAAAACGCTCCTCGCCCGCGCCATCGCCGGCGAAGCGAATGTGCCGTTCTTCACGATCTCCGGGTCCGATTTTGTCGAAATGTTTGTCGGCGTCGGCGCGAGCCGTGTCCGGGACATGTTCGATCAAGCCAAAAAGAATGCGCCGTGCATTATCTTCATCGACGAGATCGATGCGGTTGGCCGGTCCCGTGGCGCCGGTCTTGGCGGCGGTAACGACGAGCGCGAGCAAACGCTTAATCAGCTGCTTGTTGAAATGGATGGGTTTGAAGCAAACGAAGGCATCATTTTGATCGCCGCGACAAACCGGCCGGACGTTTTAGATCCTGCCCTGTTGCGCCCTGGTCGATTTGACCGCCAGGTCGTTGTTCCGAACCCAGACGTTATCGGGCGCGAGCGCATTTTGAACGTTCACGCCAAAAAAGTGCCGCTCGCGCCGGATGTTAACTTGCGCACGATTGCGCGGGGAACGCCGGGCTTTTCGGGCGCTGATCTCGCAAACCTGATCAATGAAGGCGCGCTTCTCGCCGCCCGTCGCGGTAAGCGTTTCGTCACCGCCAAAGAGTTTGACGACGCCAAAGACAAAGTACTCATGGGCGCTGAACGGCGCTCTATGGTCATGACCGACGAAGAAAAAGAGCTGACCGCCTACCACGAGGCCGGGCATGCGATTGTTGGGTTGACGATGCCAGGCTCGGACCCCGTCCACAAGGCGACCATCATTCCGCGTGGGCGTGCCTTGGGCATGGTCCAATATCTGCCCGAGCGCGATCGCTATTCCTTTACGCTTGAGCAGATGAAAGCGCGTATTGCGATGGCCATGGGCGGCCGTGTCGCGGAAGAACTTAAATTCGGCATTGAAAAAACCACGTCCGGCGCGTCATCCGATATTGAAACGGCGACCAAGCTCGCGCGCGCCATGGTGACCCAGTACGGGCTTTCCGAAAAGCTTGGGCCGATTGCGTATTCGGAAGATGAGGGCGAAGTCTTCCTCGGACAGTCGATTGCGCGCTCAAAATCAATCTCCGGCGAAACCGCTAAGGTTATCGAAGACGAGATCAAACGCATCGTGACCGAAGGGTATGATACGGCGCGTCAGATTTTGACGGACCGCAATGACGCTTGGGAGGCCCTCTCCAAAGCTTTGTTGGTATACGAAACATTGACCGGTGAGGAGATCAACAAACTCCTGCGTGGCGAAGAAATTGTCCGCGATGATCCGAATGACGCGGGCGATGTGCCGCCGGCGAGCTCGGTGCCGTCGACCGGGGATATTGGGTCATCGAAGAAAAAAGACGACCCGTCTGGCGGCTTCGAGCCAAGCCCGCAAGGCGCATAACCGGGTCGCGTAACCTTTAGGCGATTTAATCGGTTTGAGCGGCGATGCGTTAAACGCGCATCGCCGCTTTTTTCTGGCAATAGTCACTAAACAGACTTTTTATGTCTGCGCGTTTGGTTGGAGCGTTGTTCGCCCCAACGCCACTTGGCAGCTTTACTGAATTTTTCATGATCACTTCTGCGACTGTTCGTGCCTGCCTTCCAGGATACGAGCTTGCCAAACGCGCCCGCCCTTGGCGTGCGTACTGTTGCATGCGCAATCCATCCTAGAGCGTTTTCCGACCAAGTGGGCAGACCGGTTGGACGTAAGAAAACGCGACAAAACAAAAACCTAGAGAAACGACGCGGTTCAGATTGATGCGAAGTTTCTCTAGACGCCGTATATCGGCGCTAAAATTTGGCTACTCGTCTCAAAGTCCGGTTGATACTTGTTGCAGTGCAACTGACCTCAGATCGGTTGAGACCCAAAGGTCGCTCTGGTGAAAACACCGAATTCGAGTTCTCGATATTGGGGTAATACTTGACGAAGCCGAGTCGCTGCCACGATGATAGGCAATCAAAAAAACTTCGCCGGAAGAGGCGTGATCATCCGTTTATGGACATCGGTCACAACGCGGCGTGTAACGAGGAAATGCTCAGTGGCGCATCAGTTTTTGGCGGGCGCAGCGCTCGCCAGTATTCACCATATTCGTTTGGTTTTTTGTGTTGCGCTCATGGCGTTGATGGGGGCGTGCGACGACGCCGACGATTTTTCTAACTTTAGCACGCTCAACCCGCCAGTTAACGCGCCAGTTGCGCCGCCGCCGATGGTTGACCGCGTGGGGCCGACCCCGGACGCGACAGTTTCGGCCGCGCCAGCCGGCGCACCCTCGCAGTTCTTTCGGCTTTTCGATATTGCCGCCCAGGGGTATGTCGAAGAAGAATTCTTTATCTCCGGGACGGCGCGATCATTTCGTCCGGTCTCTGCGCTCAATGCAACGGGTCCCTGGCCAGTCGAAACGGCTGGCGATGCTGCGTATACGACGCGTATAGTCGTTTATCGTCCTGTCGATTTATCGGCCTTCAATGGGACCGTTATTGTCGAGTGGATGAATGTAAGCTCAGGGTTCGACATTGGCGTTGATTGGATTAATCTTCATACAGAAATTATTCGTGAAGGGTATATCTGGGTTGGCGTTTCGGCTCAACAAACTGCGATTTCGGGCAGTGCGGCGTTCGCACTCCAGAACATCAATCCGTCGCGTTATGCATCGCTTTCCCATCCTGGTGATGACTTCTCATATGATATATTCTCGCAAGTGGCGAAGGCGTTGCGGACACCCGTCGGCGTAAATCCCCTTGACGGCGTTTTTGTCGAAACGTTAATTGCCGCGGGTCAATCGCAGTCTGCCAATCGCCTTGTGACTTATATCAATGCCGTTCATCCAGAGGCGGACGAATTCGATGCATTCTTTGTGCATAGTCGCACGCGTTCGCCAGCGCCGTTGGCGCCGTTTCTTAACGGTGATGAAGCCCGCGGGCCGAGCGAAACCCAGGTTTTCGGGAATGGGTCAGAACCTGTCCTAACCTTTCAGGCCGAAGGGGACATTGAAGTCCTCGGGTCGGCGCCGACGCGGCAAGCGGACAATGCCTCGTTTCGCTATTGGGAAGTCGCCGGGGGCGCCCACTCTGATCTTTATTTCTCGTCGACTGGCTTGACCGACCTTGGCGGTGATCCAAACGCTGCGCTTGTCGTGGAAAACGCCTCTCCGCAGCCGCCCTTCGTCGTGTGCGACCTGCCAGTGAATGCGTTGCCGCTCCACTTGGTAATTAAGGCGGGTTTTTCTGCGCTCAACGAGTGGACACGAGGCGGCGCTGCGCCGCCAAGTGTTCCTTTTATCAATCTTGATGCGGATGGAAACGTTGTCCG
>JBCCTV010000093.1:0-11187 GCA_039197915.1 Pseudomonadota bacterium | reverse complement strand
TTGTTATTTACACGTCTGGGTCGACTGGAAAACCGAAGGGTGTTGTCCACGTTCAGGGCGGCTACACCGCTGGCGTCGCGCACACCATGTCTGTAGTTTTTGGCGCAGAGCCTGGGGACGTCATCTATGTAGTAGCAGACCCGGGCTGGATTACCGGTCAAAGCTATCTGATCTCGGCGCCCCTTTCGACACGGGTTGCGTCTGTGATTGCCGAGGCGTCGCCGGTTTATCCGCATGCGGGCCGTTTTGCGTCAATTATTGAACGTCACGGCGTCAAGATCTTCAAAGCGGGCGTAACGTTCTTGAAGTCCGTTATGACGGACCCGGAGAGTATTGAAGACATCCGGAAATACGACCGCTCCGTCCTCAAAGCCGCAACATTCTGCGCTGAGCCGACATCACCGCCGGTTCAAGAATTTGGTATGAAGGAAGTCACGCCCTGGTACATCAACTCCTACTGGGCGACCGAGCATGGCGGCATCGCTTTCACCCATTTCTACGGCAGTAAGGACTACCCCCTCTCCGCGAACGCCCATGCGTATCCGTTGCCGTGGGTTCTAGGCGACGTTTGGGTTGAAGCTGACGGCGGCAACGCCGACGCAAACGGCGCCAGAGCGTCCGCGCCGCCGACTGCGTTTGCGTGCAATGACGAAGACGGGATCGCCTGGCGCGGTGCGGAGTTTGGCGAAAAAGGTGAAATTGTCATTACCGCGCCGTACCCCTATCTCGCGCGCACTGTTTGGGGCGATACGGATAATTTCTCAATCGACGAAAACGGCAAAGCAACGGCCGGTTGGCGTGGCGATCTTGATCGCTGGCAATCGACCTATTGGCGTCGCTGGAAGGGCGTTTGGGCTTACACGCAAGGCGATTTCGGGATCCTCCACGATGATGGGTCGCTCTCGATACACGGCCGCTCCGATGACGTCATCAACGTTTCCGGACACCGTCTTGGAACAGAGGAAATTGAAGGCGCTATCCTTCGCGATAAATCGCTGAACCCGGCGAACTCTCCGGTTGGCAACGTTCTCGTGATCGGCGCTCCACACCGGGACAAAGGCCTTACCCCCCTCGCCTTTATTACTCCAACCCCTGGGCGTACAATTACGCAAGAGGATCGCCGCCGCCTTTCTGACCTTGTACGGACGGAAAAAGGCAGCCTCGCCATCCCGAGCGATTACATTGAAGTCTCAGAATTTCCGGAAACCCGGAGCGGCAAATATATGCGGCGCATGGTGCGGGCGATTGTTGAAGGCACGGATGTCGGCGACGCGTCAACGCTGCGCAACCCGGAGGCTCTTGAAGAGATCAGTGCGGCTGTCGATAAGTGGCGGCGGCGTCAGAAGACGTCTGACGATCAACAAATTTTTGAGCGCTATCGCTACTTTAAAATCCAGTATAATGCACTGGGTGCTGACAAACGCGTTGCAACGGTCTTCGTGAATAATCCACCCGTCAACGCGTTGAACGAACGCGCCCTCGATGAATTAAATATCGTCGTTGAGCACCTTGAGCGGCGGGAAGATGTGGCGGCGATTGTCTTCACAGGAACCGGCTCCGCCTCGTTTGTGGCTGGCGCAGATATTCGTCAATTCCTTGAAGAAATTCATACACTGACGGAAGCGCGCGCCCTACCAAACAACGCACACCTTGCATTTCGCCGTATCGAGAACATGTCAAAGCCCTGTATCGCGGCAATTCAGGGCGTAGCCCTGGGCGGCGGGATGGAGTTTGCGCTCGCCTGCCACTACCGCATTGCCGAGCCGCATGCGCGCTTTGGCCAACCGGAAATCAATCTGCGCCTGCTCCCAGGCTACGGCGGGACGCAACGCCTGCCTCGACTCCTCGCCGAACGGCGCGGCGACCAGGGCCTGACCGACGCGTTAGAGCTATTGCTGGGCGGCCGGTCGATTGAAAGCGACGACGCTCTCGCAAAAGGGCTCCTAGACGAAGTTGTGACGTCTGCAGATGATGTCCTCAACATCGCCCATGAGCGCGTTCGCGAATTTGCGCGCTCCGGCGGCGATAGCGTCATCGGCATGGCCCATGAGGCGCGACGCCAACAGACGCAACGGTGGCGTGACCCGGCGCCCATTGATATCGATTCGGCGTTAGCCGACGACCATATCCAAATGATTTCTAGGCAGACTGAATGGGCTGGCCGCGGCAATGCTTTTGCGCGCTGCGTGGACGCTATTCGGACCGGCTGGACCGACGGCTTAGACGCTGGACTTGCCCGCGAAGCGGAACTCTTCGCCGAGGCTGTCATTGATCCAGACGGCGGCAAGACCGGGATCAAGGACTTCATGGAAAAACGGGCGAAACCCCTGCCGGTCCGACGCGACGGCGTCATGGTCGCCGGGGATCGTCCCGAAACGGAAGAAACGCTTATCTCCGACGGTGACCTACTGCCGGTTGGCGCGCCGTTCTTCCCTGGCGTTACGAAAATCCCATCAAAGCAATACGCCTTTGGGGTTTACCGCGATCAGGAAACGGGCGCACCGCGCTTTGGTGTTCCAAACGACGCTGAGAAAGTTCTGGTGGCGCCAGTGCCAAAGCCGGGGCCGAATGAAGCGCTCGTTTACGTCCTCGCCTCTGAGGTAAACTTCAACGATATCTGGGCGATCACGGGCATTCCTGTGTCCGCGTTTGATAGCCACGAGGAGGATATCCAAATCACAGGCTCGGGCGGCGTCGCTCTAATCGCTGCGCTTGGCGATGAAACGCGCCGCGAAGGCCGATTAAAAATCGGCGACCTCGTGACGATTTACTCCGGCACCAGCGATTTGTTGTCGCCGCAAGCAGCGCTCGATCCAATGTTCGCGGGCTTTTCTATCCAGGGCTATGAAACGCCCACGGGCTCCCACGGGCAGTTTCTCGTTACGCAAGCCCCGCAGCTCCACAAGCTCCCCGGCGACCTAACGCTTGAGGAAGCGGCCGCCTACACCCTGAACCTCGGCACCGTTGTGCGCGCATTGTTCACGACCCTGAACATTGAAGCCGGGAAATCGATTTTCGTTGAAGGGTCAGCCACAGGCACAGGGCTAGACGCCCTCAAGTCTTCGATACGTTCGGGCCTACAGGCAACGGGTCTCGTCTCAAGCGAGGAGCGCGCCGAATTCGTCAAAACCCAAGGCGCGGTTGGGGCGATCAACCGAAAGGCGCCGGAATTCTCGTCACTCTTTACCGCCGTACCCGAAAACCTCGACGAGGCGCGCGCTTGGGAAACCGCGGGCGAGCCAATTCTCGACGCCTACCGCGCCGTAAACGACGGCAAACTTGCTGATTTTGCCGTGAGCCACGCCGGTGAAACCGCGTTCCCGCGCACCTATCAACTCCTCGATGATGGCGGCGTCCTCGCGTTTTACGGTGCATCGTCCGGGTACCACTTTACCTTTATGGGCAAGGATGGCGCATCCTCGCCGTCTGAGATGCTTTCACGGGCGGGCGCCCGAGGCGGCGAAGCCTTGCTGACCTTCTATGGGCCAGGATCAACCGAACTTGTCGATACCATCGGTCTAGAGATCATCGAAGTGGCGCGGGTCGCCGGCGCACGCACCGTTGTCACCACGACAACAGATGCGCAACGGGAATTCATTCTATCCCTTGGCTTCGAAGACGCCGTCGCCGGCGTGGTCTCTTTGGAGGCGCTGAAGCGCCGCGCGGGCGCTGAGTTCGAGTGGCCCGATTGCATGCCGCGTCTACCGGACGCAAAGGACGACATAGAGGTCTTCCGTGCGGCCGTTCGCGACTTCCAAGAAAAAACGATGAAGCCGTTCGGCGCTGCCGTCGGTAAGCTTCTGCGTTCACCGGACAATCCACGCGGCGCACCAGACATCGTGTTTGAACGCGCAGGCTTCGACAGCCTCGGCTTGACAAGCGCTCTTGTGAAACCATTCACAGGGCGGATCGTCTACAGCGAGAACATGAAGGGCCGACGCTTTAGCTTTTATGCGCCCCAAGTCTGGACGCGCCAGCGTCGCATTATCATGCCGACCACGGAAATTCGCGGCACGCACTTGTGTAACGCACATGAGGTTAGCCGCATGAACGACCTCGTTTCTGCTGGCTTACTTGACGTGACAACGCCGACGGTTGTGCCGTGGGAAGGATTACCGGCAGCCCACCAATCAATGTGGGATAACGTCCATTCGGGGGCCACGTACCTCGTCAATCACGCATTGCCAGAGATGGGTTTGCGCACGAAAGACGACCTCTTTGAAGCCTGGTCGTCAACGCCCAAAAAAGATCAGTAAACGCCGTCGGCGAAAGGAAAAAGCCAATGTCACAAACGCAAACCGCTCCCGGCCGCCTCGCCGGTAAGGTCGCGCTCGTCACCGGCGCCGCCGGCAATCTTGGCGGTGAAATTGTCCGAAGGTACTTGTCCGAGGGCGCCAAAGTTGTGCTCAGTGGACGGAGCGCAACACGCCTCGAAGAAGCGCGCGACGCCGCTCTAGCCGACACCGGCGCATCCTCTGACAACGCAATTTGCGTCGTGATGGACGGCGGGCAACCCGATGAGGTTCGCAACGGTATTTCAGCGATATTCGAGAAGTTTGGTCGCCTTGATATCGTCCTGAATAACGCGGGCTCCGCCGGGCCGAAGCAGCCGCTGGAAAATGTCCCCGTGACTGCGGCCGATCTCGATGCGCTTCGTGAAAATGGCGGATCCGATAATGAAACCGTTGCTGAGGCGATGCGCAATATTCTTGGCGTCACATGGAACGTTGCGCGTATCGCCGCCCCAATGCTTGAGCCGGGCGCCACAATAATCAATGTATCGACCATCTTTTCACGGACGAAATATTTCGGGCGTACGGCCTATGTTGTGCCAAAGGCCGCGTTGAACACCCTGTCTGACCAATTGGCCCAGGAGCTCGGTCCAAAAGGCGTTCGCGTTAATACGATCTTTCCGGGGCCGATTGAAAGCGACCGTATCCGGAACGCCTTCGCCGCAATGGATACGCTGCGCGGCGACGAGCAAGGAACGACCGGCGATGAGTTCACCTCAATCATGTCCCTCGCTCGCAAGTCCTCGGGGTCAGCGCTCGGCAAATCGTTCCCGACCCCGCGCGATATCGCTGACGCCTGCGTTTTCTTGGGCTCTAACGAAAGCGGCGCGCTGAATGGTCACGAGATCCAGGTGACGAACGGCATGCGTGTCAACGCAAAGTCATATGCGACCGCCATCGCCCGGCCGAGCTTACGCGTCGTTGACGCTGGCGGCATGACGGTTTTTGTCGCCGCCGGAAACCAGGTTGACGAGGCGCTTGCGATTGCACGCATTCAAGCGCAAATCGGCGCTGACGTTATCGTTGGCTTCACATTGGAAGGCGATGTGCAGCAAGCACGGTCGCTCATGACTGACGATGAAACTGACGCTCGTATCCTGCCGGTTAAGTGCGATCGTCGGGATACGGTTGAAACTGAAAAAGTGCTCGATAAAGGCGGTCCATCCGGCGCGCCTATTTCAGCCGCCATCATTATGCCGGCCTATGGCGCTGGGTTGCTTGGCGGCAAGCTAAGCGAGGCGAAAGACAATGACGTGAAAGTCTTTCTTGACCACGAACTCACGGGCGCCGTCGCCCTCGCGCGGTCTTTGACACGGTATTGGATGAACCATGACGACCTTGCGCATGACCCGCGCTTTGTCTTCATGACCAATGCAGGCGAAGACGACGGTTTCGCCCGCTGCCTAGCGGCTGGAATGCAGCAGCTGACGCGCATCTGGCGGGATGAGACGGAAACGGACGTAAAGAACGGACGTCGCCGTCGTACCGAATGGGGCAACCAAATCATTCGGTACACAAATCATGAATCCGAAAACCTCCCTTTCGCGGCAGCCCAAGCAGCAAGCATTCTGTTTTCTGAACGAAAGGTGCGTGAGGTTGATATCGACCTGCCCGCCTCAATTGAGGAAATTACCGGCGCGCGCAAAGCGCTCAGCGGCTTCACCGAAAACATTAACGGCCTGCACCTCGGCAAAGTAGCGCTCATCACCGGCGCTTCGATGGGCATTGGCGGACAAATTGCGCGCTTACTCGCCCTATCCGGCGGTAAGGTAATGCTCACTGCACGGCGTGAATCCGAACTGGTCGCAACACGCGATCAGATCATCAACGAACTTGAGGATATCGGATATTCCGGCGCGGAGAGACGCCTAAAGTTCCTTTCCGGCATCGACGTGGGCAACCTGAACACGCTGCGCCGCGCGGTTGAGGCGACGATCAAAGAATTTGGTCGAATTGATTATCTCATCAACAACGCCGGCGTTTCCGGCGCTGAAGAGATGGTCGTCGACATGGAGCTTGATGACTGGCGCTTCACGCTCGATGCGAACCTCGTCTCAAACTACGCGCTTATCTCTGAGGTTGCGCCCATCATGCGCCAGCAGGGCTCCGGATATATCGTGAACGTATCATCCTACTTCGGTGGGGAGAAATACGTTGCGGTCGCGTACCCAAACCGAGCCGACTATGCGGTTTCAAAGGCTGGCCAACGTGCAATGGTGGAATCTCTCGCCGGCTTCCTTGGGCCGGAGATCCAATTCAACGCGATCGCGCCAGGCCCAGTCGACGGCGTCCGCCTGCAAGGTGTTGGCGGCCGCCCTGGCCTCTTCGAACGGCGCGCGCGCTTGATCTTGTTGAACAAGCGCTTGAACATGGTTCACGCGGCAGCCATTAAATCGGCGCGACGCGGCTCTGTTTTGACAAATTTCCTTGAGCGGATTTCTGTTAACGACACCCAAACACTTGTTGATGATCCGAAATCGCCTGTTGAGCTTCGCGAACTCGCCTCAAAATGCATCAAAGAAGGCGACGACAGCTGCACCTGGGGACAATATCTGCTGACTGAGGATTTAGCGGCGCGCCTTGTTAATCGGCTGCAAAACGGCGGGTACTTGCCGTCATCGCAAAAAGAGACCGCATTTGACGGCGGGTCATGGCTCGAAAAGCTGCCGCCGGACGATCACCCCTTCTTGCCAGCGTCTAAGATCTCAAAGACTGCCGATGGCGTCGGCAATGGCGTTCGGTCACTTCTGCACTTAGGCCGTATGCCGACGGAAGAAGAAGTGGCGCTTGGCACCGTGTTTTTCCTAGCCGACCGAGCAGCAAGCGGCCAAACGTTTCAGCCATCGGGCGGCCTCAGCCTCGAACGCTCTATAACAGAGCGCGAACTCTTTGGTTCGACTAAACCGGAACGCATTGAAGCCATGCGCGGCAAGACCGTTTGGATGTTCGGCGAACATCTCACCGACCACATGGCGACGGCGACGCGGGACCTTATTCAAAATTGCCACGTCGCCAAGGTCATCTTCTTCGTTAAAACGAAAACCGCGGCTGCTGCGCTTGGCGAAGCGCTCAGCGATCTCCCAGCTGAGCACATCGAAACCCGCATTTGCGAAGAAAGCTTCGAAAGCTGCATGGATGACGCTCTGCGCAGCGGCGAGCGACCAACAACGATTGTGTCGACGCCGATTTCTCCGCTTCCGGACGTATTGTTTGGCGGCCCCGGTCAAGATCGACTTGATCCGTTACAATTCCAGCAGGTTGTCGAAGACAATCTCACACAGCACTTCAGGATATCGCGCAAAGCCGTCCTAATTGATGGGGCCCAATTAGTTCTTGTGACGCCAGACGTTCAAGAAGATGACCGCGACCCCGCATTTGCTATTGCAAACTTCATCAAAACATCTTTACACGCATTTACAGCAACACTTGCCGTAGAGAGCGAACGCCTCGTGCATGATACGCCTGTAAATCAGATTAACCTGACGCGCCGTGTACGGTCGGAAGAACCGCGCAATGCGGATGAACGTCTGGAAGAAGCAAAACGCTTCGCCCGCGCCGTTATTTTGGCCGGCGCCCCGCTGCCAGACGCGGAGGATTCCCGGTATCGCGCGCGTATCTACCGAGGAATGGCGATTACCGTCTGAGGGGATGGTCAAACGCGGGGCGCTGCTGCGTATCTGTCAGCGCTCCGCGTTTTCAGCCTCAACGCCTTCTGCGTGCTGAGTGTTATCGTCCATAGACAACTCATAGGGCGCCACCAACTGTCTAACGTGTTCGGGAACCATATTTTTCATCTTCGCGGGCGCCTCGCGGCGAAGGTGAATAATCGTTTCCGCCGCCTTCATCTCTAGACGCGTGCGCGCGAACTCTAAGCCCTTCGGCCCGACACGCGGCATCAGCCAAGAAACAATCGGGCGGACCCAATTTGGCATTGATCGAACTGGCAATCCGCCAGCTGCCCGCTCAGTGTTCGTTATAAACGCTTTGACCTGCGCCGCCCGCTTGCCCGAGGAGCCCGGCGGTCTTGTATTTAGTTCCTCGCCCAGCAAAGCAACAAGCTCTTCCCCCCGATCATTTCGAACAATCAGCCATTGTTCGCCCTCACCGCCCATATAGCCGATGGTGATATCTGCGAGCGCGTTCGAGTAGTCGACGCAGGTTCGACAGGTCAGTGGGAAAAAGTCTTTCGGCAGCTTTGAAATCGGTAGACTGAGAAATGGGATGAAGCGTTTATCGCCATTTTTGAACCGCAGCTCGACCTGGAAATCCGCTTTGAACTCGAGATAGGTTATCGTTTCCGGGTGATCATCGAGCAAACGCAGAAATTCATGGAAGCGCTCTGTAGTTGTATTATCCGAGCACGGTGTACCGATTACGTAAATCCGCTCAAATCCCAGTTTCTTCTCAATTGCGCGAAGGGCGTAAATCTGACAAGGCACGCCAACTAAGGCGAGCTTTTTCAAGCCGCGCGCCGCCGCGGGCTCAAGCAACGCCAGCAATGGCGCATAGCCCATGCGCATGCCACGGCATTGTTTCATATCTTCCGGCCGCGTGATGATTACAGGGCGCGGCTTCCAAATATCGTCAGGGTCGGGAGCGACGGCCAGAACTGCATCAACGGCGCTGTCCTCAAGAAGTCGTTCGCCAATGCGCGTGACAATACCGGTCCACTGCGCCCCGTCACGGGGGTGCTTGAGCGACGCGCGGAGCATTCTTTTGAAGGGACCAAAATGGAGCTCATCGGTGCGGTTTGGATCACGCGCGCGGCCGTGAACCTGCGCTTCAAGCCCTGGGTAATCAGGCTTGATGAATTGGCACGCGGTCCCGCAATCCGACGGCGTCTTCGACCGGGAGACGCCGCAGTCCGTGCATAAAGCCCGAGCCGGCGCTTCGCGGAAGCGCTTCCACTCCGGCTCCGCGCGGTCAATTTTCGGTTTCGCACGGCGATCATTTAAGCGCGTCGCCGACGCCTTCAGCGCTTCGCTCTGGGTCGATGACGTTTCAATAGCGTCGATCGGCGCCTCGCTCATCCGAGCCCTCGTGTCTAGCTTGCTTTACACATAAGGTAGTCAAGCACTAGCACATCAGGCAAGGCGCAGGAGCGGTTACATCCTCAAAAAATTTAGGGCTTTTTCTCTTCAATAGGCTTCGAAATTCTGATGTGAATTTCCTTCAACTGCTCTGGCGTGGCTTCAGCCGGCGCCCCAAGCAGAAGATCTTCAGCCTGCTGGTTCATTGGGAACATGGTCACTTCGCGAATGTTCTGCTGGTTAGAGAGCAGCATCACGATGCGTTCCAGCCCAAGGGCGCAGCCGCCATGGGGCGGAGCGCCGTATTTGAAGGCCTTGAGCATGCCGCCGAACTTATCTTCGACGATCTCAGGTCCGTAACCCGCAATCTCAAACGCTTTGTACATGATGTCCGGGCGATGATTTCTTATCGCGCCGGAGCCGAGCTCGTAGCCGTTGCAAACAAGATCGTACTGGAAGGCTTTGATCGCGAGGAACTCTTCATCCGAGCTGGCGCCTTCGAGCGCGGCGAGCCCGCCCTGGGGCATCGAAAATGGATTATGGCCGAATTCGACTTTCTTGTTTTCCTGGTCCCACTCGTAAAGCGGGAAATCAACGATCCAGGCGAGCGCGAACTGGTCCGCGTCTAAGAGCCCGAGCTCCTCAGCGACAACGTTCCGAGCCTTACCCGCAACAGCAATGAAGTCTGAGGCTTCGCCTGCGAGGAAGAACGCAGCGTCACCGGCCTTTAGCCCCAGCTGCGCACGCACGGCTTCTGCGCGCTCTGGACCGATATTTTTTGCGAGGGGGCCGCGCGCTTCTCCGCCCTCCTCTTCTTTCGCCCACATGATATAGCCCATGCCGGGCAAGCCTTCTTTTTGCGCCCAGACATTCATCCGATCACAGAAGGCTCGGCTTCCGCCGCCTGGCGCGGGGATCGCGCGAATTTCATTGCGCGGATCGTCGTCGAGAATTTTTGCAAATATCTTGAACCCAGATCCACGGAAATGGTCAGAGACGATTTGCATCTCGATTGGGTTGCGCAGATCCGGTTTGTCAGACCCGTACTTTGCCATCGCCTCGTCGTAAGGGATCAGCGGGAAGGTCTCCGTCACTGGCTTGCCCTTAGCGAAATGGGTGAACACGTCGCGGATCACCGGCTCCATGGCGGTGAACACGTCGTGCTGCTCGACAAAGCTCATTTCGACATCGAGCTGATAAAATTCACCCGGCAGGCGATCAGCGCGCGGGTCCTCGTCGCGGAAACAAGGCGCAATCTGGAAGTAACGGTCGAAGCCCGACATCATGACGAGCTGCTTGTACTGCTGCGGGGCCTGCGGCAGCGCGTAGAACTTGCCCTGATGGATGCGGCTCGGCACGAGGAAATCGCGGGCACCCTCGGGCGATGACGCAGTCAGGATCGGTGTCGAAAACTCGAAGAAGCCCGCGTCCCACATCTTGTCACGCATCAATCTGATGATCTGTGTCCGCGTCATGATGTTGGCGTGCAGCTTCTCACGACGCAGATCGAGGAAGCGATAGGTCAGGCGAACGTCTTCCGGATACTCCAAATCGCCGAAGACGGGCAGCGGCAGTTCAGCGGCTTCGGACAGCACCTCGATGTCGCGTGCAAACACTTCGATCGCACCGGTTGGCAAGTTCGGGTTGACGGCCTCAACCGCCCGCCCCTTCACGTCACCATCGACACGAATGACCCATTCTTTGCGCACCGCTTCAGCTGTCGAGAAAGCTGGTGAGTCCGGGTCCGCCACCACCTGTGTAATGCCGTAGTGGTCGCGCAGATCGATGAACAACACGCCGCCGTGGTCGCGAACATTATGGACCCAACCCGACAGTCGAACCTGACCGCCAGCATTGTCCGCGCG
>JBCCTV010000092.1:0-11298 GCA_039197915.1 Pseudomonadota bacterium | reverse complement strand
GCTACCATTTTGCGAATCTAACCGACCTGCAACTGAAATATGCCGACGTCGTATCGGTCGCAGAAGTGCGGGATTGGTTTGCGTCTATTGGCTGAGGGATAAGGTATGATTGATTTTATGTATTCTATACTGATGAAATTGCGAAGCTTCGTTATTGTGGCGCTTGCGAGTGGCTTAGTTAGCGTCGGCTACGCGTCGGCTGAGGGTTTCGACCAGGACGCTTTTGACAAGTTTTTGTCAGGCCGGGTCGGCAATGGTGATCCGGTCTATTGGTATTCAACAGGAACGATCCGCGATTATCCGTCTGGCGATCTGCGCTTCCGGATGGAAGGCTTTGACGCGGCGCGGCGATATATGCCGGACCCCGACCGTCCACTGGCGCATCAGTACAATCGAAAAATCTACTTTTATAAAGATCCTGAGACCGACGAATATATTACGGAGAAAAATGGGCAGGCTGTTGCGCCCATCGCTTATCCCTACCAGTTCATCACCTACGAGCTTAAAGGCGAGAACATTGAAACCTTCGTCGAGCAAGGGATTAAACCGCGTATTCAAAAGCTTGGCCCCTCGCAAAATATGAGCGCAAAGCGGATCGGCCGGACGCTCGTTGTCACCGCGCCCGTTTATCTTGACTTTGAAATTCCGGGTACAAACCGGCGTATTGACGCTTTTGAAAATTACGATTTCTTCTTTCAGCCGGGACGGAGCCGCAGGACGCCGCAAAATCAGCTATCCTGGGTTCGCTACGGCGATCTTCCCAGCTGGGCCGGCGGCGGCAAAGCGATTTACCATCTGGTGACATGGCGGATAGACCGGTGGTCGGACATGCCAGAGCAAATCCGCACATTTATCGAAGCAAACCACCCGCTTTGGCAAAGCCCGCCGGCTTCACTGGAGGAAATCCGCGCCCTGCAAGAACCCGCGGAAGCCGGTTCAGATCAAGGATTTTAGGAAGGGTATGCAGGCGGATCCGAACCTCTACGACTATTGGCCGTATAAGGATCGGCCGAAGATTACCTGGCCAGGCGGTAAAAAGCTCGCCTTCTGGATTGCGCCCAATATCGAGTTTTACGAGTTTGACCCACCGGTTAATCCGTCCCGACCCGGTTGGCCTAAACCGACGCCGGACGTCGTCGGTTATTCGCAGCGCGACTGGGGCAACCGCATCGGGCATTGGCGATTGATGGAGCTTTTAGACCGTCACGCGCTCCGTGGCTCCGTATCCTTGAACGTCGCCATGTGCGATCACTGCCCGGAAATAATTGAGGCGTGTAATGAACGTAATTGGGAGTTCTTCTCCCACGGCATTTATAACACGCGCTACTCTTATCACATGACGGAAGCGCAAGAGCGCGCCGTTTTAGAGGACTCAATTGCGACCGTCGAAGCCACGACCGGCCAACGCATTCGCGGCTACCTTGCGCCGGCGCTCACGCATACGGAGCGCACGCTCGACCTTATTGCAGAATATGACTTCTGGTATTCATGTGATCTGTTCCAGGACGACCAACCCCAACCGCTGAAAACGAAAAGCGGTAAACTCATCTCGATGCCCTACTCGCTTGAGGTAAACGACGTCATTACCTATGGCGCGCTCGCCATGACGCCGAACCGTTATGCGGATATCTTAAAGCGCCATTTTGATCAGCTCCTCCTCGAAGGAGAGGCAAGCGGCGTTGTCATGTGCATTCCGCTACACGCTTACCTCGTCAGCCAACCCCACCGCATTCGTCCGTTTGCGGAAGCCCTTGACCACATCTGCGCCCATAAAAACGACGTTTGGTTTGCGACGGGCGCTGAAATCGCGGCTTACTTTCGGCAAAACTGTTGGGATCAATCCCTTGCCGATATTTCCGCCCGCGGCCTGGAGCGATCCGGAACCGGATTTGATGGGAGCGTCTCCTAGCGATGCCCTTGGATGATGAATATTTGAAATATCCGCGGCGCGAACGTGGGCAAGACATCGACCGTTATGCCTGGTCGCCGGCGCCTGGACGGAAACCGGCGCGCTTTAGAAATGGCGAGCGGCTCGGCGTGAGCATTGTTGTCCCGCTCGAGTACTTTCCGCTAACGCCGAGCGGCAAGCCCTTTAAGCACCCGGGGGCCATGGCGACCCCCTATCCAGACTTGCGCCACTACACAACGCGCGATTATGGCAACCGCGTCGGTGTCTTCCGTCTTCTGAGCGCTTTTCGCGCAGCAAACGTACGTGCGACATTTGCTATAAACGCGGTGTTACTCCCGCGTGTCGCGCCGCTAATCGAGGCAATTGTTTCTGATGGCCATGAAGTCGCCGCACACGGATTAAGTACGGACGCCATTCATTGGGGCGACATCGATCCGGCAACCGAACGTGATTACGTCGCAAAAACCCGCGAAGCCTTTGACTTAGCCGGAATATCGCCGAAAACGTGGCTCAGCCCCGCGCGTCAGCAAAGCCGCGCTACACTTGACGTCTTAGGCGCCCACGGCTTCGAAATTTGTCTCGACTGGGAGGCGGACACCGTCCCGCTGCCCATGAAAACAAACGGCGGCGACGTAACGGCGTTTCCCCTCCTCAATGAACTCGATGACCGGTTTTTGCTCGCGACAAAACACCAGGACGAAGAAAGCTGGCGCGATCAAATCGTCGAAGCCTCCGAAATGATGGCGACTGAAGCGAAAAGTTCGGGCGCAGAGTGCTTTGGCTTCACCATGACGCCTTACGTCGCTGGCCAACCATTTCGGGTTTGGGCAGTCCGCGAAATCCTGGAGAAAGTCTCAGGCGTTGACGGGGCTTTTGTCGCGCCAGTTTCTGAAATCTGCGACAGTTTCCTTCCGGAGGCGTCGTAACTATGGTCACTCGTCTCAGCCGCCGAGCTTTTTTTGCCGGGGCGGCAAGCGCCGGAGTATTCATGTCTCAAAGTCACGCCGCCGAGGCCGAACGCTACACCGCCGTCGCCCTGCAAACAAAATGCGACGCCGTTAATCAAGATAAGGACCAGGCGAGCGCACACAAACGCATGAAACAAGCCATCGGGCGCGTGCGGGGCCAGATCGCAGCCTCAAAGGCTTTTTTGGAGGGTTTTAACGGCTACCCAGTAAAACTCATTGTACTGCCCGAATATTGGATGACGGGCTTCCCCCTCGGCGAGAGCCGCGATGAATGGCTTGATAAAGCCGTCATTGGTTTTGACGGCGAAATCCCTGAGTTGATCGCAAGCCTAGCAAAGACCTTTAAGGTATATCTGTGCTCCAACCATTATGAAGGCGACCCGGCCTTCCCCGATCTCTATTTCCAATCAAACGTCGTTTACGGGCCGACGGGCGAGGCACTTTTGCGATACCGGCGCATGATCTCGCTCTATTCGCCATCACCCTACGACGTATGGGATCAATATCTTGAGCAATACGGCATCGATGCTGTTTTTCCTGTCATCGACACTCCGTTAGGGAAAATTGGCACTGTGGCCAGCGAAGAAATTCTCTATCCAGAGATTGGGCGTATGCTTGGCCTAAAGGGCGCCGAAGTTATTCTGCATCCGACCTCTGAAGTGGGCGCGCCGCGATTGACGCCAAAGGACATCGCTAAGCGCGCGAGAGCGATGGAGAACATGGCGTATTTGGTTTCTGCGAATTCCGCGGGCATCTTTGGAACGCCGGTTCCTGCCGCATCGACGGATCTGATGTCAAAAGTCGTCGATTACAAAGGCGATGTGCTGGCGGAGGCGGGCCCCGGCGAAACACTTAATGCAAATGCGGTAGTTGATTTGAACGGTCTGCGCTCAGCGCGCCGGAAAACGGGCATGTCGAACTATCTTTCGCGCCTACCCCTGGAAGCTTTCCGAGACGGTTACGCAGCGGACCGCGCCCCCTCAAACCGGACCCCCGATGGACAAATGATTGAACGCGCCGACGCCATTCAACAGCAAAAGGCTGTCATCGACAGGTTGATCGCGTCGGGCGTCTTCAAAAAATAGAATGGCCTAACCGAAAATGAGTGACACCGCGCAAACACTGGATGACACGCTGCCGGAGCCCTATCGTTTACTACCGATCGGTCCGACGCCGGACGAGTATTTGATGTTGCGGCGTATCGGCGGATTGGGGCCATTTTCAAAGGCCGCGGCAGAGGTGGGGGCCCGCGGACATCTTTATGCTGTGACGCTTTTTCATGGACAAGAAACGATCGGTATGGGTCGCATTATAGGCGACGGCGGTTGTTTTTACCAAATTGTCGACATTGTCGTATCGCCGGACCACCAGGGCAAAGGCCTTGGTAAGGCCATTATGCGCGCGCTGATGACATTTATGGAGACCCAACCGGCGACCGCGTATGTCAGTCTGATCGCCGATCTGCCTGCTGATAAATTGTATGAGCAATTTGGGTTCGAGCCGACAACTCCAAAATCAATCGGGATGGCGCGGCGCGTCCCGTAGCTTTTTGGCGGCAAGCTGTTTTGCAAGCAACGGCATTAATCCGCCGGCGTCTAAAATTTCTAGGAGCGCGGGCGCCATTGCTGGAAACAAATGCTCGGTCCCGCTTGTTTGATTTTTCAGAACGCCTTTGTGCAAATCAATTTGCGCAGCGTCGCCCTCATTAAACGCATCTGAAACATCCAACGCCACTGCGGGCAAACCCAAATTTATCGCGTTTCGGAAGAAGATCCGTGCAAAGCTTGTCGCAATCACGGCTCGCAGCCCCAATAGCTTGAGCGACTCAGCCGCCTGCTCGCGGCTCGAGCCTAAACCAAAATTGCGCCCGGCAACGATAAAGTCGCCAGGCTTAACGTCTTTGGCAAAAACCGGGTTCACCGCTTTCAGGCAATGGGATGCGAGCTCGCGCGCTGGCAGCTTCATCAAATGTCCTGGCGCCAGAACATCCGTATCAATATTATCGCCGAATAACCAAACCCGCCCGCCGGTCGTCGTCATGACAGGAAATCCCGCGGGTCAGTGATTTCGCCCGTAATCGCCGCCGCAGCAACGGCATAGGGCGAACCTAAATATACAAACGCGTCTTTGTGGCCCATACGGCCTTTGAAGTTTCTATTGGTCGTTGAAATGCAGACGTCCCCTTCGGCGAGGAGGCCATGCCCCATGCCAGCGCATGCGCCGCACCCTGATGGTAACAAGATTGCGCCAGCCTCAGTCAACGTCGCCAGAACGCCGGATTTTGCTGCTCTCTCGGTGGTTTTCGCTGTCGCTGGTGCGACCAGCAACCGGACATTCGATTTTACCGAGCGTCCTTTCAACACCGAGGCCGCCATTTCTAAGTCGTTATACTTGGCGCCAACGCACGCGCCGATATATGCCTGGTCGATCTTGGCGCCTTCGAAATCGCTCAGGGCGCCTGAGTTACCTGGGTAGTGTGGCGCAGCGATCTGTGGGCTGAGGGACCGCGCATCAAATCGAAAAACGCTTTCATAGGCTACGTTTGCGTCGGACCGCCAACGTTTCAGCGATGCGTCCTCGACTTCTCCGCCGTGGGCACGGATATGTGCGAGCGTTTTTTGGTCGGGTTCAATGATTGCCGTGTCCGCGCCCAACTCCGCCGCCATGTTGCACAGCGTCATCCGCTCATCCATGGACATGGCGGCGATAGCCGAGCCGCCATATTCAATGACTAAATTGTGGTTTTCAGTGCCAATCTCTCTGCATAGGAACAACATGATATCTTTCGCACACACACCTTTTCCCGGTGCGCCGTCCCATTCGACCCGACGGGTTTGCGGAACGGTCAACCAAGTCTCACCCGTGACAGCAATGGCCGTCATATCCGTTGCGCCGAAGCCCGCGATAAAACAGCCAAACGCCCCGCCATGGGGGGAATGGCTGTCGCCGCCGGCCGCCAGCATGCCCGGCCGTAGCAGGCCGTTTTCTGGCATGATCGTATGCGAGATGCCGCGCATATCGAAAAAGTGCCGCACGCCGTAGTCGCGGACAAAGGCGCGTACATCCTTCAAGATGGCGGCGCTTGCGGCATCAACGGCCGGCACATAGTGATCAGACACGATGACGACTCTTTCCGGATCCCAGAGACCAACGCCAAGGGCTTCTAAGCGCGGTCGCCAGCGGCGCGGGCCGCTGGAATCATGCGCCATTGCCAGGTCGACGGAAACAGTCACAAAGTCACCCGGCGTAACGCTTCCCCTTGAAGAGGCGCGCGCGATAATTTTTTCCACCAGTGTTTGCGCCGAGGAAACCAACAGGCCCATCCCTCTGAAAATTCAAAGTTTTATGCAGTAATAGCGCTGTTTTATCTCTATTTTGCCGATCGGCCCATCGAAAAAATGGCGTATGCTTTGCGAGGATGTGGTGATTGCACGAGAAACTGAAAAGCCCGGAAAATTGAAAGAAAGCAATAGCCAGAAACAAGCGGGCGCCCGCGAGAGCGCTGGCGACAGTGAAGACCGCAAAGGTCCCGCGACGCTACACGCTAAAATCCGCGAAACGATACAATCGTCGATTTCCGATGGCGCGTATCCACCGGGGAGCCTGCTACCGGGCGAACTCGACCTGGCTGAAAAGTTCGATGTCTCCCGCATCACCATCAAACGGGCGTTGAACGATCTGGCGCTCGCGGGCCAAGTCAGGCGGGTTCGCGGCCGGGGCACTATTGTCACAGGCGGGCCTAACGCACCTGTCGTACGGGGATCATTTTCGAATTTTATCGAAACCCTTCGAAAAATCGGGCTCGAGACAGAAGTTGAGTTATTGTCCGTGCAACGCGAAAAGCCGCCGGCCGCGATTGCTGACGCCCTGCAAGTGCCGGAAACAGAAATGGTCGAACGGGCAATTCGCTTGCGCCGGCTGGACCACGAACCCTTTTCCTACCTCGTGACTTACGTGCCGCTTGATATTGCCGACCGGTACTCCGATGACGAATTAGCGAAAACGCCCCTCCTAAGTCTGCTTGACAGGAGCGGTGTCGAACCAACGAGCGCGGAGCAAACGCTTACAGCCGTCGCGGCAGACGAAACGGTCGCCGCCGCGCTTGAAGCGCCAGTGGGCTCACCGTTGTTCAAGATATTCCGGATAATGATGGATAAGGACGGCCGCCCCGTCCAAGCGATCGAAGCGCATTATTTGCCGCAAAAGTTCCAATATCAAATGAAGCTTACGCGCCGCCGCGACACCGACGGAAGTGACCACTGGAGCGACTCATGACGTCGCCCCTTTTGAACTATCAAGTGAGCGATGCATTAGCGATCATTACGCTTAACCAGCCAGAAAAGCGCAACGCCATCAGCGCCGCGATGTGGTCCGGCATTCCAGCGCTCATTGAAAAGGCAAACAAAGATCAGACCGTTGAGATCATTGTCATCGAAGGCGCCGACGGCCACTTCGCTGCGGGTGCGGACATTAGCGAATTTGAATCTGTCTACGCTACGACGGAAAAAGCCACCGAATACACAGTGACGATGCTCAAGGCTCTACGCGTTCTAGAACGAAGCGCTAAGCCAACGATCGCAAAGATACGCGGGGCATGCGTCGGCGGAGGCATGTCGATTGCACTAGCATGTGATTTTCGGTATGCGGATAACTCCGCCCGGCTTGGCATTACCCCATCAAAACTTGGCTTAGTCTATTCTGCCGATGATACACGACGTTTGGTGCAAACTGTCGGCAGCGGCGCGGCGAAGCGCTTGCTCATGACTGCTGAAATCATCTCCGCTGACGCTGCAGAGGCCCTTGGCTTGGTCGATATCGTCGTCGCGGCAGATCGGCTTGAAAGCGAAATTTCTGGCTTCGCACAAGCAATTTCAGGAAAATCCCAATGGTCCGTACGCGCAACGAAACGGATGTTTCAACATTTGGCGCCGGGCGAAGACAAAGCCGCCATGGCGCTTATGCTCGAAGCGTTTGACGGGCCGGATTTTCAGGAAGGATATAAGGCCTTCCTCGCTAAGCGAAAGCCGGACTTCCCCTTTCGATAGGCTGAAAGCGACGTCCCGAGCGGAGCACTACGTCAATTGACAGTTTTGAAATACGCGTTTGCAACGGCGAGCGTTAAACCATCCGCGCCCGGCTTACCAATAAACTGTATCGACGGCGGCGCGTCGTTTTTGGATGCCGTCATTGGCGTCGCTGTGGCTGGCGCCCCGGCAAAATTAGCGAGTGCTGTAAAGTCCGCCTGGTTTGCGGGCGTTTCTTCATCAAACCGAAAGGCGCGTTGCGGCGCTGTCGGCATGGCAAGCACGTCAACCGCTTCAAAGAGCTTTAAGAATTGGTGACCGAAACCCTTAATGGATGCATATGCAGCATCAATTTTCTCTTGGGACTGAGCAGCCCCGTAGCGTAGCATCTCGGTAAAATCTTCAGAAAAACCGTCAGCACCCGCGTCAATGGCTTTACGGTGAACGTGATAGCCTTCGACTTCACTCACGAGCAGTCCGCGACGCCGGAGCATTCCAAAAGGCACATCACTTAAATCAACATGGCTCACAGACACAAAATTCTCGAGAATGCCTGAAGCGCCTTCAAAGGCTTCAAGGATATCCGCTTCACAAGAAACAGCATCACCCCAATCGGTAATCCCTACTCGGATATTTCTTAGATTTTCTGTATTTTTATGAACGCCAGCAAGCACGTCCATTACAAGCGCGCAACCGCTAGGCGTCGAAGCGTGGATGCCTATGTGGTCGAGCGTCGGAGATAAATCAATCAGCCCATTGCTCGGTAGTACGCCAAAGGACGGTTTGTGTCCTGAAACACCGCAATAGGCCGATGGAATTCGCACGCTACCCATTGTGTCGGTCCCAAGCGCGAACGCACAAAGCCCTGCAGCAACGGCCGCACCGGATCCGCCAGACGAGCCGCCAGGCGTCCGATCCGTATCCCATGGGTTTTTACACGTTCCGAAGAATGGATTATCCGTCGTCGCGCCAAGTGCGCCTTCGTGCATATTCAAGATACCGAGCGGAATGGCTCCTGCCTGACGTAATCGCTCAACAACAGTCGCATCCTCTAACGCGACTTGCTCCGTATAGGCGCCGATACCAGCGTGCCATGGCGCGCCCTGCATCGCGATGTTTGCTTTTACGCCGAAGGGAACTCCGTCTATTGGGGAAAGGGGCGCGTTCTTCGCCCAACGGGCCTCGGAACCTTGCGCCGCCTTATACGCCTCCTCTTCATCAAGATGAAGAAACGCATTCAACACTGGGTTTACACTTTCAATCCGATCCAAGAACGCTTTGAGCGTTTCAGCCGGCGAGCGTGATTGATCCCTGAAGCCTTTGACTAAGTCTTCAAGCCGCGTCCATGTCGGCGCAGGCGCAAATTGTGTTTTAGTATCGCTCATCGGATAACCGAATTGGTTTTTGGCGAACTTCCGTTTGCGTCAAAGGCGCGAGTTCGCCCACGGCTTTTAATTCGATCACCGCCGCGATACCGATCGACTTTTTCAAGACCGCCAAAAGTGCTTCGGAGACCGCTTCGTTCTCTTCGCGCACTTCCGCCATCACAATGAACTCCTCGCGCCCGTCGTCTGAACGCACCGCGCGACAGAAGAATTCGCCTGCAAAGGCCGACACTTCCTCGAGGATCGGTCCAATGGCTTGCGGGAAAATATTTATGCCGCGAATTTTCACCATATTGTCCGACCGCCCCAAAAATCCTTCAATCCGGCGGAATTTTGCATCGATGGCTGATGGGCGGGTAATATACTTCGTCACATCGTGGGTGTTAAATCGGATGATTGGATAAATATCATCCTTGTAGAGACAGGTAACGACCATGTCTCCCTGCTCGCCCTCAGCAAGCGGCGCGCCGGTTTCAATATCACAGACTTCAAGAAACTGAGCATCTTCCATAACATAAAGACCGTCTTGATCCGGCCCTTCACCCGCAATGGCGCCGGTATCGCCAACGCCATACCAATCAAAGCATTTGGCGCCGCCCCAACTCTTAGACAGCGTGTCTTTGTCTTCGCGCCCAAGATGGCCTGTGATCATCCGTATCGGTATGTCTTCGCCCGGCTTAATACCCTGCTCGGCGGCGACAACTGCGAGTTTCTTGATGTAATCGGCAAACCCAACGATTACTGTCGCGCCGAAGTCTCTCATTAACTCCACCTGCCGGACCGATCGCGTTTCAACGCCGGTTCCCGCTGACATAAACAAGGCGCTCGTCCAGTGGGTCACGGCCTCGCGCACATAATGGCCGCCATTTATCATTCCGTGCCCATATACTGAATGAATAATGTCGTCCGGACTTAGCCCTTGAAATCGATATAAACGCGCGAGCAAGAGGTTCTGAACCTCCCGGCTTTTCGGGCCAAAGAGCAAGACCTGCGGCGAACCAGTCGTGCCGGACGTTGTGTGCATAATTGCGGGCGGCCGCACGTTATCCGCATACCCCTCAAACCCTGCAAAATCGCCAAATGGCGGCGATAGGGAAATCGAGTCCATAATGTCCTGCTTATCGAACACCGGCAGTGACGGCAGGTCGTCAAGCGACCGAATATCGCCCTCCGTAATGCCCGCATTGCCCCAAAGCCTTTTGTAGAAAGGTGTTTTCCAGGCTCGCGCCACACACCGTTTAAAGCGCTTTTCTTGGTGCGCCCTTAGTTCGTCGCGTGATATCGACGTGACCATTGAAGCAAACAGCGCACCGATCGGGTGCTCAGCTTCTAAGGCTTTCCAGTCTATCGAATGAAAATAGCTTTGATGCTCCGACACACTCTTCTCCGCGCTTATTTATACAGAGTATCTAGGAATTCCGTTGCGTCCGCCAAATCCGGTAGTTTGTATACTGTGCTGATTACCTCTCCTGGTGACGCTGACGAGCCCGCAAATCCGAGGCACTCTTTGAACTTCGCTTCGTAGTCCTTTTTTTCCATTTGATCGCCTGGCGACCCATAGAGGGCGTTTATGGTAATAGAAATCGTCTCTCCTGAGACTAAACTTATCTCAGCAGTCTGAGGCGTGAAAGCGGCTGGATCTGTCTCACTATTTTCTACCACCGTGATCTTTGACGCTAAGGCGGCGACCTCGGGATCACTCAAGGCGTCCGGCAAGAATGTCTTCAGCCCCACATACTTGCGCAAAAGAGCGTGCGCACCGATAAATTGAAAGCAAAGCCTTGCATAATTTGCGGTCATTCCCTCTTTATGCGGCCGACCAACAAGTCGCTTAATCAGAGGCGGAGCAGAAAGCTTAACGTCCGTTATTTCATCAATCGATTCAATTTTTTCACTCAGTCTTTTCAAGGCGACAATCCCGCCTTGGGCCGCTCGCCCCGTGGGAAAGGGTTTGTGCGAAACTTCTTCGATCCGCCAAATCACCCCCAATTGGTCCAGCACGGGTTGTAGGG
>JBCCTV010000091.1:0-11311 GCA_039197915.1 Pseudomonadota bacterium | reverse complement strand
TGGATACCGGTAAAGCGACGCCAATAAGGCGCCCGGCTCAACCCCGCGTAAGCGCGAGAAACTCACATTGACGTCGCCACTCCCCGGCGTGAAGCCAGCAAGAAGCGCATCTGTCGCCACAAACCGCTCTCCTGGCGCCAACGTCGCAACCGATCGATTGGTGACAGGATAAAATGGCGTGCGAACCTGTATCGGCGTTGTCCGCGAGATACTTTCACCGTTTGGACCGCTCACTGCCACCGTGATCTGCGCAATGCCTTCGCCCGTCGCCTCGAACGGAAACGTCCGGGTTTTGCGCTCGCCCGGCGCCAAGGCAAAGGAAACCGTCTCTGATAGAGCGACTGGCCCCGCCGCGGTCAGGCGCGCTGTGTATTCGCCTTCCGCGCCCTCAACATTATCAACCGAGAGTGTTGCTGACGCTTTGTCGCCCGGCGCCATAAACCGCGGCAACGACAATAATGCCGGTACAGGATCGCGCACTGTCAGCGGGGACGAGGCGGATCCCAACGCCGACTGGCTCCAGGCGACCGCCATCAACCGCAGTTCGCCATTGAAGTCCGGAATGTCGAGATCAATCTCCGCCAGCCCGTCAACATCGACCTCCACGGGTCCGGAGTAAAGCGCGATTGACTTAGTGGGAACGACCGTCAGGCCTTCACCGCCAATCTGGTCACCGCCAAAGCGGGCGGCGGCTCCCAAATTCGCGTTCAGAATTCGTCCGTAATCGTCGCGAATCTCAACGCCGAGGCGGCGTTTGCCATAGTAGGTCTTCTCGGGCGCCGGTGAAACAAACTTTGTCAAACGAAGAATGCCCTCGTCGACTGCCGCGAGTGTCAGAAGCACGGGCTCATCCCGACGCAACCCTTGGATACTAAGTGGTAACTTTATTTTCGTGCGTGGTCGGATGACATCCGGCGCATTCATACCGATCTTTAAAGTGCGCTCACCCATGTCAAACGGGACATACGCAACACCAACCGCCCGGCGCGGCACTGGACGGTCAACAGCGTCACGCGGGGTGACGATGTTTGCGAGCACGTAGAAACCAGACCCCCAAGACGGATCGGTGTCGATCAGGATTTCACGACCGCCCTCCTCTATCTTTAAACGTTGGACGAGCTGCACTTTATCGGTCGCCACCGTAACAATGGCTTCCCCCTCATAGGGCGCATCGAGGACAAGCCGCGCCCGGGCGCCGGGGGCAATCGGGTCTGTCGGCCCCGTAACCGTCGCTTGGTCCGGCGCCTCCGCGCTCGAAGCATAAGAGCGCCAACCGACGTAAAACCGGATTTCAGTTTGTGCGCCGCTTGCCGGATCTGTTGCAATGAGACGGTACGACCCCTGATCAAGCCGACGGGAAATTTTTACAGGCCCTTCAGCCAACGTTTCCGCTTTTCCATCTTCGACGAGAATGTCCCTGAACGAGCGCCGCCAACGCCATTCGCCGTTTTGCCTATACCAGTCGAACCAGTAATCCTCTTCAACGAGACGCCATTCGATCGACCGCGCGAGCGCCTCGCCGGCACGGTCCAAAAGCACCGCCTCGATTTCCGCTGGTTCTTCTTGGCCAAAACCGCCGCCAGGTTTCGACAATCGTAACCCAAGATAGGCCTCGTCCGGACGAACGGGAATGCGCGCGCTTTCGCGCACGACGCGCCCGCCTGGCTCGACGACGCCAACGACGACATCAACCCGTAACGGAACGCTTAAACCCTTGGGCGCCTCCCCGGTTTCTAGGCGAACTGTCGCCGCGCCGTCGCCATCAGTAATGGCGCCCGGCAGTGTCAGGAAGCGTTCACGGAAGGTCAAACTCGCGCGTCCGTAACGGTACCCAGAAAACTGCGGAAACGGATTTGGATCAACGCGCAACCGCGCTTCGGCTTCCACCGGCAAGTCAGATGCTGGCGCTCCGTATAGGAATCGACTTCTGACCTCTAAGGCCAAGGGCGATGCGCCATCGAGCGGGGTTTTCTCATCAGCAACAAGAGCGACCTCAAGCCGTTGGGGAACAAAATCCTCGACTGAGAACGTTTCGTTCGCGACGACGCCCACACCATCCGCCTCAACGCTGACGCGCCATAGGCCACGTTGCGCCGATCTCGGTGCTTGAAAGTCAAAATTAAAGCTACCGATATTCAACGAATTGATGCGTTGTCGGAATGCTTCTGCGCCGTTCGGCCGATAAACGATTGCGGTGACCGCACGATCGACGGAAACCAACGTGTTCGTATCGCGCAGAAGCCCGGTGATGTGAGCCGTTTCACCTGGCCGGTAAATGCCACGATCAAAATAGAGATAGCCCTCAATTGCCGCCGGTGTGCTGCGCCCGGCGACATTCCTATCAGAGAGATCAAGCGGCGCACGCTGTAGGTCGTTCACCGCGAAGTCATCTTGCGGGCCAAACGCCATGATCATGCGCGGCGCCAAAACACCGCTGCCGCGCGTTACCGGGCCGTCAAAACGCGCCCGGCCTTCCGTGTTTGTGACAACCCGGGCAAGAATATCATTGTTCCGGGCAATCAATGCGAGCTCCACGCCGGCCACCGGTCGTGCTGTTTCAATCGAGCGCACGAAAACATCCACGCCATCGACGCCCGAATAGGTCGTGATCGCCATATCCGTGTAAACGATCCACCGCCATGCTTGCGCGGGGCGGCGCCGATCGGCGCTCTTGCTGGCGTCACGCACACGGACGAAATAGGCGCCGGGCTTCAAGTTCGGGAGCGCGGCCCCGAGCGCGAAAACCGTTGTCGCCGTTTCGTTTTGTTGCGAGGTGACGTCGAGCTCGCCCTTAAAGACGGGGGCTCCGATATCATCGCCACTTTCGTCTCCATAGGCGTAGTAATAGGAATCTTCGCTGATGGCCCCGCCACTGACGATGCGTTTTTGTGCAATCGCACGATCGGAGACCCGCAGAACCTCAACCTCGACACGGTCTATATTGACAGTCTCAATTGCTAATCCGTCCGCTTCATAGCGGGGCAGAACCACGCCCTCTCCCGCAAACCCAACGTAAGCGGGCTTATCGCCGAAGGCGACATTGACGCGTTCACCGCGCTCCAAAACCTCGCCGTCGGCTGAGCGTAATCCCGGACGAATTTCAACTGTGTAATCCCGGTTAAAAGACAGACCCAAAATGCAAAGGGACCGCCCGGCGACTTCCAACGCGGGACGCACGTTTGGCGTTAGTCTAATAAAATCACGGTAGTTTGTGTCGGGATCTAATTCTTCCGAAAACTGAATACACGCCTTTGGTTCCGCGGTGTCCGTTTGAATGACCAAACGCGAAAAGGCAAAGCCCTCGACTTCTACCGGCTCCGGTCGATCCGCATCGTCGTTTCGGATTTCTTGAAAGGCGCGACGGGGCGCTTGTTCCTGCCCCTCTCGGGCTTGCGGGGCAATGAGCACTTGATCTGGCGATCCACCGCCTGCGGTTGTGTCGACCGCCGGGATTATCCGCCCTGTGAGCAAGCCAAATGCAAAGGCCGACAACACGCCGAGAATGATCATCACTGGATGCGCGCGCATAGATTATCCCACCTGTCCCCACATGCCTGTCTTTTCCAGGCATGCACCCGCTAAAAATGCTTCAGACTATAGACGCGCACGTGAGGTGCGTCGCTAGCCTGCCGATTGCGTGAACGAGTATGACGGCAATCTCGCGGCGAGAAAACGTTCGACGGAAGGTGATGTCAGCTCTTTTTCAGGTCTTCGAGACCCTGAACCGCAAATAGCCCCCTAAAATATAACGGCAATCAAGGCGTGCGTGCTGTAGCGATGTGGTTTCATGGGTTGGGTCGGGAGGTTTCTCGCTTTACTGCCGCCCATCGGCGCGCCATGCTGACGTCGTTGGGGATGCGTAAGCATATGGTGGCGATGACAACTAAGCGGTCGAGAGATCGAACGCGCGCTGCAACACACGAGCAATTTTCGTTGCAGCGCAATATTGTGCTGCTCGCATGCGCCCTATTTCTAAACGGGTGCGCCCTTGTGGCGGTAGACACCAAGCCGCCAATGCCGACCGTCATTAGCGATGCGTATGCCGCGCTCGATCCCGACAATAGTGCATCGGCGGCCCCGATTTCAGTTTCAGGGATCGACAACCCAGCGCTCGTTGACCTTATCGACCGCGCGCTAGCGAACAATTTTTCCCTAGCGGCCGCCGAAGCACGCTTGGTTCAAGCAGAAGCGCTCGCCGCCGAAGCCCGAGCGGCATTGTTTCCGTCCATCTCAGCGGGCGGCAACTACACGCAAATCGAAAGCCTCGACGGCGTCGTCAGCAGCGGCGCATCGGCGGGAAACGGGCAGATTTCCTGGGCGCCTGACTTCTCCGGGCGACGAAGAGCCACCGCAGGAGCTGCGCGGCGCGACGCCAAGGCGTCAGCCGGCGATTATCTGGTCTCAAGGCTGCAACTCGCGCATGCGGTCGGGGACGCCTTCGCAGACGCGGGCGAAGCGCGGCGCAACCTCGCCCTCCTGGACACCCAACTCAACGCCGCGCGGGCGTTGCGCCAGCTTGCGGCGGCTCGTTTCGCCAGGGGCGCGGGGCCAGCAGCAGATTTACTGCAGCAAGACGATGTCTTGGCCACGCTTGAAGCGCAACGCCCAACGATTGAAACACTTGTTGCGTTGGCCGAAAGCCGCCTTGACGTGTTGACGGGCGCCGCTCCGGATCGCCAAGACCAGGGGCCAGACGACGTCCCTGCGTTCGATAACGCCAATATAGACGTCGGCGTACCGTTGTCGCTGATCGCCAGGCGCCCGGACCTCGTTGCGGCGCGTGAAACGCTAATCGCAGCAGACTACCGCGCCGCCGAAGCGCTTGCGAATTTCTTCCCGGACGTTGTTCTGTCGGCTACTGCGTCTGGCCCTTCTTTTCAGATCGGCCCGGGTTTTCAATCCGCACAGACCGTAATTTTCGCCTTGGTCGCACAAATATCCCAGTCACTCTTTGAAGGCGGCGCCCGGGTGGCGCAGCGCAAACGCGCCCGCGCCGCCTTCGATGAAGCCTCCGCTAATTTTTCACAAGCCTGGCTCGACGCCATTGCGTCGGTAAATGACAACCTCATCCGGGAGGAGCGCCAGCGCGAGCGGGTCGCCTTACTGGCGGCGCGCACCAAAACCGCAAACGCCAACTTCAAAGCTGCGCAAACGAATTACGCCTATGGAGCAAGTGACTTTACGAACGTTCTAATCGCGCAACAGAGCTATCTCACCGCCCAATCGGATTTATTGGCGGCGACGCGCGATGCTTTGCAATTCCGCACCGACTTGTTGGAGGCGCTTGGCGCTTTACCAGATGGACGGCCAATCGTTTTGGCCGTCGACAACACTGCACTCAATAGGAGTGAGGAATGATAGGATTTATTCGTAGGCTGAGCTCTTTCGGACTGTCGCTCACTGTTCTCGGCATCGCCGTTGGCATTGTGTTCCTACTGATTGTCACAAAAAGCTCGCCGCAACCGAGAGACCAGGGCGAGCGAAGCGTCATTGTGCAGCTACAGGAGCTTCAACCGAAAACAACGCCATTTATTGTGGATGCCGTCGGCGTCGCGCGGGCGCAAACGGAAGCCGACATTCAGGCCCAGGTCGCCGGTCGCATCGCAAGCGTTCACCCGATGCTGCGGATCGGCGGCGTTATTCCAGCGGGGGAAGCCGCTGTTACGATTGAGGCTGACGATTACGAGGCGAACGCTGCAGCGGCGGCGGCGGCTGTTGCGCGGGCGCGCGCGGCGCTGTCGCTCGAACTAGGGCGCCGTAAAGTCGCCGAACAAGAGGCCGCACTCGTTGCCGATGTGGCCCCAGACCTGACCATAGACGCGGCGCTTGCGCTGCGGGAGCCACAACTCGCTGACGCCAGGGCAGCGCTCGCCGAAGCCCTTAGCACCCAGAAAACCGCAGATCTTAATCTACAACGTACAGAGATTTCTTTCCCCTTCGACGCATTAGTTATCGCCGAGAATGCCGACATTGGCGATTTTGCGACCGTCGGCGCAACGCTCGGTTCAGTCGCCGATGTGAGTACGTTCTGGGTTGAGGCGGAAGCGCCGCAAACGGTTGTTCAAAGGCTGCGCGTTCGCCAGTCTGGTCCAAGTAGTGATCAGCTTTCTGATGATGCGGGCAATTCAAGCGAGGGGGCAGGTGCGATCGCGGCCTTCCCGGCGCTCAGCGATCAAAATACGGCACGGCAAGCCTCGCTGCTCTCGGTCTCTGGATCCGTATCCGAAGCATCACGTCTCGGGATTATCATCGCTGCAATTGATGACCCATTGGCCTTGGAAAGTGAAAACGTCGGCGCGCCGCCTATACTCCTCGGCGCCTATATCAAGCTGCGCATCTCAGTCGGCAATATTGAAGACGTATTCGAGGCGCCAGCTGCCGCATTGCGCGAAAATGATCTCGTCGCCGTTCGCACCGCAGAAAGCCGGCTTGCCTTCCGCCAGATTGAACTTGTTCAAAGGGTTGCCGAAAGCGCTTTCATTAGGGGCGATTTCGTGCAGGGCGACGCGCTGGTGGTGAGCAGGCTCGCCACCGCCATACCCGGAACGTTGCTGGTAACGCCAGACGAAGCGCAAAATGATCGGTCAATTTCTTCGTATGAAGAGGAGCTTGCGCCGACTGTATTCGCCTCGTTGGAACCCGAGAAGCCAGACAACAACGCCTCTGGGGACGGGTCACTTCCCGACGTCCGTTCAGGCGCGTTTTACTTTACCGCTTTTGATTTGGCGACCGCCCGAAAGGCGCTCTCGGCCACCGGTGACATCGCCAAAGACTTGGGGCGTTTCGCTTTAGATAGCGCTCAGTACACGCATGACAGTATGACGGACTTCTATCAATGCGCATCCGGTCGTTCCGTAGAGCGCAATAGCGCGGCGCCTGCCGAAGACTGCGCCAATGCTGGCGCCGGGAATTGGGCGCGAGCGGGCTTTCACGTTAACAAGCTCGCGAAATCGCTGACGCGTCCGACAGACGACGAGAACGCGCACGCATCAACGCCGCAAAGCCCATGAGCGAAAGCGACGACCAACGCTCATATACCCGGGTCGAAACAGGCGGGCTGATCGCTTGGTTCGCGCGCAACGCCTACGCGGCAAATTTATTGATGGCGACGCTCGTGCTCGCTGGCATCGCAAGCATTAGCGTGGTCAAGCAGGAGGTTTTGCCGACGATCGAGCAAGACATCGTCACAATCACGGTGGAATATTTCGGCGCAAGCCCACAAGAGATTGTCGAGGGCGTTATTTTACCGATCGAAAGTGAGGTGACCGGCCTTGAAGCAACCAAGAAAGTTACCGCGAATGCAACGGAGGGCGTGGCGCGGGTCTATGTGGAGCTGCAGGAAGGTGAAAATCGCGATCTTGCGTTGCAAGATATAAGAAATGCGGTCGACAGCATTGAGACGTTCCCTGATGAAGCGGAGCCGCCGAGAACAACGCTCGCTGAAATACGCGAAACAGTGCTGCGATACGCCGTTAAAATTGATGCGCCCGAGAGCGAACTCTATCTTTTTGCGACGTCGCTCAAAGATCGCCTGCTCGCCCTACCAGAAGTTTCCCAAGTTGACCTAGAAGGCCTCCGCACGCCGGAGATCTCAATCGAGATCCCCGAAACGACGCTGCGCAGCCTTGGGCTTTCTTATGCGGATGTTGCCCAGCGCATCTCCCAATTTTCAGCAGATACGCCGGCTGGATCCGTTCGTACAAGCAATCGGCAACTTCTCCTGCGGAGCGAAGGCCGAAAAGAGCGCGCCAGCGATTTCGCAAACGTGCCGATCGTCACCACAGAGCGCGGGATCTTGCGCCTCGGCGATATTGCAAAACTCCGTGATGGGTTTCGGGATACGGACAATTATTTCAGGATAAACGGCGAACCAGGCTTCGCCGTGCAGGTTCAACAGGTTGGACGGCAAAAACCGCTCCGCGTCGCTGGCGCCGTCGAGGACTTATTTCGCGAACTCGATAAGGAATATCCCGACACTGTCGAATTCATCCAATTGCTCGACATAACGCGCGACTACCGAGATCGATTGCAACTGCTGTCCGAAAATGGCGTACTCGGATTTTTTCTAATCCTTGTCTTGCTGGCGCTTTTTCTTGAACCACGGGTCGCCTTTTGGGTTTCTGCTGGCGTTCCCGTCGCAATTGTCGCTTCTTTGAGCGCCTTCATACTCTTCGATGTCACGATCAATCAGCTCTCGCTTTTCGCTTTCATTTTGGTTCTAGGCGTTGTGGTTGACGACGCCATTATCGTTGGCGAAGCGGTCTTTGGGCGCATCGAAGAGGGGCTGCCGCCGATGCAGGCAGCGGCCGAAGGCGCACAGCGGATGCTGGCCCCAGTCTTGCTCGCGGTGACAACAAACATCATTGCGTTCATTCCGCTCCTCTTCGTGCCGGGCGACCTCGGGAAATTTTTAATCAGTATTCCCCTTGTTGCGATTATCGTTTTTGTGTTTTCGCTTGTTGAAGCATTATTCATCCTGCCAGCCCACCTCGCCCATTCGGGCGCCGGAGAAGGCGGACGAAGTTTTGGCCCCCTCGACGCCATAAGCTCCCGCACCTCCGCCCTGGTGCGCTCTTTTGAACGCAACGTTTACGAACCGATGGTGAAAGCTGCGATCAGCGTTCCACTCTTTACCGTGATAGTGTTTGTGGCGGCGGGAATTGTCGTCGTTGGCTTTATAATCTCTGGCCGCCTGCCTGTGCGCCTGGGGCCATCGGTTGAAAGCCGAACCGTTACAGCGACATACAAAATGGCGGTTGATGCCCCGTTTAACGCGACCATCGGTTACGCGGAGACCCTCGCCCGGGCCGCAGAACGGGCCTCGAACTCGATCGACAATGGCGCGGGGCGCGTCGCTACACTGATTAATGCAGGCGGCTCATCAAGCGAACAGGGCTCCGTAGACGTTGTTTTTGTCGCGTCTGAGGAACGGGACTATCCGCTCGCGGAATTTGCAACCCGGTGGCGATCACAAATTCCCCCGGTGGCGGATGTCGAGACATTCTCGTTAGAATTTCGCATTGGGCCCGGCGCCGGCGAAGATTTAACGGCGGAACTTTCGCACCCGGACTTAGCGATATTACGCCAAGCGGCGTCGGAAGCCGCCACACAGCTCGGGGCCTACACCGGCGTTGAAGACATCGACGACGGTTTCTCTCTTGGCAAACCACAACTGGCCTACCAGCTGACGACCGAAGGTCAGGTCTTGGGCGTCACGGATCTCGCAATCGGGCAGTCTTTGCGGAGCCGGTTTGAGGGCGCCGAAGTGCGTCGACAACTGCGCGGTGAAGACGAACTTCGCATTCGCGTTCGGCCGCCGCTCGCCGACCTTCGACGCGAAGCCGCACTTGATGAAATCGTCATTACAAGTCCTACCGGCGCGCCGGTGTTTCTCTCCGACGTCGCCAACCCAATCCGACAGCGCGCTGTCCAGGAGATCAACCGCGTTGATGGGGCGACGACAGTTTCTGTCACTGCAAATGTAAATCTAGACGTGCTCGAACCAAGCGTTTTGGAGGACATATTCGCAAGGCAAATTGCGCCTGGCCTCGTCGCAAGCTACCCGGATCTCACATGGCGATTTGGCGGCGCAACGGAAGATGACGGCGCCGCAATCGCAGTCTTACAAACGCTTGCTCTCGGAGCCTTGTTCGCAATCTTTGCGATATTAGCGGTGACGTTTCAAAGCTTGCGGCTCGCCGTTATCGTGCTCGCCACCATTCCCTTTAGCGCGTTCGCCGCCTTCGCCGGGCATATTTTACTTGGCTATCCGGTCAGCTTTTTGTCCGTATTTGGCGTAATTGGGCTCGCAGGTCTCGTCATCAACGGATCGCTTGTTCTCGTTCTGCGTTACGTCGAAGGCGTTCAAGCCGGGACGCCGCGCAAAGACGCCTTGATCGAAGCCGCTAGCCGCCGTTTCAGACCGATCACTCTTACCGCCATGACAACGACCGCTGGGCTCGCTCCCCTCCTCTTTGAACGATCGCTACAAGCGCAATTTCTGATCCCGATGGCGATATCTTTGAGTTTTGGCGCCTTATTTTCCGTGTTTGTGGTCTTGTTTCTGATCCCGGCGCTCGCAATTCTTGTTGGTCCGAGCTTCAAAAACGCCGCACCAGACCACTAAACGCACACCTGTAAACGCCCGCTCCAGCTTGATAGACTGCCGAAAAACAACGTCTTGGGGGGCCTGAAGTGAAATGCGTCGATCGAAAATTAAGTGCGTTGTTGCTCCTGATCGGATTGGCGATATTCTCGCCTCCGGCTAGCGCGCAAGAAACAGCCGGTATTGGCGCGCTCACTTGTTCGCGTCTCTTATCGATCTATGAGACTTTGGAAGGCGCCGAGCAGCAAGAGTTTTACGTTGCAATCCACCAGTGGGCATACGGATTTTTCACCGGACAAAATCGCCAGCTACGCGATAACCGACGGCGCGACTTGCGAGCACTGACGGTGGAAACGACTGCCGACGAAATACTAAGCCTGTGCAGAATGGATCCTTCGGCGCGGGTTTGGCGGAAGGCTGACGTTCTGTTCCAACGGCTGGCTTATGTTTCTCCGGGCGTATAAAGACGGATTGAACATCTCAAAAGGTCGAGATCCAGCCGCTCGACTAAACTGCGCACACCTAGCTTGCAAACCGCTGAGATCGATGCCTACTGCGTAAAGACGATCGACGCGGAGACCGGCACGGCGGGCGAAATGGACGGCAGCCCTGCGATTTCTTGAAGCGCAGCTAATCCGTCGCCGAGGCCAAAAGACACAACGTCTAGAATCACGGGCTCGGACGTTTCAACAACGACTTTATCGTCGCTGAGGCGGCTCACAAAAATCTCCGATGACAAATCAACCAACATTCCGTGTAATGATAGCTGCCCATCAATCGATGCGGGCTGGCGCTCGCCTACGCTCAAATTTTCGTACTCGTCTACAGGAATGGTCGCTGTTAGGATTGCTTTAGGGTAGGTCTGTGTGTCGAAGAACATCGACTTCATTCGCTCATTGCGAATTTCTACTCGCGTTTCCACGGCTTCGAGCGGTATCTCTAAACGAACTTCCCCCTCTGGCGAGACGTTGCCGGTCACCGTCCTGAAAAAGTGGGACTCGCCAACCTCGCCCGCCTTTACCGACACAAACGAAATTCGCGACAATTCTGGGTCAACTGACCAGTCCGATGAGGTTCGCTTGGCTTGCGTAGAGGCCGGCTGAACGGGTTCAGAATAAGCGTAGAAGCTTCGACTTGGCTCGAAAAGCAGGTGTTTCCATCTGCTTTGGCAGTGATGTTGGGGTATTTCCTCATGGAGAGAATTAT
>JBCCTV010000090.1:0-11322 GCA_039197915.1 Pseudomonadota bacterium | reverse complement strand
GCGGCGAGGCGATCAATCCACCGTGCATTGCAGCAATTTATCTGGAGGTGATGCGACAGGTAAGCAAAATTGCGATGCAAATCGCTTCGCTGCCCGCCGAAAACGAGCAGCTAGCGAGAAGTTTTACCTGATATCATCACTTATTCAAAGGGGAGGAAAGGCGCCTGCACAACCGGCTTTTGGGCAACAACAGCAAGTGCGGGATAGTTGGCTTTCGCACGACCTGCTTTAAGGCAGTAAAGCAAATTATAACGGTTGAGGTCCGTTTGCAGCTTCCAACCGCTATCCGCTCTCAGATCCCGAAGGTAAAGCCGAAACGGATGACCGGGTAGTATTGAAGACCGCTAGTTTCGTCCCGTAGCGCATCCTCTTCTCTCGTTATTGCGTCTTGCAAGACGGGGTCGCTCGCCAAGAGGCCGCCGCGCGCTGACAAAGAAACATCGGGCTCACCTGTAAACGCGACCCCCGCCATGAATGAAAAGCCTGGCGGTAGCAGCCGGAAAAGGGCGTTATCAAATCCAAGACCGATAAAGGGCGCTGCGTTTCGTCCTGCGACGCGCCCATCCAGCGTTCCGACTTGCTTAGGCGTGAATATCACACCGCCAATCTCCACAGGTTCTGACGGCGTCGCGGCGAGGTTCAACGCTGGCCCGCCAAACATCGCGCCGGCTGATAGAAAAAAACCAGTCGCAAAGGGGTGCACGTCGGCGGTTATAAAAGCATTCGAAAACGCGGCTTCAGCGTCGTACTCAATACCGTCATACTCCTCGGTAATGCTGACATTCAGCCAAGAGCCGCTTGCGCGCAGCGCAGCGACGGGCAGAACCTTCACTTGCGCCTCGCCGCCAATGCCCGTTGTGCCCACATGGGCGCCAACAGCAACGAACTGCCCGGCTTGCGTCGGCGCGATAAGCGCGCAATAGCCAAACACCGCTGAGACTAGCCAACGAATAAAAACACTGGGGATTCTGAGCATATCTCAGCCCTCGCCTTTGCACGCTTTACGTGAGTTGATACTTACTCATCAGCGCTTTAGCGTTGGTTACTCGAAATCAAATAAATTGATGCGCTCAGACGCCTTGCCAAGAAGAAAAACCAAACTCGACAATTCCCCCTGCGGCGCTGAACTCGCGTCAATAGGGCCGAGTGGGCGAGAACAAGGATGAGCAGAGCGTCCGATTAAACCGTCGCTAACACCCAACACACCCTTGTGATTTGCGTTTAATTGCATTCATTGTGCGACATACAACCTTCAATCGAAAATAGGGGGCCAGAGTGCATCGCAACCTTTCAAAACAATCCACGCGGATAGCAATCACGGTTCTTATGTCAATCGCCCTGGCGTCATGCGCGACGGTGACCCGCGGCACGAAACAAGGCGTGAAGTTTTCGAGCACGCCTGAGGGCGCCACTGTCACAGCAAGCCGCGCTAAGAAGGAGCGCACGCAATATACATGCGTGACGCCGTGCGAACTTCAGCTAAGCCGCAAACGGGATTTCGACGTGACCTTCGAGCTTGAGGGCTACAAGACCGCGACCGGACGATTAGCCTCGCGCCTTGGCGCTAAGGGCGGAGCCGCTGCGGTTCCCGGGAATTTCCTCGCGGGCGGCGGCATCGGCTTCATCGTTGATGCGGGAACTGGCGCGACCATGCAGCTGAAGCCTGACCCCATGCGCGCGACGCTCGTCCCGCTCGATAGCGAAGGCGAGTCCACCATTGAAGACGTCCGTGAAGAAGGTAGCGGACCTGCCTAATCATTATTTATGGAGCGACCCGCTAAGCGCGTCAGCTCAGAACATCAACCCGATTAATGACGACAACTGACGGCGCCTTTTCGGTGATGTTAAAGGAGCAAGGAGTGTTGCGTTGGGCGAGAGAAGTTTTTCTTTGGCCCAACTTTCTACACTCTTTCCATCTTAGATATTTGCACATCGTTAGTGCTTTATTCTGCAGGCCAAGCCTGCTGCATGTCAGTTTGTTGGGGCGGTTCAGATCTTTGTACTTCGTGTGCTGATGAGGCAATAGGTTCGCTTTCGGCTATGCTATCATCATACTGGTACGCTGCTTTTCGGATTTGATATTTGAACCGATATGCCTCTTCAACTTTTGCCAATTGCTCCTTAATTTCACCTTCGGGATCGAATATCTGAATAATCAAGCCTTTTTTACGCGTATAGAGGCGCACGACTGGCTGTCTGGTTCGCTGGTCAATGGTGTAGCTGCAGTAAGCTTTTCCATCTTTTATCGATACGCGCTCTGGATCCATTTTGTCTGCAACAATAGCCCTCAATATTCTATGCAGATGGAGCTCATCTTCGGTCGTTACGATATCGCTTTGTAGATCTTCTCGGTCTTCTGTGTCTTCCGATCGGTTTTCCATGGATTCAGGCTGATCATGTAATGCTTTTTTTAATCGTTGGTCTACGCGTTCTCGGACGTAGTCCATGAGGGACTGCGAAAGAAGTTCGGTAAACTGATTTTTTATCTGTTGAGTTAGCTTGCCTGCATAAACGCGGCTGCCGAACAATTTTACCAGCTCATCACTTGGGTCCAAGAATTCACGAGTAATTTCAGCACGAAGTAGCTTCCGGTACTTCAAGTCTTGCGCCAGGCCGACTATCGCATCGGTATCGAACCCATCACGTGCGAACTTCTTAAGCTGCAAAACGTCGTCATCTTTGAAGTCAAGCAGGTTAAATTCAAAAAACGACCGATCATCCATTTTATTCGCTTGATCGAGGTCGCTATACAAGCAATATCTGATTCCGTCAGTCAAGATAGCAAATCGCGCGTCGGTGACTGAAAAGTAACGGTATAATTGTGACGTGTGCTTAGCCTCTAGATCTGCGCCACACGGTTTGCACTCAATCAGGATGCGGTATTCATCGTTCACCTTTATAGCGTAGTCGACTTTTTCTCCTTTCTTTACTCCGTGGTCGGCAGTAAATTCTGGAATGACTTCGCTTGGGTTAAAGACATCATATCCCAAGATCTGTAGAAATGGCAGGACGAAAGCGGTCTTGGAGGCTTCTTCTGAAACCACGTTCTCTTGTTGCCGTTCAACCTTTTTTGCGAGTTGGTGAAGTTGGTCTAAAAAGTCCACTTTGCATGCTCCTGCTGCCAGTTTCTATAGACGCAACTATGTTCGTTATAGTTGCAACGAGCCGCAGGAGTGTTGATCTAGGTCAATTCCTAAATCACCGTCTTTTACGCCGCCGTCCCTTTGCGCCTTTTGGTTTTGAGGTCACGCGGGAGACGGTGCCTTCGGACTTTGTAATTCGCCCGTTTGAAGCGGCCGTCACTTTTTCTTCGACCGCGGATTGACGGGCGAGTGGGTCGTCGGCGATCGCAAGCTCCGTCTCCTGAAGGCGTTTAATTTCATCGCGCAACCGCGCTGCGGTTTCGAACTCAAGATTGGCGGCCGCCTCGCGCATTTCCGCCTCTAGGGCGTCGATATGGGTGCGGAGGTTGCCGCCCATGGGCGTTCCGTCGTCATAGGTGGCGGCGTCTTCGCCGAAGCCCGCATTCGCGCCGGGCCTGGCAGCGGCGACACCCTTATGGCCGACGAAGGTTTGCCCGGCGGCCGCTTTGGCGCCTTCATCGTCGTTGGCGGCGATGTCAGCGATCGTTGCTTTGACGGTGGCGGGGGTTACGCCGTTGGCCTCATTGTGGGCCACTTGTTTTTCGCGCCGCCGATTGGTCTCACCGATCGCGCGCTCCATTGAGCCGGTCATTCCATCAGCATAGAGAATAACGCGTCCTTCAACGTTTCGCGCCGCCCGACCAATCGTCTGAACGAGGGATGTTTCCGACCGCAGGAAGCCCTCTTTGTCCGCATCGAGAATAGCGACGAGCTTGCATTCCGGAATGTCGAGGCCTTCGCGAAGGAGGTTAATGCCGACAAGCACGTCGAAGGCGCCGAGCCGGAGGTCGCGGATAATCTCGATGCGTTCTAACGTATCAATATCGGAGTGCATGTAGCGTACGCGCACGCCCTGTTCGTGCATATATTCGGTCAGGTCTTCCGCCATCCGTTTCGTCAGGGTCGTGACGAGAACGCGGCCGCCTTCAGAGGCGACCTGCTGACATTCGGCAATGACGTCATCGACCTGGTTGGTCTTTTCACCGGTGACCGGGCGAATTTCCACTACCGGGTCCACAAGCCCCGTCGGCCGAATGACCTGTTCAACGAATACCCCGCCTGTGCGTTCAAGTTCCCAAGACCCCGGCGTCGCAGAAACATGCACGGTTTGGGGACGCATTTTCTCCCACTCTTCGAATTTCAGGGGCCGGTTATCCATGCACGACGGGAGGCGAAAGCCATACTCAGCTAATGTTCGTTTACGGTTGAAGTCGCCGCGGAACATGCCGCCGATTTGCGGCACGGTGACGTGGCTCTCATCTGTAAAGACAAGGGCGTTTTCCGGGAGATATTCAAAGAGGGTCGGCGGCGGCTCGCCTGGTTTGCGGCCCGTGAGGTAACGCGAATAGTTTTCGATGCCGTTGCAGGAACCGGTTGCGGCAAGCATCTCGATGTCGAATTGAACCCGTTGGTCGAGGCGCTGCGCTTCCAGCAGCCGGCCTTCTTCGCGCATTTTCGGCAAAACGTCGTTGAGTTCTTTTTTAATCGCGTCGATCGCCTGGTTAAGGGTCGGGCGCGGTGTCACATAATGGGAGTTTGCGTAGATCGAGACCTGTTCGAGGTCTTGGATTTTTTGCCCCGTCAACGGATCAAATTCGACGAGCGCTTCAATTTCATCGCCGAACATATCGACCCGCCAGGCGCGGTCTTCATAGTGGGCGGGGAAGATCTCTATGACGTCGCCGCGCGCACGGAAGCAACCGCGCGCAAAGCCAACGTCGGCGCGTTTATATTGCAAGGCGACCAAGTCGGCGAGCAGCTGTTTGCGCTCGATCTGCTGGCCGAGACCCAGTTTAAAGGTCATCGCTGTATAGGTTTCGACCGAGCCAATGCCGTAAATGCAGGACACGGATGCGACGATCACCACATCATCGCGCTCAAGGAGCGCGCGGGTCGCGGCGTGCCGCATGCGGTCGATCTGTTCGTTGATCGAGCTTTCCTTCTCAATATAAGTATCCGTCCGCGGAACATAGGCTTCTGGCTGGTAATAGTCGTAATAGGAGACGAAATACTCGACCGCATTGTCGGGGAAAAAGGCTTTGAACTCGCCATAGAGCTGTGCGGCGAGTGTTTTGTTCGGCGCGAGGATCAGCGCGGGCCGCTGGCAAGCCTCGATCACCTTCGCCATGGTGAAGGTCTTGCCGGTGCCGGTCGCGCCCAAGAGCACTTGGTCAAACTCGTTAACCTGAACACCCTCCACGAGCTCTTTAATCGCCTGGGGTTGGTCACCCGCCGGCTCATATTGTGAGACCACGCGCAGCGGTTTTGTCAGGGACGTGGTAACAGGGGGCCGCTCAGGGCGGTGGGGCGTCCATTCGAGGTCTTTATATTGCTCGTGATAGGTCGCAACGGCTTCCGAAAAGCCGCCTTTGACAATCTCCGCCGTCGGCGTGGTGGGCTGCGCCGACGCTTTGCGCCGCGCCTTCGGGTCATAGCCCGGGCGATGCTTAGGATTTGCTTCCATAACAGCAACATAGGGCGTTCAGCGCGCCTGGAAAGGGGGCTTTGGCGTCGGAGCGGGGTGTGCGCTTTTAAGTCGTTGCGCCTACCTAATCACCACCTTAGCGTTTGGTCCTACACGCAATGAAGGGGGTTTTCATGCGAATTCTAGCGGCACTGCTCTGCACTCTAATTTTGGCGTCTTGCGTAACAGCCCAAGCGCCGCTTGCCGATCAAAAGGCAAATTACGGTTCGCTGGACTATGTTTTCGTCAGACCAGCGGAAAAAATATCGATTATCATCCCGTCCTACGATGCTTCATCGGCGATTGCGCCAGTCGCGGGGGCCGGTGGATTTGCTGGTGGATTGTTCGGCGCATTGATCGTGTCCGGGATCGAGGCTAGCCAACGGGCGCGCGCTCGTCGCGCCCTTGAGCCCTTGCAAGAGGCGCTTGGTGAGATCGATTTAACAGCGGCAATTCAGTCGGAGATCCAGAAAGAATTAGAAGCAGTTGATTGGCTGGACCTCGGCGGCGAACCCGTTGTCGTTTCGGTTGACAACGATGAGCAAATAAAATCGTTGAAATCGTCAACCCAAAAAGATGGTGTACTAATTATCGAAACACTTAATTTCCTGACCGGTAATGGCGAGGTTCTTGTTTTCCTCGCGACAGGAAATATCTCTCCCAAGCCGACGTCTGAAATCGCGAGTGGACGCACGACTGCTCCCAAGCCAACTTTCACAACGACAGTTGCTTATGAAGTTTCAGCCACGGTCGACGGACCTAAGCGATCTGATTTTCTCTCATTTTGGGAAAAAGATGATGCGGAGGCTGTCCGTGCCGCGGGCGCCGCTGCAGCTCCAATTGTTGCGAACCTCATGCGCCGTCAATTGAGCGACGGAAATCTTGAGCTCGCAACGGTAACCGAAGGCGGACCTAATCGTCGCTCGATCAATTTGAGTGGCGCGTCCCTTCAAACGCGCGTTGATGTGCTCGAGCAAAGCGACGCCGGTGAGCTCGTTCGCACGGAGGACGGGTCGCTCGTGTTTATAGCTGAGCGTATCCCACCGCTACCGGAGATCGACGAGCCAACAACGCCAGAGGGACCGATTGACCCTTCAAGCGATACTCTTATCCCGGTATCGGCTGTGCAAGAAGATCCGTTAGCGCCGTTTCGAATGGCGCCTATCGGGAACGATGCCGGATTGCCTGGACGGTTCGACAAAATATCTCAATAGTCATAGGGCTGATAAATACGAGAGAAGGCAAGACGCACGCATTTTCCTGCGCTGTGCCTCGCTTCGAAAACGCTCCAATTGCATGATCGGCGCTGACCTCTGTCTCCAGCGCCCGCAGCTTTAAAAGCAGGGCTGGGCGGCTTGGCGCGTTATACAGTCATCCTGTCGGAAGGTCGCTTCGGGTGGCTTGCGGGGTGGGTGCGCCCGCTCTACCTCGCTGGAACAAGCCAAGCGCGAAACCAATAAAAAGCCAAACAAAGGAGGCGTGCGCATGCCGACGCAAGAGAGCTTTTGGAACAAAGCCGCCGATAAATACGCCGCTCAACCCGTCCGAAATGAAGCCGCCTATAAAGCGACCATTGAGCGGGTTCGTAGTCGCTTGACCCAGGACATGGCAGGGCTCGAGGTAGGCTGCGGCACTGGAACGACGGCGCTCTTGCTTGCAGACGCCATTGGGTCGCTCCTAGCGACTGATGTTTCCACACGGATGATAGAAATCGCCGAGCAGAAGCGCCTCGACCAAAACGCCGAAAACGTCACATTTCGCGCGGGCTTGATCGACGACCCCCAATTGCAGGCGGCGTCGTTTGATGTGGTGTTGGCGTTTAATCTGGTCCATCTCGTTCCCGACCGCCAAGCGTTTCTTGCAAGCGTAAAAGCGCTCCTCAAACCCGGGGGGCTTTTCATCTCAAAGACACCTTGCGTGAAGGAGATGAACCTGTTCATCCCCATAGTGATTAAAGGCCTTCAGCTTATTGGGAAGGCGCCGAATGTGGAATCATTCGGCCCCGACGAACTCAAGAGCGATATTCAATCGGCGGGTTTCGAAATTCTGGAAGAGGACGTCCTGCCGAAGCCGAGCTGGTATATCGTGGCTCGCGCTTGAGCTTAAGACGCCTCATAGGAGAGCGGCGGGCGTTCCAATAGAAGCGCCATGGCGCTCTATGTTTTTGTTGGTGGGCCTGCGACCGCGATCCCCACGCCAGCGTGATGGCTTGGCGGGCTAGGCGCTTTTGAGGCGTCCAAAGGATTTCGTGGCTTTCGGCGCGTCCAGCTCCCGTTTGAGAACAAAATCGACCAAGTCGAAAATGGACCCAAGCTCGTGCAGCGTGCGCGCCATAATTTGAGGGTTGTCCAAACGTTCTGACCCTTTGATCTCGAACATGTCCTCGCATTCGATCGCGACTTTTACGCTATTGCCTTCGAAGACGGCGCGCAGGCCCTTGCCATGGATCGCTGTTTCCATGGCAATCAGACGCTCCAGGAATGCGGGATCCAGAATATAGTGGGCTTCAACCTGGTCATTGGCGTAGCAATTAAATCGGTCGTGGAAAGCGCTCGCCGCGACGCCGACGGGGGCAAGATTTCGCTTCTTCATCTGACGCGGGAACCCGCTCAAGAAACCACTGCCGACATTCTTCGGCACAAGGACGGTCTGTCCAAATAACGTCCGTTCAAAGGTAATATCAACGCAATAGCCGCGGAAAACAGTGACCCATCGTCTTGATCGCCCGGAACCGCGGCGCTCTTCGAGGTGGATCTCGTTAAAGTCAAAATGCGCCCCGCGCCAATCCCCCGCGAAGCGGTCTTGAAAGCGTGTTCGCGTGTGGGAAGGAAAAACACTCCAGTCGCGCAGCTGATCAAAAACCGCAGAACTTTTTGGGTCGCGCTCGTAGCGCAAGGATAGGGCGTTTGTGATCGCCTTGACCATCCGGTCGCGCGCCACGTTGACGATCTTATAAAGGCGGTGGCGAAAATAGGCGTACCCGCCAAACCCGAGCGCTCCGGCCCCGTAAAGGACCAGTCGCTTTTTGTCCTCATACGATCCATCGGGGGCGTTCGGGAATGTGTTGACCAAAATTAAAACGACCACGAAGAGGCCGACGCCAGCGGCGATGGCAAAGCGCAAAGTGGTCGCCGCCTCTGCGCGCCGGAGCTCTTTTGTGGCGAGGAACGGCGCCAGGGACTTCACATAAACGTCGCGCAGCCCTTGGAATTCCGGCCGGGTTGGCATCACATTCGCGAGCGCTGCGCCGATTTCTTCTGCGTTCGCGATCGCGTTTTGCCGGACCGCTGCGATCTCGCGCACATCGCCCAGGATGACCTCGCGTTCCTCGGCGGAAAGGCCAGCGAATTTTGCTTTGGCGTCGCCTGCGCGAACAGGGTCTTGCATCGCTTCAGGATCGGCGAGCGTTCCAATAAGCGATGCGTAGCGGGCGCGCGCAATATGCGCCATCGCTGATCCGCTTGATGACAATTTCTCACTGAGGGCAGGCGTTGGTTTGACCATTTGGCTCAGGCGGATTTCTCTAATTTTTCTGGGCGTCGCTCGGCGCGGCATTATCATTGCGCGCTTGTGAGACAGCAACCATCGATCCAAGGGTAAGGTTAACGATGATCACGGAAACGGCGACTTTTACAACGTCCGCTGTAATGCCTTCGGTCCACAACGCGTAAATCAATAACACGCCGAAAACGGGTGCGTTCAGAAATAGGGGCCATTTCAGGTAGTTGGACATAACGGACCTCCGCAGGCGCACAGTTTAACTGCATTGCGCCGTAACGATGGTCCGAAAGCCTTAATATCCGGTCGATTTTTTTTCCGGCAATCCGATCGATTAATCTTGAGCGCCAGGAAATTCCTGAAATCAGTCGGACAACTGTCTCTCTGGACGTCTCATCGGGCGTCTCACGGCCCCGGGTCTTAGGACGGTCGAGCGGCGTTTACTCTATGCAATGAGTAAATCCGCAGCGCGGCGGCCATCGCTCCACGCGGTGTCCACATAGCCAAAGTTTTCCGCAAGCGCTTCACCAGCGAGCAAAATACGGTCGGCGATTGGCGCTCGGAGCCTGAGGTTATCATCCGCTCGATATTGCGTGTTTGGATACATATACGCGCCCCCGACCAGTGGGTTTTCGCTCCAGCTGTTTTTCGCGAACCCTGTCGGTTCAGGCAACGCAATCCCGAGCCGTGTCTTCAGGGTTTCGTGAACGAGGGTGCGGGCGTCTTCATCCGACATGGCTTCTAGAACCCGCCCCTGATCTCCCGCCGCGTACGCCAATATAACGGGCTGATCGTGCGATTTGGAAAAATCGAAGACGCCATGAATTTCGTCCGTACCACACATCCCAACGACATCTGTTTCGAAAGACCAAATCGCTTCTGGATAACGGATCCAGAGCTTTGCAAAGCTCCCCATATCCATTGCGTCCAGCACCTCTTTATGGCGCTTCGGCAACCCCGGCTCAAACACGATGCCTTGGTTTTTCAAAACGCCGATCGACGTGGTCACGATGACGGCGTCCGCGTTTATCGTTCGCCGGTTCGTCGTGATGGAAACGCCAGCGTCAGTCCTTTTAATTCGCCGGGCTTGCTCACCAAAAACTGGTTTTAAAGGTTTAGCCAGCGCTTCCGCTAGGGCTTGCATCCCGCCGACCACCGTCGGCTCTATAAGTTCGTCTGCGGACTGTGAGGCGTCAGCACCCCCGCCAATCAGAATATCGCCTGACAGGTCTTTTAAATCCGCCGCATAAATCCCGGCGATTAGTCTCGCGCCAGTACATTCGAACGTTGGGTCCGCCGCGAACACTGGCTCGAGCAACTCTCGCGCGCTGCGCGCCCGTGGGCGCCGGCCCAACATCCGCGCGGCTTGGTATCTTACATAAGGGCCCGCCAGGGCTTGCTCAACGTTTCCTTCGACTCTAGACGCGTCCATGATCTCGATTACGCCGTCCTTCAAAAAGGCGCTTGTCTGCATATTAGACTTTGCACTGACTAAGTTCATCTCCTCGGCGATCGGCATAAGCTCATTATTGGATACTCTCAGCCAATTGGCGCCCAGATCGGCAGGGAAGTCACCGAGTGGGACGCTGTGGGCGCGTCCGCCGATCCGCTCGCTCGCTTCGATCAGCTCGACCAGGTAGCCGGCGTCTTGCAATCGTCCTGCCGCGCCAATACCTGCAAAACCCGCCCCGATCACGACAATACGCGCGCCTCTTGGAAGAGCGACGTTCGGGCGTTCGCACGAAGATAAATTAAGCGTTGCGGCAGCTGCAGACCCTGCCAGCAAAAAATCGCGTCTCGTCGTCATGATGTTCTCCCAAGGTCGTTAACTGTCGTATGACAGGTTGATTGACATGTCAAATGACAGGTAAAACTAAAGGTTAGACGGGAACTGATTTCAATGGCGAGGATTGCAAAGAAGAAGGCCAAAGACCGACGCGCGGAAATCGTAAGCGCCGCTCAGTCAATTTTGGCAAACGACGGCGCCGGAGCACTCACCTTACGGGCGATCGCAAACGAAGTCGGCATTAAGCTCGCCTCACTGCAATATTATTTCCCAACATATGCTGCGTTGGTTGAAGCTTTGGTGGACAAGACCGTTGAGACTTATTCCGAAGGCTTACGGTTTAGGATCGATAAAGATCTGTCGGCCGAAGCAAGGCTTTTGCAGACCTTAAAATGGTTATCGACTCCGGTTGAGCCCGACTGTGATCTTGC
>JBCCTV010000089.1:0-11584 GCA_039197915.1 Pseudomonadota bacterium | reverse complement strand
GTGTTCACGTTATTCCGAAGGGCGTCTAATGCGGCGCCGACGGCGGCGATCGGGCGGGCGGCCACGTCTTTATCGGCAAGCCCTTGAAAGATAACGTTTTTGTGCCCGAAATGCTCATCGGGAATGGCGCCGACTTGGGTCCACTCAAAACCAAGAAGCGAAATCAAATCCGGATTTTCTTCGCTGTCGGAGCGCGCCTGGCATTGGCGTATCGCCTCTTTTGTGCGTTCCCACCTTATTGGCGTTAAGGCCTCCGCGTGGTCCGTGATCGACCAGAAATCAATCGCTGAGCAGTAACGCGCAAAGTCACAAGCGTCGGCTACGGGGTGTACGCCCTTTCCCTGGTTTATTGGCAGCGCCCACAAAAAGGCGTCCGTTGAATAGGTCGTGTGCACGTGCAGGTCGCCGAATAGGATCTGCTTGTTCACGCCTTCGGGGCTTGCATCTTTGATGGACGCCTGTCGCGCGAGAACAACGGGAGCTGGCGTTGCTGGGCCAGACGGCACGCCAGCCTCGCGTTCTTTGCCGAGAGCGCCTGTTTGCACTGCGTTGTCATAAGCGCGATATCCTAAAAAGCCGGCTGCAAGCAGAATTAGAATTACAATGATGACGCGCATCAGGCCCTCCCGGTCGCTTTGGTCGTTGGCCAGCGAGCATCCCATTTACGAAAATACCGACTAGCCATGTAACTCCGACCAACATCGCGCATTTCGCGCGCGTCACAAGGCTTTTCGGCGCCGTTAATTTTGGCCTGTGCTTTGTGATCAAGCTGAGGCCAGAGTGAAAACTGCGCGCGCATTGGCTCGCGCCATTTAAGCTCTTGGTGCGGCGCAGCAAATCCGAGCTGCTGTTGCTCAAGCTCCAGTTACGGCGCTGCAGCGAAAAAGGGCCTGCGCGTAACGGCCTATTAACCAAAACCATTGTCGTTGCGTTATTGTCACGCGATCAGGGAAAACCCACCAGTTTCGTTAGGGTTAATTGCTTGGTCGCCATGCGCTGTTAAGACTACTTATCCGGGCGCTGGGGGCGTCTTGGCACAATAGCTACAAGCGCATGCTGTTCACTGGGCGGATCAAATGCGCACGGAAACGCCAAAGAAGGGTAATGTAATGAGGTTCACAAAACGGCCAACTGGGCAAACTTTCGGCCGCTTAATGTCCGGCGTCGCACTGTCAGCAATCGCCACGGGCTCGGCGTTCGCCCAATCGATTACGGACGAAATCATCGTGACCTCGCAGCGTACGGAGCAGTCGCTGCAAGATGTGCCGATCGCGGTGTCGGCGTTTGGCGGCGGTGAGTTAGACGCGCGGCAAATTGAGAGCTTTACCGATATCCAGTTCAACATCCCGAACTTCTCGTTGAGCCGGAACAATTTTACAGGGGTGAGCATCGCCCTGCGCGGCGTCGGCGAGCTTGCCGTTGCGTCGTCGTCGGAGCCGTCCGTTTCAATCCACATTAACGATGTTTTCATCACGGCGCCGCGCTTGTTTGAGACTGAGTTCTACGACATCGAGCGCATAGAGGTGCTGCGCGGACCGCAGGGGACGCTCTTTGGACGGAACGCAACAGGGGGCGTGCTTAACGTCATAACAAACAAAGCGAGCGTCGACGGCGTATCTGCATCGGTTGACGCCGAGTACGGCAACTTCGAAAGCGTGAAGTTGCGCGGTCACTTGAATGTGCCGATCACCGATACGTTTGCTGCTCGTCTAGCGGGCACGATTATCCAACGGGAAGGTTTCACCGAGAATACCTTCACGGGAAGCGACATCGACGATCGCAACATTTATTCCTTTAGAGGCACCGCGCGCTGGCTCCCGACAGACAACACAACAGTTGATGTGACGGCGAGCTATTTTAACGAGCAAGACAATCGTCAGCGTGCGTCTTCATCGGCGCTTTGTAACACTGATCCCGCTCTCGGTTGTGCGCCTGGTCCTTTAAGCTTTGGCGGTTTAGGCCCTGACGCACGGGCCTCCACATTGGGCACAGCCTCGACCGATGCGCTCGCGCTGGCAGGTTTACAGGCAGGCTTACCGCTGCCAGTTGCGAACGCAAACGCCGAGTTGTTCGGGCTTTTCAATATTGCAGACGGCCCGCTCTTTGGTCAGTTCGAGCAGTCTACCGACCCCCGCGTTGTTGCGCTTGATATTGATCCACAGAACGACGTTGAAGAGACTATTGTTCTTCTGAACATTAAGCACGACTTCGAAACAATATCGCTCAAGATTAATGCGGGTTGGGGCAACGTTAAATACTCTAATATTCAGGACTTTGACGGTGGCGTCGGTACGCCGCTGACACTGAACCCAAATCTCGCGACTGGTTTTGCAGCTGGCGAGCTCGGTTTTGGCTCTCCTGAAGTGGGCGGCGTTCCGATCCTCGCCAACGAATTTTTCACCGGCGGCACCATTCCCTCGTCTGGTTTTGACATTGACGGCTTAACCGGGTCGATCGGTGGAAATATCCTTGCACGGTCCAACTTCTTCCAATCTGCAAGCCGCTCCTTCAGTGAAAATGACTATGTGAACTTTGAAGCCATCGCGACGTCGAGTTTCGATAGCCGCTATAACTTCTTGCTGGGCTTCAACTTCTTCCGCTCTAACGGTTTTGCCGACTTCATCGTAAGCTCAAATTCTCTTGATTACGCAGCCGCAGCGGCCGGAACTATTTTCGCGCGGGGCGAGGCTTATTCGGCCGCTATTGAAAACGGCGCTACCCCCGCCGAGGCTCTCGCAGCATCAAACGCTGTCGACGGCGGTGTCGCTTTCACACCGTTCTTTTTCAACGATACCGATGACAACTTCACTGAGTCCTATTCGGTATTTGGTGAAATATACATCGACATTACGGACACTCTGAAGTTCACCGGCGGCATCCGTCGCAACTTCGATACCAAGGGGTTGCGTGACCGCGGGAACTTCCTAGATTCGCTGGGAATCGCGACGGTTCCGGTGGGTACTGAAAATGTGCGCGACCTTCTCGATGCTGATGAGCTAACCGAAGGCACACCGGGCGCCATCAACGACTTCCGCATCGTTGAAGACACATTTAATGCAACGACCGGGCGCGCAGTCCTTGAGTGGGCGGCGTCGGACACTGTTAATTTCTACGCATCGTACACCCGCGGCTTCAAAGCCGGCGGTTTCAACCCGCGTCCGAGCTTAGGGTTGGAGGAGGGCATCTCGCTCACCTATGACTCCGAGAATATCAATGCCTTTGAAGCTGGGATGAAAGGCAATTTCTTCGAAAACAAGCTGCAAGCGAACTTGACTGGCTTCTACTACGATTATTCCGGTCTTCAGATCGCCAATTTTGTGAACCAAACGACGGTCAATGAAAATGTAGACGCCACGGTGTGGGGGCTTGAAGCGGAATTTGTTGCGCGCCCAATGGACGATCTCGTCTTGAACATGAATGCATCATATCTGAATACTGAAATTGGCGAGTTTTCGACCATTAACTCGTCTAATCCGGCTGCGAATGTCGACGGGGCCGTGGTCCTCGCTGATATTTCCAACGCTCAAAACTGTGTCCTTCAGAATAGCGGCGCAGAATTTAATTTGATCGGCGCAGATCTTACGACCATCAGCCCGCTCTTTGGTTTGATTAGTGCGTTTACCGATGATGAATTCACCGTCTGCTCACAATTGGCCGGGTTCTTAGACGGCACCAATGAACTATTGCCTGGCTTGTCGATCAATGAACAAGTGTCGAATTTCTTAGGCGAGGACGTAAACTTCACCCTCGCGCAAACGGGTCTTCCAACAGACGTAACCGGTAACGAACTCCCCGGCTCTTCTGACTTCCAAATCAGCGGCGGCGTACAGTACACGATCCGCCTTGCGAACGGTGCAGAAATAACACCGCGTACTGATCTGTACTATCAGACGGAGTCGTTCGCCACGATCTTCAATGAGGCCCAGGATGTTATTCCTGGTTATTTCCTAGGCAACGCGCAAATCACCTACACGCCGGAAGAAAAAGAGTGGTTTGTTCGCTTGTTTGTCCAAAACTTCACAGACAACGACGCCATTACAGGCGTTTCAAACTTCGGCCAGACGGCTGGGTTGTTTTATAACGTCTTCCTCGTGGAACCACGTCGCTACGGCGTTGGAGCAGGCTTCAATTTCTAGGTTTGCCGCTGCTTCTGGCGGAAGTTGCTTAAAATTAGAAAGCGCTGGTCACTAGAGCGTTTTCCGCCCAAGTGGGGATCGGTTGGGCGAAGAAAACGCGGTAAAGAAAAAACCTAGAGCAACGACGCGGTTCAGATTGATGCAACGTTGCTCTAATCCAGCGCTATTTAATGCGCATGGGCAGGCCCGAGAACGAGCGCGTTTGCGAGGAGTAAAGTCAGGCCGTTTAGGTAAGCGCGTTTAGTGGGCGATTGCGTGAAGGCGATGACAATGCCCTTGCCGCTTCTGGTTGTCATAACGAACGGCTTATAGGCCAGCTGGTTTTGATTTTCTGACCACAAATACCCGCTCGCGACGAGGGTGTCCGCGCCAGCATATCGGAAGACGTTTGCGCCGTCATTGAGCTTCAGTGGGCTGAATATAGCCTCGCCTTCATAGTAAGTGACTGCGTTGGAGTATCCGCTTGCGAGCCAGTGGTCGGCGTCGGCTTCAACGGACAGGAGCGCGCCCGGGGCGTCATCGGGGGAGCGATCATGGTCGGCTAAATAGGCCTCATATTCATCGGTTGATTGAAAGAGTGCTGTGTCTCCGTCGGTCCCTGCGGCGCCAGAAGAGTCTTCGCTCGACGCTGCATCCTCCAGTGAGGTCTCCAATAAATTGAACGGTTTTTCGCTGAGCGCCTTTACGCTGCCGGCAACGCTGATCAGTACGCCGCCATTATCGACAAAGTCGAAAATCGCACTGACGCCCGAAAGGCCAAGCCGATCGACAAAGCTGTTTGTGGTATCTGGTAAAATTAAAACATCGTAGGCGGATAAATTAGCCCGTGCGAGCGATGAAACACGAATGACGTTTACCGGCGTGCCGAGGTTTTGTTCTATGATGTATCGCGTGGACCCGGCAGACAGCGGCCGTGTTGTTTCGCCCCAAGCGAGGGCAATTTTTGGCGCCTTAAGCCGATGGGCGCGGCCGCTTCCATAATTTGGTCCGGTCGTTGTGAAGCTTTTGCTTAACGGCGCAATTTCAGCGCCGATGGCTGTGTTCAGTACTGTGAGCGTATCGGAGAATTTGCGTGAACCGCTGTCGTTTTCCGCATTCGGAAAGATGACGCTCCCGCGGGGAAATAATTGGTCGCCAATCGTAAACGGCGCATCGACAGTTTTGCCCCGAATACCGGAGGCGAGCGCCTTCATGATAAGGGACGCGTGGCTTGCGTCTTTCCAGGGGACAGCGTAGCCGAAATTCGCTGGTGGAAGTTCAGGCGCTGTCTTTTGTTCGGCATCGGAAAATCGACGCGTTTCGGTATTTGGAGCCGTAGAGCAGCTAACGCTCCGTAGGCCATCCATCAGCGGTAACGACCAGGCTGTGGCGTCATAGAGTTGGTGAGGCAGGCCGCGTTTCCGGCGTGCCTCTTGTTCCTGAACAAATCGCTGCGGTAGCGCGATTGACGGTGATAAAACGTTCTGAATAAGCGCATGGTTTGGCTGCGCGGCGTCAATCACATAAGCGCCGGCGTCGAAGCCTTCGCCGCAGAACGTCTTGGCGCCATCGATCACATCGACGCTGACGCCTTGGTTGTGTAGTCTCGTTGCCAACTTACGCGCTGTAGTCGGTGAAGCGCTCCGATCGATATAGTGAAATCGCGAACTTGATTTCTCCCCATTGGCGACTCCGTCACGCCGGAAGCCTGCGAAATCGGCGAGGAATTTGGATGCGTTTTGCGCGACGGTGTGCGCGGTCGTCAGTGACGTGATGAAGTGATTGCGGACAGCATCCGCATAGGAAAAAACGGCGCCGTCGCGTTTTTCATAAACCAGGCCGCTTGGTGACGCTTGTTCGTAGGTCATCCCGATTGCGCCGTTCAGTGTTGGCCAGGTGTCGCCGTACCCTGGATAAAACGCGTCAAAAATCTCCCGCGTAAAGTACGCTTGGCCCGCTTCATCCATCGCACGACCATTTTCCCGGCCGATTAAGGTCTGCTTGTCTAATTGTGTTGGCGTCACGAACGGGTTGATCGGATTGGCGGAGGGTGGAAAGAAATACGTTTGATCGCCGCCCATTTCATGGGCATCAACAAATACCACTGGGTTCCACTCTAAGTATGCGCTGATGCGGCTTCTGGTTTCGGGTTGGCTAAGCGCAAACCAGTCCCGGTTCAAATCAAACAGGTAATGGTTGAAACGCCCGCGCGGCCACGGCTGTACATGCTCCGCAGACCATCTATCTTTGGAAGGGGCGATACCGATATTGTCTTTGAAGGCATTGATAAACCGCGCCCGACCGTCTGGGTTTTGCACGGGGTCGATTACGACGATCGTTTCGTCAAGGATCTTTTGGACCTTGGGATCGTTCTGCGCGCCAAGCAGATGATAGGCGAGCGAAAGTGCGGCGTCGGTGGAGGATATTTCGTCTCCGTGTACGCCATAAGAAAGCCACGTTACTGGCGCAGCGCGGTCAAGGAGTGCGCTCCGTTTTTCATTGGTTAACGGATTGCCGGCCGCAAGCGTGGCGATCGCCGCCTTCACCTCATCAAGCTCAAGCATGCGTTCGCTAGATGTGATCACTGCGTATTGCAGTTTTCGCCCTTGCCAGCTTTCGCCATAGTCAAAGACCCGCATTCGGTCCGGTGCGGCTGACGCGAGCGCTGCGAGATAGCGGACGGCGTCCTCTGGCGTCGTCATATCAGCGCCCGCTTCGTAGCCAAGGACGGCCATAATGGTCGGGATTTTTTGATCGTATACGGTGTTTTCTGGGAAAGGCGGCGCCGCTATAGTGTGTCCGGTTAAGAACGATAGTATTAGGCAAAGACTGGCGAGCGGGCGGAACATATGGCCTCAGAATGGGTGCGTTGATTAATGTCGAGGCTATGCGGTTGCTTCGGTTGTCGCCAGCGTGGCGCGCATCTACTGGCTAGACGCCGTGCGGTCGTTTGATGACTTGGTTAAGCGAGGCGTTGTTAATTCGAGCCTTGATGATACGTTTTCGCTCAAGGCGCCTTCTCGGCGTTTCGGTGATTTGGCGGCGTATATTTTTCCACAGTCGTCGCATGACAGCTTTGAAATTGCGAACTGTTATGCACCTCGATCGTCGATACAGGGTGTTCAACCGCACTTCGCTTCGCTAGGTTGCGACAGTATAAACGTTGCGAACGCAAATCCTAGGAACCACGCCAATGAAGAATTCACTTATTTGTTCGCTCGCTGCGACAGCCATGATCGCACCGGCGGCGGCGCACAATCCTGTCACTGATAGCGGGTACGGTGGGCCTTTGCTGCATTTGCACGCTGGTGATTTCGTGGCAATTGCATTGGTGATGGCTGTTGTCGCCTTCGGGCTGACAAAACTAAATGGCGGCGTTCGAAACAACCGGCGGCACGACTAACTTTGAAGTCTTGGGCCGGAACATGCTTGGTTATTTCCACTGGAATAGGCGCTCACACTTATAGCGTGTAGCGCCATTCTCTCCGGCCCATCTGAACGCAATTGATCGTGCACGCGGCTTCGTTGCCGTGCCGATTCTATTATCTAGGTCGAGACCGCAGGGTGGTATTGAACGTATGGCCCTACGGCGAGGTCTAGCAGCCATAGACGACTTTCCAGACGTTTTTTTCGCAGCATTTTTTAGCTGACGGCAATTGATTTATCTCGCCAGCTAGTCGGCGGAGCATTTTTGGGAAAACATATGCTAGGGCTGGTGTAGATCCTATTGTTCGACCTTCTAATATGCGGATGCAACGTCAAAGCGTTCGCGCGGCATTCCCAATACACAACCATAAGAGCCTGGGTAAAACCAGATCACTCCATAAAGATGAAAAACGCATTGTGCGTCAATTTGACTTGACCGATACAGCTCGCGCACGGCACGTTCCCAGTGGTATCGTACCTCGTGCGAAACGGTGTCGGTTTGATGTGTAAATGCCCAGCCGTTAAAAGAGCGCTGAAAAACAGCCCAATCGTATGAGTGCATGGCGTATCACGGAGGCTCCGGTCCTCTAGTGAATCGTTACTTGCCAAGCCAAGCCGGGTGTCCGTTCCTATACGGACTTTAAGGACGATTGATGGCAGGAAACAATCCGCCTACGCCCCGTGTGGACCGTCGAAAGTCGGCTTCCAGTCCTATCGCCACGCTCATCTACAGGAGCAAATCCACGCCTGAGTTCAATCCGAATGACTTGGAGGCGCTTGTTCTCGCCGCCCAGGCAAAAAATGCTAAACTCGGTGTAACAGGCGTTGTCGTATTCGACGACCATCGTTTTTTGCAGTGGATAGAGGGGCCAGAACGTAAAATAGAGACATTGTTTGAAGCGATCAGAAAAGATGAGCGGCATACGGACGTTGAGGTCCTTTCGGAATATGTAAGCGATAAGCGCGTTTTTGGTCATTGGAGTATGCAGCTTGCCGCGAACAATGATGTTCTCGGGTCGATTGGCGCGGGCGATGAGCTTCGCCGCAGCATACACTTTGAACCCAGCCAAGCGCCACTGCGCCTCTCAGAATTGGCGTCATTGCAACGTGAATTTGTGAAGCCTGACCTCGGGCAGGTTAGGGAGGTCATAAGCTCATATGTTAACGGCGCTATGGGGCCCCGCATTAGCGCCGCAAATGTCAACGGCTCAGCCGCGCAGAGCCAACGCGATCAGGTTAACGCCATCACGGACGCGTTGTTGATGGATGACCTGCAGTCTGTGCGGCGCATCGTTCAGTATATCGTATCGTCGTCGCTCGCCCCTGAGTTTGAAATCGCGCGTGTGTTCGAGGCGACCATATCCAGATTGAGTGCCTTGTGGCGGCAAGACGTTTGCGGCGAGGTCGATATCACCATTGCAACATGTACGTTATTGTCCGCGTTGAGAACGGCGATGAGCGCCGAACGTTCAAAACCCATCGTTCTTGGGGCGACAGGCCGGAGTGTCATCTCGGTTTGCGCCCCGGGCGACACATATCTCCTGGGCCCAATATTGAATTCGGAAGTTCTCGGCGCCTCCGGGTGGGACGCAACTTTTGACTTCCCACGCAACGCGGCTGAATTTGCCGACATCCTCAGCCGACGCCGATTTGACGCCGCATGCGTTTCGCTGAGCGCCGTCAGATCGCGCGATATGGCGTTGCCGGCCTTGGCGGAGGCACTGACGCTTGCGCGTTCGTCTTCGTTGAACAGCGATATTCCTTTTATTGTGTCGGGAAAGATATTCGATGAGCGGCCAGGCGCGTTCAGGCGCATTGGCGCAGATGGTGTCAGCCACTCAGCGCTGGAGGTTGAGGCCGCGTTAGATGCGGTGATCGATGTTCAGGTTCCGGGCAGCCCGGGCCGGGTCCTGCACTGAGCGGAATTCCCGCCGAATCGCGACCTTCATATAAGGCGAGATGTCTCGCTAGGCCTGTTTCGTTCATCGTCACGGCCTCTTCGAACGCCCAGTGTCCTCTCTTTTTTGTAGTAATCGTTGATAGTTTCTGCCTCGCGCTGCAAAGTGGCAACGCCGCGTTAAGGGTAATTCCACAGAACTGTGGTTTGACATAAGCGCGCTCTCGTTCTGAGCGTGAAAGTCAAAAAACAGGGATCATTAGCTTGCCCTTTTGTGTAGCGTTTCCAGGGCGCGGCCGTTAACCAAATTCCAATTCGCCCGCGTTTTGCATATGCGATAAATCGTGCATAACGCCTAGAAAAACCAATGAGTATCTGCGCGATGTTTGCAAATAGAATTATTGCCCAATTGTCGAGAAAGAAGCCGAATATGCCGACTGCCTCAAACGCGATCCCAACACTTATTAAAGCGCTAATTGGCGTCGTCGCCGCAGCAGCGCTCCTAAGTGCGTGCAGTACGCCGGAAGAGCGTGTGGCCGGATTTACGCGTAGCGGTGAATCACTCCTGCAGAAGGAAGAGGTCGGTAAAGCGGGCATAGAATTTCGCAACGCGCTTCAAATAAACCCCGATCATTTACCAGCGCTGCGCGGCCTTTTAGAGGTGTTTCGCGCGCAAGAGAACGACGGTCAAATCTTCGCCGTTTTGAACAAAATCGTTGATCTTGATACCGAGGATGCTGCGTCACGAATTGATCTCGGGCAACGCTTGCTTGTTCGCAACAATATTGAGCGGGCAAAGACGCTAAGCGACGAAGCCATGGCGCTTCTCCCTGAGGACCCAGCGGGATTGTCCTTAGCCGCTGCCGTCGCCCTGAAATACGAAGACCCCGCTGGCGCAGTCGCCCTGGCGAAGCGTTCTATCGCGGGAGCGCCGAACCGATCAGAGCCCTATATTGTTCTGTCTGCAGAACGTGTACTCGTCAAAGACTTTGAAGCGGCGATCGCCGCCCTGGACCGTGGGATTACCGCCGTCGACGATAAGGCGGCCCTCCAGCTTATTAAAATTGAACTACTGCAACAACGGATTGGCGATCGTGACCGGATTGATGCGGCGTATCGGGCCTTGATCGATGGGTCGCCGGACGAGCCTGCCTATCTCAGAGCATACGGTGTATTCCTAGCGAGAAATCGTGATAACAGGGCGCGCGACATTTTTCAGCGCTTTGTTGATGCGAGCCCAGACGATAACGAAGCAAAGAAGGACTACGTTCGATTAATCGCTACACTTGATGGTCAGGATGCAGCGCGTGCGTCCCTTAAGAAAATCGTTGACGAAAATGCGGGCAACTTTGAAATGCGGCGTTTCTATGCAGACTTTGTCGCTGCTCAGGGAGACCTCGATACGGCGAAGGCGGAACTTTTAACCATCGGCGATGACGCTCCGGAAGAACTCGACCGGCTCTCAGCGCTAGCAAGGGTTGCCGAAATCGAATTTCGAAGTGGTGACAAAGAAAAAGCGAAAGAGATTTCTACCGATATTCTCGATAAGGACGCAACGCAATCCGAAGCGCTCGTCGTTCGCGCAGCGTTGGCGTTAGACAACAGCGACACTCTCTCCGCAATCGCCGATTTGCGGACGGTCCTTTTGAACGAGAGTGACTATTTGCCCGCTCTCTTGCTTATTGCACGAGCCCACGAAATTGCGGGTTCGATGGAGCTTGCTGAGGAGCGGTTCGGTCAAGCGTTCCAGGTAAGCGGTAATCGGTCGGGGCCTGGTATTCAGTTCACGCAGTTTTTGCTTCGTCAGAACAAGGTCGATCGCGCCGTCGAGGTTATGAAAGCGGTTGCCGGTCGCGAGCCTAACAACACGACCGTTCTCGAAAATCTCGCAGCGTTGCAGTTACGCGTTAACGATTTCGTTGGCGCACAGGAAACAACTCAACAGCTCCGTTCGGTAACGGAAAACCCGGAGCGGGCGGACTTTATTAGCGGCTTCGCCTTGCAAGGGTTAAATCAGTTCAACGAGAGTGTAGAGGCGTTTCGGAAATCTTACGAAACTGGTGACCAAGGGGACAATCCGCTTCTTGCGCTTGTAAGAGCCTACCAAAGCGCGGGGCGTTCCGACGAGGCGATCGATTACTTGAAG
>JBCCTV010000088.1:0-11600 GCA_039197915.1 Pseudomonadota bacterium | reverse complement strand
GCCACGTGGCCAGAAAACCATTTTGGGGCCAGGTCAAGCGGCGGAGAGAGCATTAAAACATGCGGGTTTTCTGCTTTTTTAAGGAACGGGATACACGCCTTTGAGACCAAAAACGTGCCGCGGGCATTGATCTGATGCATCAAATCCCAGCGTTTCATCTCCGTTTGCTCCGTACCCGTTAGGTTAATGGCCGACGCATTGTTGACGCAAATGTCGATGCCGCCAAAGGTTTCAACGGTTTTGTGAACCGCCTCTTTGACGAGCTCTTCGGCGCGAATATCAACGATCAAGGGCAAGGCCTTTCCGCCTGCGGCTTCAATTTCATCTGCTGCCGTATAAATCGTACCGGGCAGATGTTTATGCGGTGTGGCGGTTTTCGCTGCGATCGCCACATTGGCCCCGTCGCGTGCGGCCCGCTTCGCGATTTCCAAGCCGATGCCGCGCGACGCGCCGGTGACGAACAGCGTTTTTCCCTCAAGTGACATACGTTTTATTCCTGTTTTGTGTTTTAGGTGACGTCTTCGCCGTCGAATAGCGCCAGCAGCAATCGCCGCATCCCTTCTGCGCCGTGATTAAAAAACCAGCGCGTGGATAGCAATCCAGACAGGCCAAAAAGCAACACTAAAACCAGTGTACCAATGTCTAAAAGCGACAAACCATCATCAACAATAAATGAATATACGATAACACACATAAGTACACCAAATAAAGGACCATAAAATAGCGATATATACCACATAGTGGTAAGGTAATTACGAACTACTATTTCATTCTGATCGTTGTTTTTGCGACAAATGTATACACGTGCGCGAGTGACACTTGTTATCAAAGCCGCCAAAATACGAATTTTTTTCTCAGAAACTTCACCGATGAAAAGACAATCTGATTTGTCAAACTCTTGACGTGTTTCAGCAGTTATTTTGGCGAGCTTTTCACGAAACGCCGCCTCGGACATATTAATTGCTATACGGTAAGTTTTTTTAAACATAACGCTCGATGCAATTTAGAGTTTAAAACGCCGCTTATTTTTATACGAACTTTCTATGCTCGCCTGCTCAATTTCCTCCGCTTCCAATAGGGCGGCAAAAATCTTCTTCGCGTAATTCGCGACCTCTTCGACAGAATTCCGTAAGACATTCAAGCTTATCAGACCCATGAACAAAAAGAGAGCCAATAGTAGGAATAACGCCATGTAGAACACTGAACGCGTAGACTCATCCTCAAACAGCTCGCGAATGACATCAAAGTTAGGCATTTGGACAATAACTGGAATTATTGCTGCCAAAACCGCACCAATCGCACTCCAGATCACTGTCCGAAATCCTTTAGCGTTTGCGAAAACCAATACTGACAATTCAGTATGATGACTACCTTTAAATTCAATGTCGCCCGAAATGCTGACACCGTCGCCGACTGGCGCAAACCAGACATTGAAAGTGTGATCCGTTATCTGACCAACATAAAGAGCTAGTGACGACGCGTCTGGCGCACTATCCCCCATATGAGTCGTCCGCTCGAGCCTTTGGCGCACGTCATAGACGCGAAGACCGGTCCGGAGCTTAAAGGTCGTCTTGAACACGCCGAAGATTCTTCTTTACGCCGGAAAGAGACGGCGTTCGACGTCTGCTAGAAAACGTTTCTGGTGGTCATTGGCCGGCCCTTCGACTTCCGCGATTTCTTTAAGGATACCGATGAGGTCGCGCTTTTCTTCCTCGGAGCACGCGTCTTTGATGGGCTCCAGTAATTTCCGTAAGGCGCCGCCAGCGTCCGTCACCTGCCCGACCGCCATCCGCGCAAACGCGTAAAGTGCGTCGGTGGTTTCTTTGTCCGTTTCAAACGCTTTGGCCATGAGCCCAGTGATGCGCACGATCTGGCGCTCGGTGACGGCGCCGTCATATTCGGCCGTCTGATACATCAATATCGCGGCGGCCTCTCGCGGATCCTCAAGGTTTTCGATCAAACGTTGCGAGACTTTGCGGCTCCATTGGCCCGAACGCCACAAGCCGCGGACGTCGCCAATGGCGTCGCGCCCCGATTGGGCGGCGTCAGAAAAGCGTGAAATCGCCCACAATAGGCCGGCAATCGCGGTCACCAATGCAATAATGATATGCATGGCGTCTCCCCTTCTATCTTGGGAGTCAAGCGTACCGCCAGTATTCAGAAATCCAAAGCCCTTATCCGGGGCTATAGCGTGGGCTCCAAGTCTAAGCCCAGATACGAACAACGAGATGGCGCATTGGGCGTTCGCGCGACAGGTAAACCGAGCGCGTATTGCAGCTTCGCGCCATCTTGTTCACAAGCGGATTGCCTGACAAAATCACGCGTTAGACTTTTATCCTGATACCGATGATACCCAGCTGAAAAGACTGACCGCTCAAGCCGAAACCATAACCCTGTCGCCGTTAAACCGGGTTACGGTGAAACCGCTAAACTCTTGATTATAGGTCGCGGCATAATCCCTGAGAATAGAGAGGCCGACTTCTTCGCCAATAAAATTGCCGAGCCCGTCGGACCGATAATGCATGCCCGCCCCGTCGCGCCCGTGGGTAATATTGCCGACGAGCTTGTTTAATTCGCCAAGGACGGTTAGCGGCTCGCCTGTCCAGGGCTCTAGGGTCTGCCCGTCCACGCTCGGTTGAACCGGGTTCGGGAAGACAAAGTCCTCGTCAAAAAAGCCCTTACAGATGGTCGCGGCGGCGGCAATGAAGCTTGAATGCCCGCCAGGATAGGCAGGGTGCGCCGGCGATCCCTCCGGATACCCCATAGGCAAGAGACCTTGGTCGCCGGCGTTCGGGTTTGCAGCATTGATGCGCGCCAGAGCATCCGACCCCAGAACATCTGCATTTATTGGATAAGTCCTCAGGCCTCTTTGTTGGACGTTAATCCGGCAAGCGAAAGCCTCCGGGCGGACGCGGCGGTGCGCCAGCCATTTCTGGTACCATGCAGCCGTGAGCGCATGGCGCGGCCCCTTGGTGACGAGATGCCCGATATCCGCCTTGCCAAAGTCAACAAAGCCGTCCTGGGTTGCACTTGTTTGCAGCGGCAGAGATTGATCGGTCGCACCGAGATTAAAGAGGATGGTCGCAGCATAGAGCCCGGATTGGGTCGGCAAGTCCACGTGAACGAATTCGCCAAGCTGTCGCAACGAATAGAGAAAAGTCCGCGCCTGGTCGAAAACGAGCGACCCAATCGGCGGCGCACCATTTTGTATGGCGAGATACTCCGTAAACGACGTCATGAAGTTATTGATCGAGCCTTCCGCAACGCGGCGGTATCGCTGGTCGATCTCATAGGCCCCGAGGAAAAAAGGCTGCAGCAAAAACTGGCTCAAAAAAGGGCCTGTGGTTGCACCCGGTAAGGACGAGCGAAAAACCGTCTGGGGCGTAATCGCCCCGCTAATTGTGGGGAAAATATCGCTTCGAGAGAGTGCGTTTAATTCCGTCACCGCTGCATTAATGAGCGGGTCTGTCTCATAATTCGCAAAAGGAACATCGCGGCACAGAGCATACCAGTAGAGCTCAACCATTTCTGCTGCGGTTTCCGCGCTAGAAAAGGTCGGCGCCGGCGGCATACGCGACGCTTGCCCGTCGAGACCAAGAAGCTCAAACGCATAGGCGGACTGCGGGCTGACAAGGCCAATACGATCAGCGAGCGTTGGATTGCCGACAGTGATCGCTTCAAAATCGTCCGGGTCGCCGCTCGCGAGCGCTTGAAGGTAGCTAAGATAAGAGAGCTGATCGACCTCGCCTTCACTGTTATGCAAGAGCGTTTTTGAGAAACTCCCGATGAAATCAGGCAAATCTGCTTCGTCGGTGTTGATTGTTTGTTGCGTTGTCGAGCTTGCGTTTGCGTTTCTGTTTGCAGCTTCCGTCTTAAGCGCCGCCGCTGACAGGCTGCGCGTCATGGGTTGGTCGCCGAACACGCCGCCAATCGTTGGCGTTCCTGGCGGTGTGGGTGTAGGAGTCGGCGTTGGCATGGGCGTCGGCGTACTCGACTGGGCAGCCGATCTTTCGCACCCCGTCAGAGCGGCCGCGACGGCAGCAGCCGCAAGCGGCGCTTGCAGCAAAGCGCGCCTGTTTACGCCGCTTTCGCGCACCATGTGGGTATCGGGAGAGCGCCCGACATCTTCTTTGTCGTTTCCAACGCTTTTCGTAAGGCGAGGCTCCATAAGAGGCTCCGCCCCGGCGCTACTCGTTGAACTAACCGACATCCCCAAACGCCCCCCAAGGCATACGCTACAGTTGTGGAAAAATATCACTTCCACAGCGCCTGTAAAGATAATGGGTCTACCGGTGCAAGAAGCTGGCCGATGTTCTCTAATCAACAGCCATTGTTTCAAGTACTCAAAGCGTTTTCATACGCGTTTCCAGGGTAAGTGTGATCTAGGATTCACCTTACAGAGGAAACGCGCCTAATCAGCGAAAGAACCGTCAGGCGGAGAGAAGCTCAGGGTCAAGACGTTCCACCACGTCGGCGCCAGCGGTGACCGTTGGGGTTAGCCCAGCTGCTTCGGTGAGATAGGTTTCAGCAAAGAAGTGCGCGAGCCGCGCCTTGCCTTTGGCGTAGGCCTGATCATCGCCCGTTTGCGCCGCCGCCAACGCCCCCTTCGCCAGATAGTGGCCGCCCGCAACATTACCGAATTGCTTCAAATAAGGCGTCGCGCCAGCCATCACGTCTTCTTGGTTCGACGGGGCGCGCTCAAGCAACCATTCGGTCGACGATAGCAGAGCGTCGCACGCGGTTTCGAGACGGGCGCCGACCAATTCCAACGTCGCATCGCCAGACGCGCGGAGGTCGCGCACGTTTGCCCGGGCAAGGTCAATAAAATCGCGCGCAGCCGCGCCGCCATCCCCTTGCAGCTTACGGCCCACGAGGTCCATCGCTTGAATGCCGTTCGTGCCTTCATAAATTGCCGCGATGCGGGCGTCGCGCATGAACTGCGCCGCCCCGGTTTCCTCAACGTAGCCCATGCCGCCGTGAATTTGCACACCAAGGGACGTGACATCGTTTGAACGATCCGTAGACCAAGCTTTCGAGATCGGCGTGAGCAGCTCTTCTAGCGCCTTAGCGCGGGCGCGGTCTTCTTCATTTGGCGCATGGCGCGCGAGGTCATAGGCGACGGCATTGGCGTAACAAACGCCGCGCGACGCTTCGACCAGGGCTTTCATCTGGAAGAGCATCCGGCGCACGTCGGCATGTTCGTAGATCGCAACCTGATCTCCGCTCTTGACCCCTGGGGCGCGTCCTTGTTTACGGTCAAGCGCATAGGCGAGCGCATGCTGATAGGCCCGCTCCGCAACGCCAACACCTTGGACCCCAACGTCAAGACGCGCTGAGTTCATCATCACGAACATATTGCGCAGGCCTTTGTTTTCCTCGCCCAATAAAGTGCCGTAGCACTCGCCGCGCTCGCCATAGGCCATGACGCAAGTGGGCGATCCGTGTAGGCCCATTTTCTCCTCAAGACCAACGCATTGCACATCATTTCGCGCGCCAAGAGACCCATCGTCGTTGATGTGCACCTTCGGCACGATAAACATAGAAATACCAGCCGTCCCCTCTGGCGCATCGGGCAGGCGCGCTAGTACGAGATGGACAATGTTATCCGTCAGATCGTGGTCGCCATAGGTAATATATATTTTCTGCCCACTGATCTTATACCGGCCATCGCCAACGGGCTCTGCTTTGGTGCGAATACCGGAAAGGTCAGAGCCGGCCTGGGGCTCGGTCAGGTTCATGGTGCCGGTCCATTCGCCGGTCATCATCTTTGGCAAGAATAGAGATTTCTGCTCGTCCGTACCCGCATGAAGAATTGCTTTAATGGCGCCGGTTGTCAGTGTGGTGCCGATCGCAAAGGACATGCACGCAGCGTTCATGGCGTCTGTCAGCGCAACCGCGAGCGTCGACGGCAGCCCTTGCCCGCCGGCTTCTTCTGGGAACGCCAGAGCGTTCCATCCGCCTTCAACATACTGCTTGTAGGCCCCATCAAAGCCCGGCGACGTGCGGACAACGCCGTTTTCAAGGACGGCGCCGTTTTGGTCGCTGCCCCAGTTCAACGGGGCGATCACATTATCGCAGTATTTCGCCAATTCATCCGTGATCGCGTCCACGAGATCGTGGGACAGATCGGGGTAAGCGCCCGACCCGATTAACGCGTCAAAACCCGCCATATTTGTGAGCGCGTGGCGCATGTCGCGGATCGGCGTGGCGTATGTCATGGTTAATCTCCTTCGCCGGGCGCGATGTTTTTAATCGCCCGTAACTTTATCGGAGAGCTACCATGGCGGCCGGCAAATTTCGACAGTAATGTCGTCGCGCATGGCAAACGTCACGAGCTGCGCGATCACGGCAAAACAGCGCTAAAATGAGAGAATTGCCTCAGCAACGGCCATCGGCCTTTCTTCGTGCGGCAGAAAACAGGTTTTCTCGATAGGAACAAAGCGCTCAAAACTTGGAGCGGCTTTGGCCATTTCATAGCCGAGATCTGCTGGAAAGGTCTTATCTTCAGCACCCCAAATAAAATACAGAGGCGCGCTGATTTTGCCGTGAATATCACCAAGATTGTCAACAACAGTGAAATCAATTTCTTGTAAGTATTTTATCAATGCCGAAAAACGCTTTGGTCGTTGAAACCAATAGTCGCCGAACAAAGAAACAAAATCCCTGTCGATCATGGACCGGTCGTAAAAACACTCGCCAAAGCCGGCGGGCGACCTTTGGAAGGCGGCTGACCGCATCAGATGCTTCATCGAAAATTCAAAGAACGGCAGGTGAGATAAGCGTCGATAAAGAGGAATAAAAGGCGGGCGATGGTGTGGGATTTCGGTGTTTAGGAGGAACAAGGCTTTCACGCGGTCGGGCGCGTTAGCCGCCATTATTCTCGCAAACGTCCCCGCGGTGTCATGGGCCAGTATCGAGACCTCTTGCCAGCCTTGGCGGTCAATATACTCGATGAGGCGGTCAGCATGCCCATGAAATGAGAGATCGTGATCAATGGTTATTTCAGTATCGTTCATGCCCAGTGAGTTCAGGGAGTGACAGAGATAGCGTTCCGCCAAAAGCGGCGCCAACTTCCGAAAGGCCGCCTTGTGGAATGGCCAACCGTGGAGGAGCAATAGAGGTTCGCCAGCGCCAACGATATCTGGCTTAGACGCCGCGTTTACGCCGATCGCTTCATTCACCAGCCCCTCCATTGCCACCTGATATGTTTCTGGCGCCTCTGTTTTTGTGAAATTTTCCGGCACAGGCTATATATACCGACTAAGGGTCGGTTTTTTCCGACTATCAGTCGGTAAATTTTAAGTCAATGGGTCTGAGCAATGCAACAAGAAGAAAGGCGCAATAAAACACGCAGCGCAGCGCTTATCGCTGCAAGAAAACTGTTCGGTGCGCGCGGCTACGACGCCGTTACAATGGACGACGTTGCGCAAAAGGCGCGCATTGCGAAGGGCGGCCTTTACCATCATTTTCCAACAAAAAAGGATCTCTTTGAGGCGGCGCTCATCGAGGTTTCAAGCGCCATAGCCGCGACGATTTCACAAACCATCACACCGAACGATCGATACATGGAGGCTTTGCTTGGTGGAATTTCGATATTCATGGAGGCGTGCAAGCCGCGACCCACGAGGCAAATTTTGTTGATAGACGGACCATCGGTGATCGGCCATGGACGATGGCGGGAAATTGACGCAGAGAACTTCGGCGCGCTCGCAAGGGTGGCGTTTACTGGCGCTATCGAAGCGGGAGAGATAGGACGGTATTCCGTGGACGTATTAGTGACCTTAACGCTTGGCGCTGTCACCGAAGCTGTCTTAGCGAGCCCGACCGACAAGACTTATGAAGCCTCAATGAAGGTGCACCTGGAGGCCTTAGGCCTCATGCTTGAAGGGCTCGCCAATTGACACAAGCGCCGCATGAGACGCTGCGAAACGCCATTGGGGTGACAGCGAGAATACGCCTCGATAGCGGTGCTCCGCGAACCGACCGCCATAAATTCTCAACCAGAAAGGTTCGAGCCCCGCGTTCGGCCAATAAAAGATAGCGACAACGCTGGCGCCGCGCAGCCGCTCACCTATTCGCCTCAATAACACTGTGGTAAGCGGGCGCTCTGTGGTAAGCGCGGTCAGCGAAAATTCTCGAAAGTCTTTCCAATGAAGAAACAGTCACAAGAGGCAATGAATGTTCTGGGTGAACCGCTCGCCGTTTGCTCTACTAATCCGCTGACGGGTTGGTTCCGGGACGGCTGCTGCAACACCGAGGGGAAAGACACAGGCCTGCATATCGTTTGTGCAAAAGTGACCAGCGAATTCCTGGACCACCAGAAGCGCACAGGCAACGATCTCGTGACGCCGCGCCCAGAATACGGCTTTGTCGGCCTGAAACCGGGGGACCGGTGGTGCGTGTGCTTATCACGCTGGATGGATGCGCTCAGGGACGGCGTCGCTCCGCCAATTGTTCTCGAAGCGACCCACGAAGAGGCCCTTGCAGCCGCCCCACTTGATGTCTTAAAGGCCCACGCGCTCGACGATGACGATCGCAAATAACGCTTGAGTGTATAGTTTTATAGCGCGCTAAAGGAGCGAGAAACATCCTCTGCATCCAACCGGCAAAAGACGACGCTGTGACACGTGCTGCGAAGCTTATCCGTTCCGGCGGCCTCGTCGCCATGCCGACGGAAACCGTATACGGATTAGCAGGAGACGCCACAAACGACAACGCCGTGGCGCAGATTTTTGAAACGAAAGGCCGGCCAAAGATTAACCCGCTGATTGCGCACGTCGCTGATTTGTCGATGGCCGCAGATCATGTCCATTTTTCAAAAAAAGCAGAAAGGCTCGCTGAGCAATTTTGGCCAGGGCCTTTAACGCTCGTTCTGCCAAGGCGCGCGCAGTCGGCGCTTTCATTGCTTGCAAGCGCCGGTCTGGACACCCAAGGGGTGAGAGCGCCGGATCATCCGATCGCCCAGGCGCTCATCGAAAAGTCGGGCCGGCCGCTTGCGGCGCCGAGCGCCAACCCGTCTGGCGGCGTAAGCCCAACATCGGCAGAGCATGTGCGCGATAGTTTCCGTGGCAAGAGTATTTTTATGCTTGAAGGCGGCGCGAGCCGAATTGGCCTTGAATCGACGATTATCGGCTTTGACGGAGACCGCCCCATCTTGCTCCGGCCTGGCGGGATATCGCGCGCAACGCTTGAAGACGCACTCGGAGAAAAAATCCGTGCAACGACTTTAGAGCCAGAGGACGGCGCATCCGCCCTCCGGGCGCCAGGCATGATGAAAAGCCATTACGCACCCACGGCGCGCCTTCGCCTGAACGTCACTACGCCCGATCCTGATGAAGTCTTTTTAGCGTTTGGTGAAACGCCCCATCATCCCTACACCGAATGCTTGAGCGAAGCGTCTGACCTTACGGAAGCGGCCGCCAATCTCTTTGCGGCGCTCCGTCGCGCCGATGAAAGCGTCGCTAAATACGGCTTGTCAGGGATCGCTGCGGCGCCGATCCCAAATGAGCATCTCGGCGAGGCGATCAACGACCGCCTATCGCGCGCAGCGGCGCCAAAGTAAGATTTGGTTTCGGCGGGTGATGAGGACGCCTAGCGGATCCCTGACTGGCGCATCACTTGAACCGCACACAGCGTTGCTTTCGTTTCAATTGCGGCGGCGGCGCTGTATTCAACCGTCGTGAGGTCGGCGCGCAACGCATCTTTCGCTGCACGGAGCTTTGCCAATTCGTTTGGCGTTTGGTTGATATCGTCGTCAAGCGCCCAGTTATACCAGGCAAAGGCACGCTGCTTTTTATCGAGCTTACTCGCTTCCTTTTTCACGGGCTTGCAGCAGGTCCTGACGGCCTTATTGACGACCTTCTTTGGGATCCCACGCATTCCGAGAGGATCAATCACGCCTGGCAACCTTTCCTTACACATGTCCGCCATCGCGCCAGCATCCTGCGCTTTGAAGGAAACGCCGCTTCCCGTCTTCGGGCCGCCGCAACCGGCGAGGCTCAGCGCCGCGACGCTCGGGATAAGAAAGGCGCGAAGGAAATCCATCATTTGATCCTCAAAAATTAGTGTCGCTTTAGGGATATCGCACTGCACAAGTTTTGCAAACCGACGCTTTTTGCAAGCTGTCGCTGAGCAGCCGCGGCAATAGGCATTTTCGTTGAGCTTCGGCATATCCATTGAGGTTCCGCGATTTGGCTGATAGCGGCTCGCCGAGCGGCGTTTCTTCGCCTTGATCGACGCTCCTTGTCCTATAAATGTGGCGCTATGAACGAACAAATCATAATAAGGCCCCCGGCCCCTGAAGCGTTGAATGAGATCGCAAACATCGTCGGGGAGAAAGGCGTTATAACGGGCGACGACCAAACGCCGTTCCTCGTCGAATGGCGCGGCCGCTGGCCGGGCGCTGCGGCCATGATCGTTGCGCCGAAATCGACCGAAGAAGCGGCGGCGATTGTCAAAGTCTGCGCGAAAAACAACATCGCCATTACACCGCAGGGGGGAAACACCGGACTTGTGGGCGGACAAATCCCGACGGGTCCTGAAATCCTGATATCCATGAAGCGCATGGCGCGTATCCGCGATGTCTCACCCCTCGATAACACCATGACCGTTGACGCCGGCGTCACGCTGCAGGCCGCCCAGGATGCAGCGCTGGCGGCGGAGCGTTTGTTTCCGTTGTCGATAGGCTCAGAAGGAACCTGCCAGGTTGGCGGCGTGATTTCCACAAACGCCGGCGGCGTCAATGTTTTGAAATACGGCAACACACGCGAGCTTGTACTCGGCCTCGAGGTCATTACGCCCGACGGTGAAATTTGGGACGGATTACGCCGACTACGGAAGAACAACACCGGCTACGATCTAAAGCAGCTTTTCATCGGGGCCGAGGGCACGCTAGGGCTTGTCACGGGCGCGGTTCTTAAACTGTTTCCGATGCCACTCGCCCGTTCGACGGCGTTTGTCGGCCTTTCCTCGCCCCATGAGGCGGTCTCATTGTTATCGCTGGCACAATCAGGCAGCGGCGGCGCGGTAACGAGCTTTGAGCTTATTTCGCGCCAGTGCATGGATTTGTTGATGAAGCATATCCCCGGCGTTCGCGAACCGATGGCCGAGCGCTTCCCGTGGTATGTGCTGCTCGAATGCTCGGGCAACGATGGCGCCGCGCTGACGAACTCTGTCGAAGGATTTTTGGGCAGAGCGCTCGAAGAGGGGTTAGCCTCAGACGCTGTCATTGCCGCCAATGAAACGCAGGCGAACGATTTCTGGCGCATGCGCCACTCGATTTCGGAAGCGATCAGCGGCGAAGGCCATGGGGCGCGCCATGATGTTTCAGTGCCGACTGCGCGCATCCCGGCGTTTCTCGAAGACGCGGCCGTACATGTGGAAAAAATCGCCCCCGGCGCACGGATCGCCGCCTTCGGGCATGTGGGCGACGGCAACGTCCATTATGACGTGATCGGCCCAGAAGGATCGGCGAAAGACAGCCTCGACGCTAAGCGTTCTGAGATTGAAGCCGGCGTCTACGACATTATCGAAAAATACGACGGATCGATCTCCGCAGAGCATGGTGTTGGCGTTCAAAGGCGCGATGCGATCGCTTTGCG
>JBCCTV010000087.1:0-11823 GCA_039197915.1 Pseudomonadota bacterium | reverse complement strand
GATGGCGCACCGGGGAAGATTCGAACTCCCGACCCCTTGATTCGTAGTCAAGTACTCTATCCAGCTGAGCTACCGGTGCAGGGCGCAAAATTGTTAGCGCGAGCGAGCGTTAAACAAGATAGTCGCAAAAAAGGCAAGCGCGCTGGATAAAGTGGCGGCAAATCTGTTTCGCTACTCGCCCGGTCATGTGCACCGCTCAACGGGCACGCTTGGCGGATGGGTTCAGCTTGGTGCGCTCCACCGGTCGGGAAGAATGTGAAATAGAAAGCGCGTATCTCATGCCCGCTTTTGCGATTGATTGCCGACGGTCAGCGAAGCTTTGTGATTGGCGCAAACGGCGTGGATTTTTGGCGTTGCTCACTCTGCTTCACCATTGCTTACAAAATGGAACTCGGCAGTTCTCGGAACGTATAACTCTGCAGACCTGCGCGAGCGCGTTGTTGCTGCCGTCGTGCCGATGGCGAGCTGTCTTTCGGTTGGCGCGCGCTTTTAGACTGGGCCAAAAAACCATGATCAAGTGCGCCGCGTTCATCTATGCACGCGACGCCATCCGGCAGGCTAATGGCGTCGCGCCCTTGTTCCTTGCGTAGACGCCAATTATAGGCTTGGTCGTCGTTTCCGGACGCCTGCGCTTGAAATGCAGGCCGGAGGCCCATGTCCCCGTCAGGGTCAGAACGAAAAGACGGGCCCTATAAAGTTCCGCCGGTCGGCTCTATATTGGCGAACGAAGCGACGGTTCGATGCCGCGGCCGCCAAGGGAGCGGCGAGTTCTTCGGCGGCGGCCTATTACGCCAAAAGGACAGGCCGTTTCCCAAGACAAGCGGAGAAGCTCTAAGCAACTGAGAGAGCTGGAGTTTCGGGGCGTTCGCCTTCAACCCACTAATTAAAAGCCGGATGAGCTGTTTGGGACCGTGCGATTGGCTTCGAAAACCCCGCGCGCAATCGCCCGGGCGACGCAATCGGCTGCGATCGACCCAATTCGGGTAAGGGTCAGCGGGTCGACGTTTGGCGTTTGATCCGCAGCGCTCATGGTCCCAGTGGCAAGGCAAAATATGACGTCGCCGTCCGTAGGCGCATGGACTGGACGGATCGCCCGGGCGAGCCCGTCCTGGGCCATGATGGCGACACGTTTCGCCTGCGCTTGCGTGAGCTTCGCGTTCGTCGCAACGCCGCCGATTGTCGTATTGGCGCGGGCCGCCGCGGCGAGCTTCGTATCAGGGGGCAGGTCCGCAATTGAACGGGGCCCCTGAGCAGGAGACATTCCGCCGAATTCGCCGTTCTGTTCAAAGGGCCAGGCCCAAAACGCCCGCTCGCCAGGCATGCGCACGGAGCCGAAACTGTTCACAGCCATGAAAGCGCCTACGGCAAGCCCCGACGCTAAGACATATGACGCCGATCCCACACCGCCAGCTTCCGCCCCCGCTGACGCGCCAAACCCTGCGCCGGCACGACCCTGTAGAAATGGCGAGGCAAGCTCATTGCAAGCTTGCAGGCCGAGGTCGCGATAGGGCGGCGTAAGACCCCACATTTTGTCGCCGCCGTTGGCGAGGTCATAGAGAATGGCGGCGGGTACAATCGGCGACGGCGGCACGCCGTCTTTGTTGACCAGTGAAAAGCCTCGGCCATTGGCGCCGAGCCAGGCGGCAACGCCGTCTGCTGCGCCCAAGCCGTAAGAAGAGCCTCCGCTTAGAACAATTGCGTCGGCTGTCTCAACCAGGGTTGACGGGTCTAAGAGATCTGTTTCCCGCGTGCCCGGCCCGCCGCCGCGAATGTCTCCGGCGCAGATCGCCGGTGCATCAGGGATGATAACGCTTACGCCCGTGATTGCCGTGTCGCATTGCGCTTGGCCAACGCGAATTCCCGCAACGTCGGTGATGTCGTTGTTGGGGCCGGGGGCGCCGGCGATGTTTGATCGTGGGTTATCCGTCAACGGTGCTAATAACCTCCCCTGCAAAGCCGAAGCTCGCTAATCGGCTGATGGGGTTCGCGCGCCAGCGTTTGGAAAGCCCGTCGAACCTGCTATCTTGGCTGCCCATCTCAACAATATGCCGCTCGTTTTGTCGAGTGCTGAGGACTTCACCTTATGCGTACTGAATTTTTTGTCCCATTCGTCGCCAGGGCTTTTGAGAGCACTGCTGCCAGTATTTTCGCCGGCGCGTTTCTAAGACCTGTGGCGAGGGTGGTCGCGATCGTTGCGCTCTTGAACGCACAGTTTTTGGGCGCCGTTTCCGCTCAAAGCGAAAGCAACGACACTGCAGCCGGCGCTTACGCCTTGATGGCGTTCGATTCGCGCTTCCATCCGACAATTGGCGCCAACGGTATGGTGACGGCACAGGACGCGCTGGCGGCGAAGGTCGGCCGGGACATCCTCGCGCGGGGCGGCAACGCGGTTGACGCGGCGGTGGCGACAGGTTTCGCGCTCGCCGTGACCCACCCGCAAGCGGGCAATATCGGCGGCGGCGGCTTCATGGTGATTAAGCTCGCCGGGAAAGACAAAGCGATTGCGATCGACTACCGGGAGATGGCGCCGGCCGCGGCGACGCGCGATATGTTTGTTGGCGAAAACGGCGACGTTGATAATGAGCTCGCCCGCTTCAGCCGCCTTTCAGCCGGCGTGCCTGGCAGCGTGATGGGCATGTCGATGGCGCTTGAGAAATACGGAACGATGTCCCTCCGCGAAGTGATCAAGCCGGCGATAAAACTTGCCGACAAAGGCTTTCCCGTGACCTACCCGTTCCGGGAGACAATCCGGCGTGCTGTTGAGCGCTCAAGCAAAGACCCGTCTTCCAGATTATACCTTCTTGGCGCTGATGGTATTGCACCGGAGGTAGGCGACAAGTTTGTTCAAAAAGATCTCGCCAAGACGTTGCGGCAGATTTCAAAACACGGACCCGCCGGTTTTTATGAAGGGCCCGTCGCTGATTTAATCGTCAAGGAAATGGCCGAAAATGGCGGACTGATTACCCATGACGATCTTCGCAATTACAAAGCCTTAGAGCGCGAAGTCGTTACTGGAACCTATAGGGGGTACGAAATTGCCTCCATGCCGCCCCCGTCCTCCGGCGGCATTCATATAATCCAGATGCTGAATATCTTAGAAGGGTTCGATTTGAAGTCCCTTGGGCACAATAGTGCTGATTATATTCATCGGCTGGTTGAGGCGATGCGGCGGGCGTATGCGGACCGTGCGGAGTATCTCGGCGATCCGGACTTCTTTGACGTGCCGGTTTCTGAGCTAACCGACCGCGCTTATGGGGAAAAGCTTCGTAACCAGATCAATTTACGACGTGCAAGCCGGTCGGCAGATATCCGGCCCGGCTTGAAGCTGCCTTATGAATCTAACGAAACAACCCACTATTCGGTGATCGATAAAGAGGGCAACGCGGTTGCGGCGACCACGACGCTGAACTTTTTCTTCGGCGGCGGATTTTCCGTCGACGGCGCCGGTTTCTTCTTAAACAACGAAATGGACGACTTTTCGTCGAAGCCGGGATCGCCAAATGGGTTTGGCTTGCTCGGCGGCGTTGCAAACGAGATCGAGCCCGGTAAGCGACCACTTTCTTCCATGACCCCGACGATCCTTATGAAAGATGGCGTTCCTGTTCTCGTGACCGGCAGCCCAGGCGGCAGCACGATCATAACGGTTGTCCTGCAGATGATTTTGAACATGGTCGACTTTGATATGAACGTCATGCAGGCGACGAACGCTGCGCGTATTCACCACCAATGGCAGCCAGATGTGGTAATAGCGGAGCCTGGTATTTCTATTGACACGCTGAAGACTTTGGAGCGGCGTGGCTTTAAGATATCGCGTGGCCGCGATGGCGAGATCCGCCGCCGGGTTATGGGGCGCGCAAATTCAATTCACGCCGTTGGTGACTTCGTATACGGAGCGGCTGACCCGCGTGATCCGAAATCAGGTGTTTCAGCCTATTAAACCGTTGCCTACTAAGCAAGCGCCGGTGTGGCCCAAGAAAACGCGACGAGATGAGTCCCGGAGCCTTTAGGCAGCTTACATTGTTTGGGCGCTGCTTTAGTTTTTGGCGAATTTAATGCGCGATCGGCGCGCGCAATTCGAATGTTGCGCCGGTTGCGTCGCTTTTCGCGAGCGCCAGGTCGCCGCCATGGGCGCGCATGATTTCATGCGCAATTGCAACGCCTAAGCCGGACCCACCGGGACGGTTTGAGCCTTTAAACGGCTCAAACAAATGCTCTATTGCGGATGGTGGAAGCCCCGGGCCACTGTCAGCAATCTCTACAACCGCCATCTCACCGTCGCTCTTTGCCGAAATCTTAAGTGTCGGTTTTTGGTCGCTTGACGGTTCGGCTTCGGTGTCCGGCGCCATGGCATCGACGGCGTTGCGCACGATGTTAAAGATCGCGCGAAAGAAGTGGCGTTTATCCGCATCGAGAACGATGCCTTCCGGCGTCGCATTTTCAAACTCAACATGCATCGATGCGGCGTCGTCAAAAACATCGTCGATTAATTGATGGAGATTGACAGGGCCTTTACTTAAGACTGCCGGGCTCATGCGGCCATAGCTTAGCGTATCGGTGCTCAGCGCCACTGCCCGGTCGAGTGAGGAGAGGAGCCGTGGCGCCAGTTTGCGAACCCGAGGGTCGTCACTTTTGGCGAGCCGGTCCGACATTAGCTGCGCTGAGGCGAGGGTGTTGCGTAAGTCGTGGCTGATTTTTGAAATGCCAGCGCCGAGTGCAGCGAGGCGGCGCCTTTCTGATAGCAGCGCCCGGATCCGCGTTTCCAAGGCAATGAGGCCCCGCTCGGCGTCGCCTATTTCATCGGTGCGTTCGGAAAAAATTCGGGTCGCAGTTGCGCCTTCCGGATCGCTTTCAAAAGTCGCCATATCCTGCGTTAAACCGATAACGGGCTTTACGATAATCCGGTTGAAAGCGTAAAAAATAACGCCGGCCGTCAATGTACTGATAAAAAGAGACACGCCCAGAATATTTTTAAGGTAGCTCAAGAGCGCCGTTTGGAGTTCGCGCTCGGCGACAATGATCTCGACATAACCGCCACGGCTTGGGGCGGGCGTATCGAGAACGCTGACGAATTTATCGCCGCCAAAAATCAGGCAGCCCCAGGCCGTTAAAATGTTCTCGATTGGGTTTTGTTCGCGCAAGTCGACGAAGTAAGAGGGCGCTGGGGCATGGTGCGTTTCTTGGGGTGCGTAGACGAGGTAACGCGCGCCGTCGCGACCAAAGGAAACGCCGGCGATGCCTGTCGCTTCAAAGAGCTCCGCCGCCGTCTCATCACTGATCATCGCGGCTTCAGGCGCCTCCATCGCGAGGGAGAGAATAAACGCCGCCTCCATGCGACTTTCGTAAAAATCGATGCGCCGTTTTGAAATCGATGGCACCAAGACGACCGCCTCAGCGAACAAGACACCGACAATCGTAAGGGCAAAGACCTTCGCAGAGAGGGAGAGGCGCGGACCGCCGGTTGGGGATTTCGGAAGTGACTTATTGTCCGTTTTCATCAGTCAAAGACGCTTAAAAGTCTAACTGCAAACCGTGTCCGGTCTGAAAACAGGGATGTCGAGTACCAAGCGCCTGCGACCCGTTTTGAGAGCTCGCCCAGCGTCGGATACGGCGCGATAAAGCTCGTGAAATCCACGATGCGCCGGCGTTTTGCGACCGCCATCGCCCAAGGGGTAATCAACTCACCGGCCTGCAAGCCGACGATTGTGGCGCCGAGGACTTCGCCATTCGTCTTTGTAACGACTTTTATAAAGCCTTCTTCCCGGCGCTCGGCGCGCGCGCGATCGTTTTCGCGATATTCAAATTCAGCAATCCGCACTTTTAAACCCTGGTCTTCCGCCTCAGCGGCGGATAACCCCACGGCCGCCAATTCCGGGTCGCAATAGGTCACATGCGGGCTCAGGCCGTCGTTGCGCTTGGCTGGCACCTTAAAGAGCACGCGGCGGACAATCGTGCTAGCGTGATCGCCGGCCATATGGGTAAATTGCGGACCTCCAGCAACGTCCCCGATTGCATAGATGCGCTTGTTCGTCGTGCGCAGGCCGTCCGTAGTATCAATGCCTTTATCCGTATAGGCAACGCCCGCGGCCTCCAGGTTTAAATCTGCGACGGTCGCCCGGCGTCCTACCGCGACGAGGAGGTGGCTAGCGCTGATTGTTTCGCCCGATGAAAGCGTCACCACCACACCGGCGCTCGTCTTCGCAACCTCTTTTGCGGAAACGCCCTCGTGAATTTCAACGCCTTCCTTTAGCAGAGCTGTTCTGACGACGGCGACAGCATCGCGGTCGTCTCTGCCGAGAATTTCAGCGCCCTCAATAATCGTGACCTTCGAGCCGAGCCGCCGGTGGGCTTGCGCCATTTCAACCCCGATCGCCCCGCCGCCAATAATCGCTAGATGCTCCGGCTGTTCGCGGTTTTGGAACAAGGTCTCATTGGTCAGATAGGGGGTGTTCTGAAGACCAGGAATTGGCGGGATAAAGGGCGTTGACCCGGTTGCGACAATTATATGTTTTGCAGTTATTTTGACGCCGCCAGCGTCCAGCGTGCGCGGGCCCGTGAAGGCTGCTTGCGCTCGCAGGACGGTTACGCCCAGTCCTTCAAAGCGTTCTTGGCTATCATGGGGCGCTATTCCCTCAATCACCGATTGGACGTGGTCCATGACGGCTGGAAAATCGACCTCAAAGCCTTTGCTCTTGACGCCGAAGGCCTCTGAATCGTGCATCACATGGGCGCGTTTTGCGGCGGCGAGCAGCGCCTTTGACGGCACGCACCCGTAGTTCAGGCAATCGCCGCCCATCTTGCCTTTTTCGATGAGGACGACTTTGCGCCCCAGCTGCGCCGCGCCGGCGGCGACGGAGAGCCCGCCTGAACCAGCGCCAATAATGCAAAGGTCGGCTTTCAGTTTTTCACTCACGGGGTCTTAGGCCTCCGACGCGTCAGGATTTTGGGTTTCAATGTCGAGCGGCTCAGCGCTGCGAGCCGTTTTTGTTGACCGATAAATGATGGGGGCGAGCGACAGGGCAATAAATACGCCGAGGATCGCTAGAGACTGCGGCTGCAATAAAAGTCCGCTCAGGCTTATGTCTTCGCCTTGTTCAAACGCCGCGCCGGCTGTCGCGCCAACGCCGGCGTAAACAAAAGAGCCCGGAATAATGCCAAGAAAAGTGCCGAGCAGAAAATTTCGCGTCCTAACGCCCGCGGCGCCCGCAGCGATGTTGACGGCCCAAAACGGAAACAATGGCACCAGGCGCAAGAGCAACATGTAACTCAACTCATTTTCGCGAAAGCCCGTCTCCATGCGTTTGACGAACCCGCCAGCCCGTTCCCGCATGCTTTCGCCGAACGCCGTGCGGGTCGCGACATAGACAATGTACGCGCCGATGGTGGCGGCGACGACAATGGCCGGCGCTCCTGGCCAAAGGCCAAACAGAAACCCTCCAAAAACCGTAAGGATGGAGGCGCCGGGCACCGATATCGCAACGGCGAGCACATAGGCCGCCATAAAGAGACCAAGCGCTTGCCAAAAGGAGGCGTCCACAAAGTCGGACAGAGCCCGATGGTTATCCTGCAAGGTCTGTAGCGACAGGTGCTTGTTAAGCCCGAACGCAAAAAAACCAATAAACGCGGCGGCGATCAGGACAATCGGCGCAAGTCGGATGAGTATGCTCGGTTTTTGCGAACCCGCTTGCGCGGTGGTGGGGCTGTCGACCGGACCTGCCATGGTTTTTCCTAACGGACGCCAAAGCGCCCCGCAGTTTATTCGTAGTCTTGTTCAGGCCAGGCTTAGGCCCGATAGCCGATGAAAGCGAAACCAAATTGCGTCACGATCGCTTGATGAAAGAGGGCGCAATCAACCTGGGTTGACGCCTGAGCTTCTGGTGCGTAACGAACGCGGCTGGTTTTCCTTTTTGATCCATTCGCCCCGTTATTCCGGAGTATTCGTCGCCATGAAGCGCACCTATCAGCCAAGCCGCCTAAAGCGCAAGCGTCGCCATGGGTTTCGTGCGCGCAAAGCAACCGTCGGCGGTAAGCGCGTATTGGCGCGTCGTCGCGCGAAAGGGCGCAAGAAGCTCTCCGCATAGCGCTACGCTCGCTCGGTTGACGTCTAAAGGCGGCCAGTCGTTTTGCAGACCTTAAAGAAACGCGGTGAGTTTTTGCGCCTTCGCCAAGCGCGCGGCAGAAGCACGAAATCAGCACGTATCGCTGGAGCATTGCGCGATGACCCCTCGGGCGCGCCGCGCATTGGCTACACGGTGACCAAAAAACTAGGCTCCGCCGTCATTCGAAACCGCATCCGGCGCCGCCTTCGGGCGGCTGTCGCGATTGTTGGAGATGAATGCGGTAAGCCTGGATGGGACTACGTAATCATCGCCCGTCGCGCCGCATTGCACCGCCCATTCGACGCAATGCTTGACGATCTGCGCCGTGGACTCTTAAGCCTCACAGATTAGCGGTTGGAGCTTCGAGCCGGCTGTCTTAAATACACGCAATCGCGCCGCGCGCCCGCGGTGTTCAATCCGGTAGGAATTCCATGGACCGTAATGTCTTACTCGCGATCGCCCTTTCGATCGGCGTGTTGCTTGTTTGGGATGTTTTTGTCGCCGGGCCGCAACGCCAAGCACTGGAAGCTCAGCGCGCGGAAAATGCAGACGTCGTTTCTGAAGCTGAAGGCGGCGCACCGGCAGCGGCGCGCGCGCCGGCTGACGCCGCAGGTCTTGGCTTAGCGCCGGGACTAGATGAGGCGAAAACCCTGGAAGAGGCTCTCGCAGCCGCGCCTGCGCGCGTTATGATCGAGACACCTGCTCTCACGGGGTCCATAAATCTCGCCGGCGCGCGTATCGATGACCTGAGCCTCAAGCGGTATCGGGAAACAATTAGTAACGAGAGCCCAATCATTCGCCTGTTTCGACCGCGCGGAGCTGAGCACGGTCATTACGTGCAAGAAGGCTGGGCCTATCCAGGCGCCGTAGATCTGAACGCAGTCTGGGCGGTTAAATCGGGCGACACGCTAACCCCCGAAAGTCCGATTACGCTGACGCGGACGGCCGCTGGTCTGGTTTTTGAGAAAACCATCAGTGTCGATAGCGATTACATGTTCACGGTCAGCCAAACCGTGCGCAATGAAACCTCAGAAGCCGTGACAGTGCGCCCGTTCGGCATTGTGGTGCAGCGGGGCGTTCCGAACGATCTCAAAAACTTTATGATCTTGCACGAAGGCCCGATCGCGATGGTCGGCGACAGCCTCCTTCAACGCAAATACCAAGCCGTCGTTAAAAAAGGTGGGCTTTCCGGCGAAGGCGATAAGGGGTGGGTCGGCGTCACCAACAAATACTGGCTCGCGGCCGCCGTGCCGCCCCAAGGCGAATCCTTTTCAGCGGCGCTCGATAATATTGGCGACGCCGCGACGCCGGTGTTTCGCGCAAGTTATGAATTAGAGCCCCGCACCATTCCACCCGGCGGCGATACAACGCTCACGTCCTATCTCTATGGCGGGGCGAAAGACGTTGACATCCTCCAGAAATATGAGGGCGCAACCACTAAGGGCGGTCTTGGCGTCTGGGATTTTGATAAGTCGGTGGACTGGGGGAACTTTTTCTTCCTAACCCGTCCTATATTCTACACGCTGAACTTTTTTGGTGATTTGACCGGCAATTTCGGCCTCGCAATTCTTATTCTTACACTGATCATCAAAGCAATTCTGTTCCCGCTTGCGAACAAAGCCTACGAGTCAATGTCAAAGATGAAGAAGCTCCAGCCGGAGATTGAAGGGCTTCGCAAGCGCTATGAAGACGACAAGATGAAGTTGCAGCAGGAGATGATGGCGCTTTATCAAAAGGAAAAAATGAACCCACTTGCCGGGTGCGTTCCAATTTTGATCCAGATGCCGATCTTCTATGCGCTTTATAAAACGCTCTTTGTAACGATTGAGTTGCGCCACGAGCCTTTCTTTGGCTGGATCAAGGATTTGTCCGCGCCAGACCCGACTTCTATTTTCAACTTGTTCGGGCTCTTACCGTTTGAGCCGACGGCGTTGCCGATGATTGGCGCATTTTTGGGGATCGGCGTTTTGCCTTTATTGATGGGCGGAGCAATGTGGTTTCAAACAAAGCTGAACCCGCCGCCCCCTGATCCAATGCAGGCGCAGATTTTTGCGCTGATGCCGATCATGTTCACGTTTTTGTTTGCGGGCTTCGCCTCCGGGCTTGTGCTCTACTGGTTCTGGAACACCGCGCTTTCGATTGCCCAGCAATGGCTCATTATGAAGCGCAATGGCGTTAGCGTGGAGTGGGGCGAGCGTTTTGGCTTTGTCTCAAAACTCCTTGGCAAGTCACCGGCCAGCGGTGGAAAGTAACGACAATGATGATGGTGTAACGCCGGCCGCAATTGAGTACGGCCGGCGTCTTTTCGCCGGCCCTTGCGAGTTCATGTTGGGCGTCGTTTCCATGGACACGTTGCCGGACGCCGCCGGACCAGAAATTGCCTTCGCCGGGCGGTCGAATGTTGGCAAATCATCTTTGCTAAACGCGCTTGTTAACAGGAAAAATTTAGCACGTGCATCGAACACCCCAGGACGGACGCGCGAGATCAATTATTTTGATCTCGGCGAGGGGATGCTCAGACTGGTCGATCTTCCCGGATATGGATACGCCCGCGCTTCCCGGTCTGAGGTCGACAAATGGTCTGCGCTCACGCGAGATTTCCTTCGCGGTAGAGCCGCCCTGCGCCGGGTTTGTATTTTGATTGATGCCCGCCACGGTTTGAAAGTGGCTGACTTGAGCGTTTTTGATTTGCTCGATGAGAGCGCGGTGAACTACCAGGCGGTGCTCACAAAGACCGACAAGATCAAGCCGAGCGCCGTCGCCTCAGTAGTGGCGGCGGTTCAATCCGCGCTGGCGCGTCGGCCGGCCGCTCACCCAACAGTGGGCGCCACGTCATCTGAGAGCGGCGCCGGTCTCCCGGAATTACGCGCCGAACTCGCTGCTCTTGGGCTTTAAGACCGCGTTAACGCCGGGTTGAGATCTTCAACGCCATGGCTGAACGAGACCGTAGCTCCCACACCGAGCCGAGCGCTGATTTAAACGCGCTGATAAAGTCGTTTGTAAACGAATTGTCGGGAGCTATGCGCGCCAGTCCGTATACAGTTCGAAATTATAAACGCGCCTGTGAAGATTTTTTCGCCTTTCTCCAAGGTCATCGCGGCGAGCCGCCAACCCTAACGCTGTTGCGCGCGCTGGAACCGGGCGACGTCCGCGCATTTTTGGCTGACCGTCGACGCCAGGGCGCGGGCGCTGCAACCCTTCGTGTTGATTTGTCCGGCTTGAGACGGTTTTTTCGTTTTTTGCGCGACCGTGGCTTGGTTGATAACGATTCAGCTGAAGTGGTGAAAGCGCCGCCCCAGCGCCAAAGGCTGCCGCGTCCGATCCCAGCAGAAAAGGCGATCGATCTCATAAACTCAGACGCTGGAGGCACGCCGGGAAATTGGATTGCGTTGCGCGACTACGCGCTTTTGGTGTTGCTCTATGGAGCGGGCCTTCGGATCAGCGAGGCGTTGTCCTTGAGACGCATGGATATTCCCCTTGGCGAAACCCTGCGCATCCGAGGGAAGGGCGGCAAACACCGGGAGGCGCCAGTGCTAGAGATTGTCCGTGAGGCGACGAGCACTTATGCGCAGGCGATACCGTTTCCAGCGTTCGATAATGACGACCCGCTTTTTATCGGCGCCCGCGGGGGCGCGCTCAACGCGCGGGTGGCCCAACGCATGGTCGCTGAGCGCCGACGCCGTCTCAACTTGCCAGAAACGGCGACGCCCCATGCCCTTCGCCATAG
>JBCCTV010000086.1:0-11874 GCA_039197915.1 Pseudomonadota bacterium | reverse complement strand
GTCTTGGCGAGCGCCCTCGTGCGTGTTGTGCCTTCTGCGCCGTTTATTGTTGTCAATTCAGCGGCGGGGGCTGCGCAAATCCCAATCTGGAAATATTGGATTGGCACCGCGATCGGCATCATCCCAAAAATTGCGCTTGTTGCGACGCTGGGGTCTTTTGCCCTCGATAAGGCGACCCTGCGCCAAGGCGTGAGCGGCGTTTCTGATTTCTTTACCAGTCGATCGGCGGCTGAACTGCTGGTGCTCGCAGCGATCGTGCCCGTCTGGCTCATTTTAGGTTTTGTTGTGCGCCGATTTTACAACCGCCTGAGCGGCGCCGACGCCGAAGGCGCGGGAAGCAGCGTTTCAAGCGAAGCGGGGTCCAAGCCTGAGGGGCAATGAGAAACGGGTTTATCAACGCAAGCAAATCAGCCCACGGTGCGTGCCCATGAAATGCCCAGATTTTTTGGCGATATCTCCGGTGCGCGCAAAGAATCCTGTTAGATTTTTATGGTTAGCTGCGCAAACCAGCGTTTTGACACCTTTTGTTGACGATTTCGGAACGCATTAACGTTAAACCGCCTGTAGAACGAAGTCCCTGGCGATAGGAAAAAACCATGCTTTCCACCCTTTTCGGCATGTTGTCGGCTGACATGGCGATCGACCTCGGCACCGCTAACACGCTGGTTTACGTGAAAGGGCGGGGCGTTGTGTTGAACGAGCCCTCTGTCGTGGCGATCGAAACAAGATCCGGTCGCAAGATCGTGCGCGCCGTTGGCGACGAGGCGAAAGATATGCTCGGCCGGACCCCTGGCGAAATTGAAGCGATCCGTCCGATGCGCGATGGTGTGATTGCCGATTTCGAGGTGGCTGAGGCGATGATCAAGCACTTTATTCGCAAAGTGCATAACCGCCGGTCGTTCGCGAGCCCACGCATCGTTGTTTGTGTGCCCTCGGGCGCAACCGCCGTTGAGCGGCGCGCTATTCAGGAATCAGCGCTTTCGGCGGGCGCGCGCAAGGTTGAGCTGATCGAAGAACCGATGGCCGCAGCGATCGGCGCTGGCCTTCCCGTGACCCAGCCTTCGGGCTCGATGGTGGTGGATATCGGCGGCGGCACGACTGAAGTTGCCGTCCTTTCCCTCGGCGGGATCGTTTATTCGCGGTCAGTTCGCGTCGGCGGCGACAAGATGGACGAGGCGATCATCGCTTATATCCGTCGCATGTATAACCTGCTGATTGGCGAGGCCTCCGCTGAGCGCATCAAAAAAGAAGTCGGCTCAGCGATGATCCCGAATGAGGGATCAGGCATCTCCATTCAGATCAAAGGCCGTGACCTGATGCACGGTGTGCCGAAAGAGGTTCGTATTGGCGAAGCTCAGGTTGCAGAAGCGATGGCGGAACCGGTCAGCCAGATCGTTGAGGCCGTGAAGGTCGCGCTTGAAGCGACACCGCCAGAGCTCGCCGCGGATATTGTTGACACCGGCATTATGCTTACCGGCGGTGGGGCGCTGTTGAAGAATTTGGATCAAGTGTTGCGCGATGAGACGGGGCTTCCCGTTTCGGTTGCCGATGATCCCTTATCCTGCGTGGCCCTTGGCACCGGCGCGGCGTTAGAAAACGATAAAACGATGCGCAGCGTCCTAAGCTCTGCTATCTAAGTAAGCGTGGGGCAGGCGTTTCGGAGTACGGCGAGAACCGCAGGCTATGCAAGTAATCGGTCGCGAACAGCGGGTCGGATTAGGACGAAAAGCAAATTCTAAGGCAATCCTGCTGCTGCTGATCCTGGTTTCGGCGCTGCTATTGCTATCAAGCCTTTATGCTGCGGAAGCCTCCGTCTTTAAGCGTGCGCGCCAGTCCGTGGTCGATGCGTCCGCGCCCTTACTCGAGATGCTTGCCGAGCCGATATCCATGGTCCAGGACATGGTCGGCAGCGTCAGCGATTATTTTTCCGTCCTTGAGCAGAATAAAGCGCTCCGCGAAGAAAATGCGGAGCTGCGCCAGTGGATGGAAGAGGCTTTACAGCTCCGCCGCACGGTGGCTGCCTTTGAACGCCTAGACGGCTATCGCGCCCCGCCCGACGCCAGACCGATCAACGCTTTTGTGATCGGCGAACCGAGCGATGTTTATACCCAATCGATGTTGTTAAATGCAGGCGCGCTCGACCAAGTGGCTGTCGGCAATGCGGTGGTCGATGATTTTGGATTGGTGGGCCGGGTCGTCGAGACGGGCAGACGATCGGCCCGCGTGCTTTTGCTCACCGACGCCCAAAGCCGCGTTCCCGTATATGTCGAAGCTGCGGAGCTCGAAGGTATACTCATCGGCAGGCCAGGTGGTCGCCCGGTTATTTCCTATACGCGCGGAAAGCCCGCAGACGCCCTCAAGCCGGGCCAAAGGGTTGTGACATCCGGCGCTGGCGGCGTGTTGCCGCCTGGGCTGCCGGTCGGCGTGGTGGAAACAATTGCCGAAACCGAAGCGAGCGTTGATCTTCACGTGAATTACGTTCGCACACGTCTTGTGCGGGTGATCAATTATGATTTGGCCGGGTTGGAGTTGGACGATAGTCCGCCCGGTGATTTTTATGATGTTCGCGATGAGAAACCGAACGGGGCATCGGATGGGCCCGCTGCAGATGATGCAAGCGCCTCAGAAGGCGCCGAGCCAGACAGCGATGCTTTGACGACGATCAGTGCAAGGCCCGACAACGCTGTACCGGGCGCCGCCAGCGCGGCGGTCGTCCAAGCAAGTTCGAATGATGCCGCCAGCATAGACGCGTCCGGCATTGATACCTCCGTCGGGGCGATTGCCGCAGAAGGCGCGGGCAACTGATGTCAGAGCGCGCCGATGTCATCAAGCAGTTCGCCAAGGGTTTAACGCCGACCCTGTTGGGGCTCGTCGGCGTCGCCATGCTTGCCCTGCCGCTTCGACTATTTGAAGGGACGGCGCCCTTGCCGCTCATCCCCCTGCTGATTGTCTTTTTCTGGTCAATCTACGCGCCAGACTACCTGCCGGCGCCAAGCATTTTCGTTATTGGTCTCTTGCAAGACCTGTATTCCGGTGGTCCCATCGGCCTTTGGGCGCTCATTTATCTTGGCGTTCAGTACACGTTCATCAACCAGAGATCATATTTTCTAGGGCGCGAGCAGCGTGTTGTGTGGGTTGGGTTTATGTTCGCGACCGCGCTTGCCGGCGCTGCGTTTTGGGCCATGACAAGTCTTGCAGCCGGCAACCCGATGCCGCTTCGTCCGTTAGCGCTGCAGCTTATTTTGACAATCGCCGCCTACCCCGTGCTTGCAATCGCTTTTTCCCATCTTCAGCGGCGCGTTATCGCCCAGCGTTGAGAGTATCGCCATGCCATTAAATACTCACGACCCTGAAAAACAACAATTGGTGACGCGTCGCGCAACGTTGTTCGGCGGCGGTGTCGCATTGCTCTTCGGCGGCATTGGCGCGCGGCTTTATCAACTGCAGATTAGCGACCACGACATTTACGCCAAGCGCGCCCTTGAGAACCAGTTTAACGCCCGCGTGATTGCGCCCTTGCGCGGCGAGATTGTCGATCGCTTTGGACGTAAGCTCGCGTCTAACCGGCAGAACTTCCGTATGCTGTTTGTGCCGGAGCGCACCCGAGACATTGATGCGGCCCTCGACGAGATCGCGGCAAGGTTCGATCTTTCCGATGAACGACGGGGGCGGATCAAACGCGAAATCCGCCGCATGGGCGCGTTCACGCCCGTCCAGATTTTCGACAATATGTCGTGGGATGAGTTCACCCGGTTAAATTACGAAATTCCTCACCTCCCAGGCGTACAGCCGGACGTTGGGGAGACCCGCGCCTACCCGCTGGCGGAGGCCGCCGCCTTTGTGGTGGGGTATGTGGGCGCCGTCATCGACCGGGATCTTATTGCGCCGGAGAATGAGCAAGACCGGTCATTATTGCGCCAACCGGGCTTCAAGGTTGGACGCGATGGCCTTGAGCGCACCTATGACAAGCAATTGCGCGGACAGGCCGGGCGCATGAACGTTAAGGTCAACGCCCACGGTCGGGTCATCGAAGAGCTCGCCGATGAGGCGACGCCGGCCCAGCAGGGCGGAACGCTTGGGCTAACAATAGACGCGGAACTGCAGCAGAAAGCCACAGAGATCCTGGCTCAACATGGGGAAGGCGAGGACCCCATTAGCGGGTCGGCCGTTGTTATCGATGTTCTGACCGGCGACGTTATTGTGATGGCGTCAACACCCGCTTTTGACCCAAACGCTTTCAATATTGGTATCGATACGGGCTATTGGCGCGAGTTAAACGATAGTCAGTATAAGCCGCTTTTAAATAAGCCCCTTAGCGCCACTTACCCTCCAGGGTCAACGTTTAAGCTTATCAGCGCGATTGCTGCACAAATCCAGGGAAGATCGCCGGACCAAAAAGTACAATGCAACGGTAAGATCTACTACGGGAAACGCTATTTCCACTGCTGGAAGCGGGGCGGACATGGCCCCGTGGACATGAAAGACGCCCTGAAAAAGTCTTGCGACGTCTATTTTTACGATGTCGCGAAGACGATGGACATTGATCTGTTGGCGGAGGTTGCGCGCAAACTTGGTCTCGGCGAAACCCATGAGCTCGGCATTCCCGGCCAAAAAGGCGGCGTTGTTCCGGATAGGGACTGGAAGAAGCGCTATTATGCAGGCGATCCCGCAAACCAGATTTGGTTTCCGGGCGAAACGCTTTCAGTGATCATCGGCCAGGGCGCCACCACCTCAACCCCGTTGCAACTCGCGGTGATGGCGGCGCGCGTTGCAACCGGCCGCCAGGTTAAGCCGCGTATTGTCCGGTTTCGCGGCGACCTGCCAATCCCGGAGCCGACGCCCGCGCCGATTGACATCAACCCCTCTTACTTTGATGTCGTTCGCGCAGGCATGGACGCCGTGACGAATGAATATGGGGGCACAGCCTACCGCTCCCGCCTCGAAAAACCGGAATGGCGGCTCGCCGGGAAAACTGGGACGAGCCAAGTCTACCGCATCACCGCCGCCGAACGCGCGCGCGGTCTCACAAAGCCCGAGCAGTTGCCATGGAAACGGCGCGACCACGCGCTTTTCACCTGCTTTGCACCTTACGAAAATCCGCGTTACGCCTGTGCGGTTGTCGTTGAGCACGGTATCGGCGGCTCGCGCATCGCCGGGCCGAAGGCGCGCGATATCATGCGCGAGGTCTTCAAAGTTGATCCTGCGAACAAACCTGCTCTTGACCCGCGGGTGATCGCTAGGGAAGTCAGTGCGCCTCGTATTACCACGGGCCGGTCCGGTTAAATGAGCAGCATCGTCCTTCAGAACATCAAACGGGGCGGGGTGCGCGATAAGCTTGCGCGCTTTCACTGGCCCCTGGTCGTGATGCTCGGATTGCTCGCCATTGCCGGCGTCGCCACGCTTTACTCAGTGGCCGAAGGGTCATGGCAACCTTGGGCGATACGGCACGCCATTCGGTTTGCGGCCGGGTTGGTTCTCTTAGTCATCATGGCGTTGATCAGCCTTCGGTTTTGGATGGCTCTTGCATACCCCGCTTATTTCTTGGCGCTTGCGTCACTTGCTGCTGTCCCTTTCATCGGTGCCGTCAATATGGGCGCGCAACGATGGATAGAACTTGGCGGATTTCAGTTTCAGCCCTCAGAAGCGATGAAGATTGCGCTCGTGATGGGACTGGCCCGCTACTACCATTCTCTGCGTGCGGAACAGGTTTCGCATGTTGCGTTTTTGATCCCGCCCTTGCTGATGATTGCAGCGCCTGTGGGTCTTGTATTCATTCAGCCTGATCTCGGTACGGCGTTATTATTGGGCGCTACGGGCGTCGCGATCATGTTTCTCGCAGGCCTTAGCTGGCGAATTGGAATTTTAGGGGTTGGTCTCGCGGGCGTCGGCGGCTACGCCGCCTATTATTTCGACTACCTTAAACCTTACCAGCTTGAGCGGATCATGACGTTCGTTGATCCTGACCGGGATCCGCTTGGGAAAGGCTATCACCTGACCCAATCAAAGATAGCCTTAGGCTCCGGCGGGCTTGGCGGCAAAGGCTACATGGAAGGCACACAAAGCCAACTCAAATTTCTCCCTGAGATGCATACGGACTTTATTTTTACGATCTTCGGTGAGGAATTTGGCTTTGTCGGCGCGGTCGGATTGCTGGTGATTTATCTGACCATAATTTTTTTCGGGATCGGTATTGCGCTCCGCTCAAAGATCCATTTCGCGCGCCTGGTGGCGATGGGCGTCGTCGTGACGTTCACGCTCTATGTGTTGATCAATACGGGCATGGTCATGGGGCTTGCGCCCGTCGTCGGCGTGCCGCTGCCGCTCGTCTCCTACGGCGGGACGGTGATGATGACGATAATGGCGGGCTTTGGTCTCGTTATGAGCGCCCATCTCGTGCGCGACCATGACCACCTGGGCACAATGCGCTAACCACGCACATTACATCAGGCGCTGACGGGCCGTGTAATCGTCGGGAGACTATATCTAATTCAAATAAGGGCGGCGAGGGGCAGGGGCGTCAGGACGCCTTTGCGAAATATGTTGAGAAGGCCGTCTGTGTGCTGGCGAGAGCGCCTTCAAGCGCGGTCAACGCCGAGGCGACCGCGGGCTTGTCCGAATTGCGCGCATGGTCCTCAATGTCGCGGGCGTTATCTGCAAGGAGCGCTGCGCCGACGTTGGACGCGGACCCTTTCAGCGCGTGGGCCGCCGCGCCGACGCCTGCGAAATCGCCAGCTTCAACAGCGTTGCGCAGCTCAAGCAACAAGTCGTCGGTCGAGCGCCAGAACGCCGCCATGATTTCAGAAGCGCCGTCGACACCCGCCGCAGCGATGATCCCGTCTAATTGTTCGGTTTCGATCATCAAAATCGCCCAGAATTTCCTCTATCCGTAACCGCGCGCTCGCAACGGCTTGGACGCCGCGCTCATCCGCAGCGTCGACATCTTTTTCCAACATCGGTAAAGATTTTGATAAGGTCTCGCGCAATCTGGGCGCGTTAAGCAACAAAATAAACAGGGGTGCACACGTAACATGGTGCAAGCTACGGCAACCACGTCGGAATCCGGCGGGGAGACATGGTCTAATCGCGCGGCGTTCATGCTGGCCGCAATCGGCTCATCGGTAGGTTTAGGCAACCTTTGGCGTTTTCCATTTGAGGCCGGGCAAAATGGCGGCGGCGCGTTTGTGCTTCTCTATATCGTCTGCGTCGCGCTCATAGGCCTGCCGGTTCTCGTGACCGAACTCTTTGTCGGACGGCGCGGGCGGAAATCAGCAGTGGGGAGTGTGGTCGTCATCGCCCGGGCGGAAGGCCAGTCGATCTGGTGGTCTTTGCAATCCTGGATCGGGATGTTGGGCGCGTTTATTATTCTTACTTTTTATTCCGTCATCGCCGGATGGGTGATCGCCTATGTGGTCGCGCTGTTCGGGAATTTAATTTCGCAGGTGATTGCAAACGGGCCGTCCGCTTTCCTCGCCGGCGCCTTTGCAGGTGAAACCAGCGAAGAAGTAACCGCGCGATTTGTGGCTCTCCTAAATGATCCTATGCGGATGATTGCTTATCATGCCGTCTTTATGATTGTCACCGTGTCAATCGTCGCCCGCGGCGTAAAAAAAGGCATTGAGGGAACCGTAAAGGTCTTGATGCCTGCGTTCTTCGTTATGTTGATCGTCCTTCTGGTTTTCTCCCTTTTGCAGGGTGACTTCGGGCGCGCAGCAAATTTCCTCTTTGGGATCCGCCTCTCTGACCTCTTTACCGGCATCGCCGACGGCAGCGTCATCAACGCGGCCCTTGGCCAAGCGTTTTTCTCAATCGGCTTAGGCTCCGCGCTTATGTCGACCTACGGCGCCTATATGGCGAAGGATACCGATGTTCCGGGCTCTGCGCGGGTCATCGCCATTGCCGACACAAGCGTTGGCATTATCGCGGGGCTTGCAATTTTTCCGATCGTGTTCGCTGCGGGCCTCGACCCTGCCGGCGGGCCAGCGCTGATGTTTTTAACTTTACCACTGGCGTTTCAGACCATGCCGTTTGGCGCGGTCTTTGGACTGATCTTTTTCTGCCTAGGGTTCTTCGCCGCCCTGACGTCATCAATCGCACTCCTCGAGACATCAACCAAATGGGTGGATGAGCAAAGCAGCGGCAACCACCGCGTCGCCTCTGCGATGGCGCTTGGAACAGCGGCGTTCGTGATCGGCATCGCTAATGCGCTTTCCCAGGTTCCAGCTGGCGGCGGTGACGGTGGGGCGACGCGCGACCTCTTCTGGAACACCTTTTATCCGGGTGGGGAGTTTCCATTATTTCTATCGAACGGCGCGCCCATGGTCCTGCTCGATTTCTTAAACGAGCTGACCAATATCATTTTGCCGGTATCCGGATTTATCGCGGCGATATTCGCCGGCTGGGTTGTCTCAACCTCGACCGCGCGCGAGGCGATCGGGTTCCAGTCAGACCGGTGGTTTAATCGCTGGCGTTTCCTCGTTCGCTATGTCTGTCCGATTGGGATTGGCGCCGTGATCGTCTACAGCGCCATTATTGCGCCATTCTTTTTGTCGTAAGACAGGCTGTTTGTCTGTTTGCAGAATTTTTTAGCCATTGCTTTCAAGGCTAAAGAAAGCGGCGGTCGCGTTTGATCGACGGGCCTCTAACGCTGACGTCAATCAACTGTCAGCCTCGCAGTAGCGATCGATTGTTTGGCGCCCGGTTAAGCGCGCGCGAAGCGTTTCGTCGCTTTGATCAAAGCGTCAACGACCCCGGGTTCACTCGCCGCGTGGCCAGCGTCGTCAATCACGGTGAAGCGCGCGTCGGGCATGGCTTGGTGAAGCTCCCATGCAGTCTTCATCGGAGTGACAACGTCATATCGCCCTTGAACAATCTCGCACGGAATATTCTTCAATGAAGCGGCGTTTCGGAGGATCCAATCGTCTTTGTCGAAGAAGCCGCCGTTCACGAAGTAGTGGCACTCGATCCGCGCAAAGGCCTCAGCGAAGCGATCGCTTGAAAAAGACGCGATGCGTTCATTCGATGGAAAAAGCGAAACCGTCCCGCCTTCCCAAACGCTCCACGCGCGTGCGGCTTGCAACCTGACATCGGCGTCGTCGCTCGTCAGGCGGCGGTAATAGGCGTTTATAAGGTCGCCTCGTTCATCCTCTGGAATTGGAGCAAGGAAATTCTCCCAGGCGTCCGGGTAAACCCAGCTTGCGCCCTCTTGATAAAACCAATGCAGTTCAGCGCGGCGCAGGGTAAAGATTCCGCGCAGGATGAGGGCGGAAACCCGGTCTGGATGCGTGATCGCGTAGGCGAGAGCGAGCGTCGATCCCCAGGAGCCGCCAAAAACAGACCAGCGTTCAATTCCAAGCCTATTCCGAAGCCGCTCCATATCCTCAATCAAGGTCCAAGTGGTGTTCTCTTCTAAGGATGCGTAGGGCGTGGATTTCCCGCAGCCGCGTTGGTCAAACAGGATCACCCGGTAGGCGGTCGGGTCAAAATACCGGCGCATTGAGGGCGTCGTCCCGCCGCCGGGACCGCCGTGACAGACCACCACAGGCGTGCCGCGGGGCGAACCTGATACCTCATAGTAAATGTCATGAACGCTGTCGGTAGGCATCCGCCCGGTCTCATAAGGCTCTATCGGCGGATACAAACGTTGGCGATCTGTCATATTTGCGGTGACTTTTTTAATAAGAGTATGTTATTCTTTAACAACAAATGGGTAATGAAGGGCGCATTACCCGTGTGAGCAGTCAAGTCAATGGCCAAGCGTCGGGCATCGCTGGCGGTCTACGTACTGTGTGGAGTTCGGTTGCGTGTACAATGTCTCAATGTCCAAGCACTTCCCTAGAGCGCTCGCCGCTATGCTCGTTTCGGCGTTAACCACGCTAACAACGGCCTGTTCGACGGTCGTTATGACCTCCGATAAAACCTCCCCTTCCGAAACGGTAGCGCCCGCGCGTTTGGCGCTTGCCGATGCGGCGAGCAGCGTAAGCGCATATCGCTGGCCTGAGTATCGATCCGTGTCCATGGGAGCACGCCTTATCGGTGTTACCGGCGACAAGGAAGATGTTTTTACCAAACGTGATGCAATTGACGCCTATGTGGCTCTCCTGCGAACCGAAGCGGAGCCGGAAGCCGCCTTGCTTCGTGATGCGCGCCGCCAGCTCGCGGCAGCAAGCGCACTAGCCTCCGCCGCTGAAGTTCTCGCCTTTGCGACCCGTCCGGTGATGGGGGACGTGGCGAAGATTGAAACAGCAATTGGCAAGCTTCGATCTTCCCGGGAGATTTATCTGGCGTCGGCGGATAAGGTCTGTGAAAGCCGCACCGCCATCGACCGTGTCTCTCGGTCTCTAAAAACGGTGTTCCGCGGCGCCATCGTTGATTTCGGCGCCGCCGCCGACATGCTGGCGGAACGCGCCATGCGCGCTCCTGATACAGAGGGTTCGGTCGCCTCTGAAGAGCGTATCTCTCGCTTTTTCGTCGCCGGATAAAATTAGCCATAAAAAGTGAGCGTCGCCCCCCTTGGCGATGCGGCCCGAGAACGCTAAGCGGCTCATCATAATCAGACGAGTATTTAGTGGGCGCACGGATGTCTGCTGGGGAGCTTTTTATGTCAGATCCAAAAGAGCCGTCGGGGTCGCCCGTGACCCCAGATCACCTTCCGCAAACTGAACGCACACGCCTGCGGCGCAACCATAAACGCGGCCACTTTGACCGCCAAACAATCTACGAGATTTTAGACGCTTGCCCGCTCTGCCATTTGGGCTACCTGTTGGACGGCGCCCCGGCAGTCACGCCGACGCTCCAATGGCGCGACGGTGACCATGTCTACTGGCATGCTTCTAGTGCGAGCCGCGCATTGCGATCCTCAAATGCAGCACAGGTCTGCCTGACCGTGACCCTCCTTGACGCGCTTGTTCTGGCGCGGTCTGCCTTTCATCACTCTGCAAACTACCGTGCTGTCATGATCTTCGGCGAAGCGCATTTGCTTGAGGACGAGAAGGAAAAGACGATCCAGCTTGAGCGTTTTGTGGATGGACTATATCCAAACCGCTGGCAGACGCTTCGGCCCATGACAGACAAGGAATTGAAAGCAACCGGTATTCTCCGCCTGCCGATTGAAGAAGCATCGGCGAAAATTCGCGATACCGGCGTGGCCGACGACGAGGAAGACTATGACTGGCCGGTCTGGTCGGGCCTATTACCGGTGCGCTACGAGATTGGCGAGCCAGAGGCCGACCCGAGGAATGTCCCTGGCGTGGAGTGGCCAGCGACCCTCGGAGATGTCAAAATCGGTTAGTCGCCGCCACCCATGTTTAGGGCTCCATGAACCGCAACGGCATCGCTTTAGCCGGCGTGTGCGCCAGCATGTATGTGTTGCTCGGCGTTCAGCTGCCGTATTTCTCAGGCTGGTTAGCGACGCGTGGATTTTCGGCGCCGGAAATCGGATGGCTTACCGGCATCTCGTTAGCGTTGCGCTTGGCCTTAGGACCGCCATTTGCTTTCTGGGTTGATCGGCAAGCGGATCAACGGTCGGGGCTTCGGGTCGCATCGCTGATTTTTGCGACGGCCGCGATCGCCCTCGCGTTTTCGCCGCCAAAGATATTTGTCTTTGTGGCCGGCGCCTTGGTCTTTTGGTCCTTCGGTATGCTTGTTCCATTGTCGGATGCGGCGCTGCTACGCGCACAGCGCGCCGGTGCTTTGCACTTCGGCCAAACGCGGGCGCTCGGTTCTGCGGCTTTTTTGGCGGCGACCCTGATTGGCGGCGGAGCGCTTGGGGCGTTTGGCGACAACGCCGGGGTTGTTATGATGGCTGCGGCTGGCGCGGCAACGGCGGTTTTTGCGTTTTCAACGCCGCGCATAAATCTCGTTGAGGGGGGCGGCCCG
>JBCCTV010000085.1:0-11898 GCA_039197915.1 Pseudomonadota bacterium | reverse complement strand
GGAATGGCGCGGTGCTTGCCGAAAGCGACACCTTCGAGGTTGTAGAGAATAATATTTATTTCCCGCCAAGCTCCGTAAACCGATCATATCTCACGGAATCCTCGCACTCCACACATTGCCCTTGGAAAGGCGACGCCGCCTATTACACGATCACCGTTGACGGCCAAGAAAACCGAGACGCCGCCTGGTACTATCCGTCGCCAAAAGAAAAAGCGGCCCAAATCAAAGACCACGTCGCTTTCTGGAAGGGCGTAAAGGTTGAGCGCTAGGCGCTAGAGCCTTAAAATCGCACAGGCACACAGCCGCAAAATCAAGCCAGCAATATTGGCGCTTCAAGTAGCGATTTTATTCTCTGTACAAAGACCGCAGCGTCATATCCGTCAATGATACGGTGGTCGAAACTACCCGATAGGTTCATCATTTTACGCGGCGCAAACGTCGCTCCGTCCCATTGGGGGCGGACTTGAATCTTGTTGACGCCTATGATGGCGACTTCCGGCAGATTTATAATTGGTGTCGTAATAATACCGCCAAGGGCGCCGAGCGATGTGAGCGTTATTGTTGACCCGACCATGTCGCTACGGTCGAGCCGCCCTTCCCGCGCCGCTTCGGATTGACCCGCGATTTTTGTTGCGGCTTCAGATAAGGAGAGCTCTTCAAAACCACGTATCACGGGAACAACCAAGCCATTGTCCGTTTGCGTTGCAAGACCAAGATCAACACGATCAAAAATTGAGAGCTTTTCTGTTTCATCGTCAAAATGCGCATTAAACGATGGGTGGTCTTTTGTCGCCAGGGCAACTGCCTTCCCGATAAAAGCAACCGGCGTTATCCGCTCGCCGGTTTCGGCAGATAGAGCGGCGCGCGCTTCTTCCATCGCTGTAACGTCAATCTCCTCAACATATGTTATGTGCGCGACGCGCGCGTTGGCTTGCGCCATCCGGCCAGCGATTTTGCGACGTAGCCCGACAATTGGCCGTATTTCCGCAATCGGCGTTTCCACCGAAACGGTTTTAGACTGATCGCCCGTTTGATGTTTGTTGCCTCGAACGGAGAGAATGCGGTCGAGATCGGTATGAAGCACGCGCCCGTCCGGGCCTGAGCCAGAAATCGACGCCAAATCAATCCCCAGATCTCTTGCACGCGCGCGCACAACCGGCGCCGCCAGCGTTTTACTGGTGCCTACGGATTTATCACGCCGGTTGGCGGATGTCGCTGCCTCATCTGCTCGCGAAAGATACGCATCACCGGAAACACCGTCTTCGCTGTCCTGAAACAGAGCTTGCGCCCGGTCGCCAGGAGTCTCATCGGCTGCGCCAGTGATATCACCATTGGACCTAATCGTGTCCAAACTCTGCGCGGACTGATCCGTTTCAAGACGAACAAGGGGCGACCCAACCGCGATTAAATCGCCCACATCAGCGCCGAGCCAGACGACCTTGCCTTCCACCGGAGACGGAATTTCAACCGTTGCTTTGTCGGTCATAACATGCCCGAGAACTTCATCCTCAAGCACATTCCGGCCAATATCGACGCACCATTCAACGAGCTCCGCCTCGGCAACGCCCTCGCCGATATCAGGAAGATTGATCGTATGCTCAGGCATCATCGCCGCCTAACGCCTTCCGCATCGCCTTTGCAACACGGTCCGGACCCGGAAAATAGGCCCATTCCTGGGCGTGCGGATAAGGCGTATCCCAACCCGTAATACGCATGATTGGGGCCTCAAGTGAGTAGAAACATGTTTCCTGTACGAGGGCTGAAAGCTCCGCGCCAAAGCCGCATGTGCGCGTCGCCTCGTGCACGATCAAACACCGCCCCGTTTTTTTCACCGACGCCTCAATCGCATCAATATCTAAGGGAATTATGCTCCGTAGATCTATTATCTCCGCGTCGATATCCGCCATGCTTGCCGCCGTTTGTGAAACATGCACCATAGCGCCATAGGCAAGGACGGTTATCGCTTCACCCTCCCGCCGGATTGCTGCTTTCCCCAGTGGCGCATTTACATAGCCTTCCTCAACGTCGCCGAGCGGATGAGACGACCAAGGCGCAATCGGCGCATCATGGCGTCCATCAAATGGGCCATTGTAGAGCCTCTTCGGTTCCAGAAACATCACGGGATCATCGTCTTCAATCGCTGCGATCAAGAGCGCCTTCGCATCCTGCGGGTTAGAGGGAATGACTGTCTTCAACCCACAAACATGGGCAAAAAGAGCTTCAGGGCTTTGGGAATGGGTTTGCCCGCCAAATATGCCGCCCCCCGTTGGCATACGGACCACCATCGGAACGGTGAAGTCCGTGTTTGAGCGATAACGTATGCGGGCGGCCTCTTGTGTCAGCTGATCGTATCCCGGAAACATATAATCTGCAAACTGAATTTCGACGCAAGGGCGCAAGCCATTCGCCGCCATGCCGATCGCAGAGCCGATAATACCGCTTTCGTTGATGGGCGTGTCGAAGCAGCGATTATCGCCGTACTTTTCCTGAAGCCCTTGGGTGCAACGAAAAACCCCGCCGAAATATCCAACGTCCTCGCCAAAAACGATCACGCTCTCGTCACGCGCCATGGCGACATCAAGAGCATCGCGTATCGCCTCTATCATGGTCATCCGCGCCATTAGCCGGCCGTCGCTTCCCGACGCTGACGGATTAAATGTGGCGGGGTTTCCGCGAATACGTCCTCAAACATCTCTTCGATAGGCGGCGAATGGCCGTCGCGCAGCGTACCGTTTTTCTCGGCGGCTTTTTGGTGGGCGAGAATGTCGGCGTCAATTTCTGCCTGAGCCTGCGCATGGCGCTCATCAGACCAATGGCCATTGACGATCAAATGGTTTTTCAACCGTTCAATTGGATCCCCAAGCGGCCACGCGTCACTTTCTGCTTTCGGTCTGTAAGCGGACGGGTCATCTGAGGTTGAATGGGCGCCGGCCCGATAGGTGACGTGTTCGATGAGCGTCGGACCGAGACCTAGCCGGGCCCGTTCAACCGCCCACGACGCAACAGCGAGAACCGCTAAGTAATCATTTCCGTCGACCCTTAAACTGGGCATACCAAAACCGAGACCCCGGGCCGCGAAGGTCGCTGCGCGGCCGCGCGCAATCCCTTGATAGGTGGAGATCGCCCATTGGTTATTGACGATGTTCAAAACAACAGGCGGCCGATAGGTCGAGGCGAAAACGAGCGCCGAATGAAAATCGCTTTCAGCCGTTGACCCATCCCCAATCCAGCCAACAGCGATATTGTCGCCGCCTTTAATTGCGTTCGCCATCGCCCAACCAACCGCCTGGACATATTGCGTCGCTAAATTTCCGGACACGGTAAAAAAGCCATATTCCCGTGCGGAATAAAGAACGGGTAGCTGCCGGCCGCGCAGGGGATCCGCCTCATTCGAATAGACCTGGTTCATCATATCGACGATCGGGTAGCCGGCCGCGATCAAAAGGCCCTGCTGTCGATAGGTCGGAAAGTTCATGTCGCCTTTGCGCAGCGCTTTCTGGAAGCCAACGGCCACGGCTTCCTCACCGAGGCACGCCACATAAAAGCTCGTTTTCCCCTGGCGCTGGGCGATTAACATGCGGGCGTCAAAAGCGCGGACCCTCATCATAATCCGCAGGGCGTCGACCAATTCATCAACCGAAAGGTTCGGATTCCACGGACCGACAGCCTCACCATCGCGTCGCAAAACGCGAATGATGGAATAAGCAAGCGGGTGCATGTCTTCCGCTGCCGCATCCACGGGCGGGCGCGGTGCGACGCCAGCTTTTGGAATTGTGGCGCCGCTGAAGTCCGGCGTGTCGCCGGGCCGAAATTCCGGCTTTGGCACAAATAAGCGCCGATCGTTTTTACTGGGCGACGAAGGCTCAGACACCGAATATCCCGAAGGCTGCGATTAAATGAGTAAATCGTCTTTTTGATGCGGGCGCAAACTAAATTAACATTGTGCGCAACAGCATTAACTCTGTGTACGCTGTGAAATTCACCATTCCTGCTTTTAATCCGAGCAATCGGGGTCGATAAAAGTCAATCCGTTTATGAATCGCTTTTTCGGAGCGATTTTCGTTTATCTTCAGCAATTGCAACGTTACTTCGAGTGTCTGGGTCGCCGAAACCGCCGCCGCCCGGCGTTTTAATGATGAGGCTTTCCCCGCCTGGGATGACCGTGCGTCCCATTCCCGGCAACCGTTCACCCGATGAAAGCGAGACGCCACCCGGCGCGCCGGAGCCGCCGCCTTCGCGCCCACGGGCTGGATAGACGATGCGGTCAAACATGTTTGACGCGACCATGTCGCGGCCTTCCGCGTGGGCAAATTCAAGCGTTTGTCCGTGGCCGCCGATAAAGCGGCCCTTACCGCCTGACCCTGGTCGAAACTCCTTACGCCTCATGATGATCGGCGCGTTTATCTCGTTGATCTCGACGGGCGTGTTTTTAACGCCCGAAGGAAACGCAGTGCATGACAGACCGTCTTTCGTGGGTCGGGCGCCGGCGCCCCCAGTATAAAACGGGTTGAGAACAAACGCGGTTGGGTCTTCCGGCAGGCTGCGCAAGACAGGCAAATAGAGACACGAGGCGCCCTCGGCGGGCGCTTTCTCCGGGAGCGCTTTCGCCAAAGCTCCCAAGACAACGTCTGGCAGCATTTGCCCGACGACGTGTCGCGCGGAAACCGGCGCTGGCCGTTCAGCGTTCAATATAGACCCGGCTGGCGCCAACACCCGAACGGGCGCCAAGGATCCAGCGTTGTTTGGAATATCGCCGCCAATGAGGCACCGAACGCCGAACGACGCGTAAGCCTGCGTATAGGTCAGCGGAACATTTACACCGCGCGACGAAACGGCTGACGAACCTGCGAAGTCGAGCGTGATCGCACCGTTTCCAATCGTCACTGTACACCGCAAATCAATCGGTTCGTTATAACCATCGATGCGCATGGAATTCTCAAAAACGCCAGCTGGAGCCTCATCGATAGCAGCCCGCATCGCCGTTTCAGCGTTCGCGATAATTTCCGCTGCCGGATAATCAAGACTACTGAACCCGAGGTCATCCATGGCGGCTAATAATTGAGCGCCGCCAACAGCATTGCATGTCGCGAGCGACTGCAAATCGCCCTCGGCTGCTCCCGGGTCGCGAACATTCGCACGCAACAAAGAAATTAGGGTTTGGTTCGCCTCCCCTGCACTGAAAAGCTTCGAGATCGGAACTTGAAGGCCTTCCTCAAAAACGTCTCGCCCGTCGGGCCCGAAGCCAAGACCGCCGACGTCGGCGATATGCGACGTCGCTGCAAATAAGGCGATCGGTTCGCGTGGTTCGCCCCGGCGAAAGATTGGCGTCACGACGGTGAAATCGTTTAAGTGGCCGGTTCCAAGCCACGGATCATTCGTAACAAGAACATCTCCATCACACAGTGTGCGGATCGGATATGTTGATAGAAACGCGCGCACGGACGCCGCCATGGCGTTTACGTGCCCAGGCGTCCCGGTTACCGCTTGCGCGACCATCTCCCCACTGGTCGTAAAGACGCCAGCTGATAAGTCGCCCGCCTCACGCACGGTTGAAGAAAAGGCCGTCCGGATGAGGGTTTGCGCCTGTTCCTCGACAATCGCGATTAAGCGATTCCAGAACAGCGTTAGCTTTAACGGATCAATTTTTTGGTCGCGGCCGACGCTCACTGTGCGCTCCCAAGCGTCAAGAGAATGGCGCCACCGTCAATGATCTCAGCGGTCGCGGAGGGCGGGACAACGGTGGTCGTTTGTGCTTCCGCGATAAATGCTGGCCCTTCTATTGTCGATCCCAGCGATAACCTTGATCGCTCAATGACGGAAAATTCAATCTCGTCGCCAGTGGACGGATTAATGGCGACGCGACTTTCGATAGTGTTACTTGCGGCGCCAAGCGCCATCCCGGCGACCGCCCCACGGGGCAGAGGCGACTCGGGACCTGAAACCGACACCGTCCATGTGACAATTTCAATTTGTTGCTGCTCTGGCGCGCGGCCATAGAGCGCTTTGTACTTTTGTAAGAACGCTTCCGATAGGGCTTCAACGTCTTTGACGGCATTTTCCGCAATCGGTACGGAAACCTCTGAACCCTGACCTTTAAAGCGCATCTGCGCTTCGATGCGCCGCGAAAACCCCTGATCTTTTGCCGCCCCACTCACGATGGCCTCAGCTTCGGCAAACATTTCATTTAGCATCGCGATTGTGGCTTGAGGATCAAATTCAGACAAGAGCGTTGGCGCCGAGCGGGCAATATGCGTTGCCGCCGGCGCGATGAGGAACCCGATCGCGGAACCGACACCAGCATTTGCCGGAACAATAACATTCTTTATGCCGAGCTTTTGCGAAAGGCGCGCTGCATGAAGCGGGGCCGCCCCGCCAAAGGCGACCATCACCCGAGCCGACGGGTCGCGCCCTTGCTCAAGCGCATGGGCGCGCGCGGCAGCGGCCATCGCTTCATCGACAACTTCGGTGATCGCATAGGCGGCGTCTTTAGAGTTTAGCGACAAAGGCTTCGCGACGTTCTCAACCACCGCCGCCTGGGAGGCCGATAGGTCGAACTGAACGGAACCATCGCCAAATCGCTTAGCGCTGATTTTACCAGACACTGCGTCAGCGTCAGTTACCGTCGCATCGCGCCCACCATGTCCGTATCCAGCAGGCCCTGGGTCAGCGCCAGCGCTTTCTGGGCCGACCGTTATCCTGTTGAGCGCGTCCACTCGTGCAATTGACCCGCCGCCCGCGCCAATCTCCACCATATCAATTACCGGTATGAGGACTGGCAAGCCTGAGCCTTTTTTAAACTTATACTGACGATCAACTTCGAAGTTTTGCGCAACCGTTGGCTCGCCACCATCAATCATGCAGAGTTTTGCGGTCGTCCCTCCCATGTCAAACGACAGAATGGACGCATCGCCCACGTCTCTGGCGATGGCTGCGGCAAGAATAGCGCCCCCGGCAGGACCCGACTCGACGAGTCGGATCGGAAATCTCGATGCGTCCTCAACGGTTGTTAAGCCGCCGCCCGACGTCATCAGCAAAAAGGGGCACGTCGCCCCAGCGTTTCTGATCTGCGCTGAAAGAGACTGCAGATATTTCGCGATAAGCGGTTGCACATAGGCATTAGCGACGGCGGTCGACTGGCGTTCATATTCGCGGAGTACAGGCGCACAGGCGCTCGCAAGCGTGATTGCGAGGTCAGGCCGATGGGCGCGGATTATGTCAGCCGTTCGTTCCTCGTGTGACGGATTGGCGTAAGCATGCAGGAACCCAATCGCTACACTTTCAACGCCCTCCCCATCGATGACTTTCAAAGCCTCTTTAATGCTTGCCTCTTCTAAAGGCGTAAGCACGTCGCCATGCCAATTAATTCGCTCACGGATTGGCAGGCGTAGCCACCGGGGGACTAGTGGCTTTGGCCGATCAAGGTTGAGGTCATATTGTTCAAAGCGATTTTCATAGGCCATCTCGAGGGAGTCGCGGTGCCCCTCCGTCGTTAGCAACGCAGTAACAGCGCCCCGCCGTTCAATGAGCGCATTCGTTGCGAGTGTTGTGCCGTGAATGATGACCCCAATGTCGCTTGCGGAAAGCCCGGCGCGGTCAAGCGTTTCGCGCATTCCCATCATCACGCCGTCGGCCGGCGCTTCCGGTGTGGTGGGTGTCTTGAGCGTAAATAGTGCGTCGTTGTGCTGAAGAGCGACGTCCGTAAACGTACCGCCAATGTCGACCGCCAGGCGCGCCTTAGCCATCCGTCCCGTGATCTCCATCCGGGCCGCGATCTCCAGGCGTTCCGTGATTTCCAATCGGGCCAACGGGCACGGTGTAATTGAGGGCCGAGCGCCCACCGTCAGCAAAGACAGTCTCTCCCGTCATGTAGGAGGCCATATCGCTCGCCAGAAAAAGCGCGATCGATGCGACCTCTTCAGGGTCGCCAAACCGCCCCATTGGCGTACGCGATAAAATGCGCGTTCGGGTTTCCTCGTCATCCATGACCGATTTCAGGATCTCAGTCATGATTGACCCGGGCCCGATTGCGTTGACACGAATATTGTGCGGTGCGAGCGCCAGCGCCGCCGATCGCGTCAATTGCTGAAGCCCGCCCTTTGCAACGTTGTAGGCGAGCTGATCAGGGATCGCCATGACTGCGTTGAGCGACGACATATTGATGATCGCTCCGCCGCCGTCAGCTTTCATTTTTCTTGCGGCAAGTTGGGTCAACACAAAATAAGCGCGCAGATTTACGCCGAGCACCCGGTCAAATTCGCTGGGGTCCAGGTCCAAAATCGACCCCTTAGCGATGACGGCTGCGTTATTGACGAGGACGTCAATTCGGCCATGGGCCTCAACGACAGTGTTTATTAGCGCAGCGCAGGCGCTGCCGTCGGCGATATCGCAATCAACGCCAAGACCGCCAATTTTTTCGGCAGCTGATCCTGCGCCAGAGAGATCAGCGATTACCACGGAAGCGCCAGCGCCGGAAAACGCCTCAGCGCAGGCGTAACCGATGCCACGGGCGCCGCCCGTGATGACGACGGATTTTCCCGAAAAATCGATCATGCCGGCGTCGCCGCATGATCGAGAGCTCGGAATAGGTTTAACAGCATCGACTGGTCGCTCTGCAAAAGCCGCTATGGGGGTGCGGTCAAGACTTGCCGCTGATTCCCTGTTTGTGTTTGATCCGGCGAGACTGCACTCGGCAGTTTCAAACGCTCATATTGAAGGCGGATATCATGGCGACATCAATCAAAATAGGCGGCGCGAGCGGCTATTGGGGCGATAGCGCAATGGCGACGCCGCAACTCCTTGCGAGCGGCGGTCTCGATTATCTGGTTTTTGACTATCTCGCCGAGATTACCATGTCGATTATGGCGCGCGCCAAGGCGAAGGACCCGAACGGCGGCTACGCCACGGACTTCATCAACGCCGTTTTGAAGCCGCACGCGCGCTCGATTGCCGAAAACAAAGTGAAAGTCATCGCAAACGCTGGCGGGGTAAACCCTGCCGCTTGCGCGGCTGCGGCCCGCGCCGTCGTTCAAGAGCTCGGCCTATCGCTGAAGGTTGCTGTGATTGAAGGCGACGATCTCACCGCCCGCAAAGGAGAGATTGCGGCGACGGGGCCAACGGAAATGGTCTCTGGCGCCGCCTGCCCGGAGCCCCAATCAATTGCCAGCGTTAACGCCTACCTTGGCGCTTTCCCGATCGCAGAGGCGCTCAAATCCGGCGCCGATATTGTGATTACCGGCCGCTGTGTCGATAGCGCGGTAACGCTCGGCGCTTGCATTCATGCATTTGGATGGGAGCCGGACGATTGGGACAAACTTGCGAGCGGGTCTCTTGCAGGGCACATCCTGGAATGCGGCCCCCAGGCGACGGGCGGTAATTTTACCGACTGGGAAGACGCCGGCGATCTTTCAAATATTGGCTATCCGATCGCGCAAATATCTGCTGACGGATCTTTTGAGGTGACAAAACCCGAAGGCGCCGGCGGCGTTGTTAATGTCGGTAGCGTCTCCGAGCAGATGCTCTACGAGATCGGCGACCCCCAATCCTACATGTTACCAGACGTTGTTTGTGATTTTGCGCATGTCGAAGTTTCACAAATCGCGCCCGACCGAGTGCGCGTTTCGCCCGCGCGCGGGCGACCAGCGCCCGAAACCTACAAAACCTGCATGACCTACCAAGACGGGTTTCGGGTTGGAACAACAATGACCATTTATGGTTTTGATGCTGAGAAAAAGGCAAACGCCCTCGCCGACGCCGCTTTCGATCGAACGCGACGAATTTTCCGGTCATTCAATGCTGGCGACTTCACAGAAACGAGCGTCGAAGTCATCGGGGCTGGGTCACAGCTTGGCGCCGCCGCGGCAATTCCGACCGCGGAAACGCCTAGCGAAGTGGTCTTAAAAATCGCCGCCAAACATCCAGACATGATGGGCGCGGGCTTATTACTCAAAGAACTTGCAGGACTTGGGCTCGCGACACCGCCGGGCCTCTCAAACTTCGCCGGCGCCAGACCAAAACCGTCGCCGGTCCTCGCGCTTTTTTCCTATCTCACACCAAAAGATGAGGTCGAGATTTCGATCGACGTGGAGGGAACGAAATCGCATTTCGAAACCACCAGCGGCGGTCACAAATCAGGCGAGCCGGAACGTCCCGCCCCGCCAGAGGAGCCAGCCCTTGGCGACAACACGGTCACAGTGCCCCTAATCAAACTTGCTTGGGCGCGCTCCGGCGATAAAGGCGACAAAGCCAATATCGGTGTGATTGCGCGGCATGCGGATTATGTGCCCTATATCTGGAAAGCGCTGAGTGAAAACCTTGTGGCGGAGCGTTTTAGCCACTTTATCAGAGACAAGGACGCAAGGGCAAAGGTAGAGCGGTTTTACATGCCGGGCGCAAATGCGATCAACTTTCTGATTAGCGATGTGCTTGGCGGCGGCGGCGTTGCGAGCTTGCGAAACGATCCGCAAGGCAAGGGATATGGCCAAATACTCCTTGCAACGCCTATCGAAGTGCCAAACGCGCTGGCGGAGACACTATGAGCGTTTTTCAATCCCGCATCAGCACCCAGTCGGATTCGTTCAAAAGCAATTACGATGAGATGTCCGCGCTTGTGGACAAGCTCCGGGAGCTGAACGGTCGAGCCCCAAAAAAATCCGCGACCCGCCAGGAGCGTTTCGCAAAACGCGGTCAGCTCCTGCCGCGGGAGCGCCTTGCCCGCCTGCTCGACGCCGGCATGCCTTATCTCGAAATCGGCAATATCGCCGGGTACATGCTGGACACCCAGGACGAGGCGAAATCCATCCCCGGATCGACCATTATGTCTGGGATCGGATTTATTGGGGGCGTTCGCTGTGCGGTGGTGACAGACGATAGCGGAATCAAGGCCGGCGCTATGACGGTCGCCGGTGGGTATCGCCTGACGCGGGCCCAAGAAATCGCCATGCAGCAGAATCTGCCCTTTGTCCACCTCGTCGAGAGCGCCGGCGGCGACCTAATCAACTATACCGTTGAAGGGTTCCTCAAAGGCGGGTCGATATTCGCAAACCTCGCGCGGCTGTCGAAACAGGGCTGCCCTGTGATTGCCGTTCTACACGGATCATCTACCGCCGGCGGCGCTTACATGCCAGGGATGTCCGACTATGTTATCGCGGTAAAAGGCCGGGGCAAGGCATTCTTGGCCGGTCCGCCACTCCTCAAAGCCGCCACGGGTGAAATCGCAACGGACGAAGAACTCGGCGGCGCGGAGATGCATGCGAGCGTATCGGGCCTCGCGGAATTCCTCGCCGAAGATGACGGCGAAGCCGTGCTTATTGCGCGCAAACTGATCGAGAAGCTCGGCTGGAACGATCGATGTCCACCGCCACCGCAAAAAGCGAGAACGGGTTCCTTCCGTGAGCCTATTTTTGATCCGGATGAGATCCTTGGGATCGTCCCGACCGATTACCGCAAACCCTATGACGTGCGCGAAGTCATTGCGCGCGTCGTCGACGGTTCGGAGTTTAACGATTTCAAGCCGCGCTATGGCGCGTCCACCGTATGCGTACAATCAGAAGTCTATGGTTTTCCGTGCGGTATTGTCGGCAATAACGGGCCGATTGATCCGGATGGGGCGACAAAGGCCGCGCAGTTCATGCAACTATGCGATCAATCCGACACGCCGCTCGTTTTCTTACAAAACACGACGGGCTATCTTGTCGGGAAGCAATATGAACAGGCGGGGATGATCAAGCATGGATCAAAAATGATCCAGGCAGTCACGAATGTCAGCGTTCCGCGCATTACCTTTATGTTGGGCGCGAGCTTTGGCGCAGGGAACTATGGAATGTGCGGCCGGGGCTATGATCCAGACTTTCTTTATACCTGGCCGAACGCCTCCACGGGTGTGATGGGCGGTGAACAGGC
>JBCCTV010000084.1:0-11965 GCA_039197915.1 Pseudomonadota bacterium | reverse complement strand
AAAAGCCGCGCGCCAAACAGCCATCGTTTTTCGACGACGGTTAATGGCTTTTTTATCAAACCCGCCTTCCCATAGCGCTTGGCGCCGTGAACCCTTTGCCTTACGAGCCCGCAGCGCCATAGTATGATGAAAAGTTCGAGCAGGAATGCGCAGGCGTGAACCCATTCGATGACCTTTCCGGCGGCCGCGAGGCGATCGTTGAGTATCTCGACGCCGAATTCCGCATTGTGCATCCCGGCGACTATGTGCGTTGCGCCGTTACCGGCAAGCAAATACCGCTTACCCATTTGAAATATTGGAACGTCGATAAACAAGAAGCCTATGTCGACGCGATCGCCGCGGTCAGCGGTTTTGACTTAAGGAGCTAGCCCCATGGGACGTTTCTATGGTTCAGCCTGTGTTTTAGCCTTCGGGGCGTTCGCGATGGCCGCTTGCGTCGCCGTTACAGACCCGGCGGGCGCGCCGCAAGCGAGCGCAAGTCGCGACACCGGGCCCAATCCAAATGCGGAAGCGCAAAAAGCCGATCTTGCTGAGAGCGTCGCCTCGTTAAATCGAAATGCGGTTTCAAATGATCCTACGGCGAAAGCCATTAATGCGTTAAGCAGCGCGACGGACCGGAATATGGCGGCGTCGCCGATCCGGCCGGTCGTTCACAATGGCGTTGTTAATCCGTCTTCTGAGCGCCTGCGTCGGCAAGCCCAATTCGCAGAGGCTATGCAGTCGGTTCAGGAGCGCCAGCGCGTTTTCACGGACATGCCGGCCGATCTCGAGCTTGACGGGTCTTTCACCCAAGGCGGGCTGATCTTTGGGAAGACAGCGCCGGGTTCGACTGTGCGCCTTGACGGCGAGCGGGTTATGCTCGGGCCCGACGGGCGTTTTGTTGTGGGCTTCGGTCGCGATAGCGCATTGACAGCACTTCTAACGGTGACATCGCCCGACGGCCGCACGGCGAGGCGGGCCCTTGCGATTGAAGACCGGACATTCCCTGTCTCTCGTATCGACGGGATCGATCAGTCAAAGGTTTCGGGCTTCACTGAAAAACAGCTTGAGAAAATTGCTGCTGATCGCGCGCTTAAAAAGAAAGCGCGTGTAACAACCGAGCAGGTGCCTCTTTGGGGCGTTGGGTTCGATTGGCCAGTGCGCGGCCGTATCTCCGGTGTCTTCGGGTCGCAGCGTATACTGAATGGTGTGCCGAAACGGCCGCATTCGGGTCTCGATATTGCGCGGCCGACCGGGACGCCCATCAAAGCGCCGGCGGATGGCGTTGTAACTTTAGCGAACTCTGACATGTATTTCGAAGGCGGGCTCGTTCTGATCGACCATGGCCTTTGGTTGGAGACCGCCTATTTGCATATGTCGCGCATCGATGTGCAGCCCGGGCAACGGGTTTCGCGCGGCGACGTCATCGGCGCGGTCGGCGCTACCGGGCGCGTTACGGGTCCGCATTTGCATTGGAGTGTCAAATGGCGGGGCCGCTTGGTTGATCCGCTGCTTTTGGTGGAAGACAAAAACGCGCCATCCTAAACCTTGTGAGCCAATATACTTCTGGCTCGCTTGGGGGCTTATTCGTTAGTTTGGCGCTTATTCCGTATCCGCAGTGAATTCGGCCGTGTTGCTGCGGGTCGGTTTTGCCCATCGCCGGTGAAACCAGAGCCAGTCTGAGGGATTATTTCTGATAATTTCTGAAAGCGCATCATTCATTTCGCACGTTAGTGCGTGGACATCCTTTTCGACATCGCCACTATCTTTAACCGGTAATGGCGCGCCAATGACGAGGCGGAAATACGCCCCTCGGCGGCGCTGCACGTGAATTGGCAACATGGCGGCGTCAAATTTTAAGGCGAGGCGCGCCGGTGTCGCCGCGGTTTTCGCCATCCGCCCGAGGAGCGGCGCGGAAACACCGCTGTTTAGTTTCTGGTCGACGATTAACCCTAAGCCGCCGCCTTCGCGCAACGCCTCGATTAAGCCGCGGCTCGCCCGGGTCGATTTGGGGATTTGCTCCCCGTGCATAATTTCATCGCGACGATCAAAAATCAGCTTATCGATAAGCGGGTTGTTTACTGGTCTGTACACAAATTTATAGCGAATATCCGATAGCTGTTGGAAATAGGTCTGTAGCTCCCAGTTCCCCATATGAATGCCGCAGAAGATTATCGGGTGTCCGTCGCTTGCTGCGCGTTCCAGATTTTCAACCCCGATCACCTCGATGCGCCGGCTCCCGTCACGGAATATTTCTTCGAGATGCGCGTATTCAGCCGCCGTTCGACCGAGGTTTTCCCAGGCGTCGCACATGACCGCATGGACCTCCGCCGGCGACCAGGACGGAAAACTTGCTGCGATATTCTCCGTCGCCCGCGATGAGATTTTTTTAAGCCGTGGGCCAACACTGCGGCAGAATTTTCCAGCAAGTGCAGAAGAGGCGTCGAGCCCGAGGCGTTTGAAAAACCAAAAAATCACCACAACGGCTGCGTATTCTATCCGATGGCTGATGGTCAGCGCGTGATTAATGCTCGGCCGGTAGGTTGATTGCTGATTGATCGCCTTAGTCACGGGGCGCCGCCTGGTATGTTGGCGGCGTCGGGTTGGCGCTTTGTTTTAAGCCCAACTTTTGTTGGATAGCGGCGAGCGCCCTATCACGCAGGGCGTCTTCGTCACTAATTTCCATACGGATGCGGAATACCGTTAAGGCTTCGCGTTCCTCCTCCGGCCATCTAACAGCGTCCTTCGCTGTCGTCACGAGTACCGCATTTGCTCGCTTTGCTGCGAGCCGCAAACGAGAGCGTTCAGCCTCCGTATAGGGATGGTGATCAGCAAAAGCATAGGTTTCGACGAGGTTTGCGCCTTGTCGATCTAAAGTTTCAAAGAATTGCGTTGGCTTCCCGATGCCGGCAAAGGCGACCATCCGGCCCTGAAGACCGCATCTTTCTGGCGAGAGCCATGCGCAATGGTCAATCGCAATCGGCAGCTGGTGTTTACAGGCGAGGGCGTGTTTTTGCGTCTGCGCGACACCAACCACACAGTCGGCGCGCGCTGCGGCCGTCTGTAGCGGTTCACGCCACGGGCCTGCAGGGAATACGAAGTCATTTGTATACGGCTGATCGATACGAAGCAGGAGAAACGTCAGGTCTTTCTTCACGCTTGGGTTCTGGTGGCCATCATCCATGATCAGGACGTCCAAGGGCTCGCCATCGACCACTAATTCGTCGGCTTTCCGGGCGCCGGCAGCCTTGTCCTTTGCAACGATGCACGAAGACTGATCAGCCAATAGCAACGCCTCATCGCCAACGTCGTCGACGGTGTGCGTCTTTGGGTTTACAATCACCGGCCCTTCAAGAGAGCCGCCAAATCCGCGCGACAGGAAAGCCGTCTTGGCGCCAGCGCCCGCAAGACGTTCACGAAGCCGCAGGGCAAAGGGTGTTTTTCCGACGCCGCCGAGCGACGCATTCCCAACGCAAACAACAAATGCACGCGTCTCCAACGGTGTCGTTATTCGTCGCTTCGCATGCTGAGCAAGGTTATAGGCGGCCCCGAAGGGCGCGAGCGATGTTGAGACGACACGGGCTGCGATTGTATCTTCCCGCCAAAACCATGGCTCGTTGATCATACTGCGGAGCGCGCTTGTTCAAACCGGTTTAGGAGAAGCTGGGTCACTTCCGATAGGACACGCTCGGCGCTTGATTCAGCGCTCGATTGCGCCGCCGCCGCCATGGCGTGGCGCGTTTTTTCATCCCGAAATAGGCGCCGCACGGCGGAGGCAAGCTCACGCTCGTTACGAACAAGCGCCGCACCGCCGCCCGCGCGCATTTCAGCGTAGGTCTCAACAAAATTAAACGTATAGGGCCCATGCAAGATTGATCCACCAAGCCGCGCTGGCTCCAGCGGATTATGCCCACCCTTGGGGGTCAAACTTCCGCCCACAAATGAAATATCACTGAGGCGATAAAACAGACCAAGCTCGCCCAGCGTGTCGGCAATATATAATTCGGTCTCAGGCGTGACTTCGTCCCCGGCTGAGCGCAGGCCCGTCCTTACGCCGTTTGCCGTCGCCAATGCGCGCAACTCAGCGCCCCGGTCGGGGTGGCGCGGCGCCACAAACGTTAGAACCCGGTTGTCGCTATCAACGAGATTTTTATGCGCAGCAATAATCGCGTCGTCTTCACCCCGGTGGGTGCTCGCGGCAAGCCAAACCATTCGGCCGTCAATCGCGGCGCGCATTTGGGCGAGGTCTTGATCGTTTACCGGCAAGGGCGGCGCCGCGTTTTTCAGATTGCCAAACGAAAATACATCGTGTGCTGATAGCTGGCGCAGCCTGTCGGCGTTCTCCCGGTCTTGCGCAATGATCAAATCAAAGGCGTTTAAAACGTAGCGGATGAAATCGCGGCGGCGGGACCAGTCTTCAAACGACTTCGGCGACACACGCCCGTTAATGAGCGCCATCAGAGAGATGGTTTCGCGCGCTTTTAGGATTAAGTTTGGCCAAAACTCCGATTCCACGAAAAAAGCCGCGTTCGGTCGCCAGTATTTGAGGAACGCGTCGACAAAATCCGGGTGGTCGAGCGGGATGAATTGGTGGATTGCACCCTCGGGCAAGCGTTCCGCCATCATCCGCGCTGAGGTCACGGTTCCCGTTGTGACGAGAAAAGTGACCTGGGGACGCATTTCGGCAAGGCGTTTGACGAGCGGTAAAACGGAAAGCGATTCACCGACGCTCGCCCCGTGGATCCAGAAGAGCTCCCCTTCCGGGCGGGCAATGCCGGCGACGCCGCGCCGCTCAGAGATTCGATCGGGGTCTTCCTTGCCTGCCTTCAGTCGGCGCTGAAGCGCAAACTCAGCCAAAGGTCCGGCTGCGCGGCTAAACGCGCTGTACACTCGCAATCCGAGTGGTTTTGGCGAAATTGGCGTGAAGGACATCCGCGAGGTCTTACCCCGTTACGTCGATGGTGGCGAGCGATTAACGGCGTCCTCTGCGGCATCGGTCACAGTTTGCAGCGCCTCACCAATGGTTGCAGCGTATCCAGCCATGGCCTGTGCATCTTTAAAGGCGTCCCGCGCGTCTGGCGGGTCGATCGCCGGTCCAACAGAGAAAACCCCCCTTGAGAACGGCCAGGGAACCCAGAAACGGTCCCAGGTCGATAGCGATCGCCCGCGCGACGTCGCGTAAGCCGCTGGCAATATGGGCGCGCCAGCCATCGCGGAGAGCTTGGCGACGCCAGCCTGGGCCTCCCTTCGCGGGCCCCGCGGCCCGTCGGGCGTGACGCCAACAATCGCGCCTTCTTTGAGGGCGGCCACCATTTGCATTAGCGCAGGCGCGCCGCTCTTTTCTTTGAACTTCTTCCGCGCATTCGCTTTTGAGCCTCGGATAAACGAAATGCCGAAGGGTTTGACGGCGTTTGCAATGATTTCCCCATCCCTATGGGATGAAATCAGCATGTAGACAGGGCGCTTGCTGTCCGGCCGACGCGTCGGCGCCATCAAAAGCCTGTCGTGCCAAAAGACCAGAATATACCCCTTTTCGCTCGCTTCGGCATTTTCGAAGTTTTCCCAGCCGATCAGCCGCCACCGGCATGTGGCGTGCACCAACCGGATGTACGCCGTAATAAGCGCGCTTGCTGCGGTTGTAACAGCTGGCGCGGCGGCGATTTTCTTGACGATTGACCCAAACCTTACAGATGGCCTCGCCGGCGGCGCCGTCTGGCGCGACTTTAGAGCCGTGTCCTTGTAAGCATCTCCGGGGGGCGCATCGCCAGGGGACGCGCTCGGAGAAACAGCGCCGCTTGGCGACGCGCCTTCAAGCCGCGCCTTCGCTCCCCGCGCCGAACGGTCTGAGGCGCCTACCCGTGGCGCGCGATCCGCGTTAGTCGTCAATAGGGTGCTCCAGTTTGGCTTCGCGGCCGCACGTCAGCCGGAAATCGGCAGCCAGAAGGCCAAAATTGATGATTGATCGCAAGTCCCACATAGCCAATGACCTTGAACAACCGGCCTCCACACGGTCGCTTGCTGGTCGGTTGTGGCGGGAATACATCGCTCGCTACAAAGGCCGCCTTGCGATCGCGCTCATGGCTATGGCGGCCTACGCGGCGTCAGCGAGCGCCATTCCCCTGGGGCTCGAGTGGATCAACAACGCGCTGAGCGATGCGGGCGGCGCGCAAGGTCCGTCTGGCGCCGATCCGCAGACCTCATCGGCGCGTCGTGTCTTGTTGCTAGGACCCGTCTTGATTCTGGCGCTCGGCGTTGTGAACGGGCTCGCCCAATACATTCAGGCGCGGCTCTCCGTCGGGGCCGCCCTATCGGCGATGCGCGACATGCAACAAGACATGTTCTCGCAATTGATGGCCCTTGATCTCGCGCAAATTCGCCGCGAAGCGTCGGGCCAAACGATCTCGCGCTTTACTAACGACCCGTTGATTCTTCGCGAGACATTGACTCGGCTTGCCCGCGCCGTCGGCGATTTAAAGACGCTGCTCGGATTATGCGGCGTTATGATTTTTTACGACTGGGTTTTGTTCGTGGTGGTCGTTGTCGTTTACGGGGCGCTCGCCTGGCCGATCGCAACCTTGGGCAAGCGCTTACGCAAAGGCTCTGCACAAACCCAGGCCCAAGCGGGCGATCTCGCGGCTTTTGTCAGTGACGCAGCAAGCGGCGCCGAAGCGATTAAAACCTATCGCGGCGAGGACATCATGCGGGCGCGGGCAGGCGGCGTCTTTGACGAACGTTTGCGGCTGATGAAACGGGTCGCCTATTTGCGCGCGCTCAACGAACCGATGATCTTCATCATTGGCGCCTGCGCCATGGCGATCGTAATTGGTATTGTTGCCCTACGGATAATGGACGGCGCCCTCGATGCGGCGCAGTTTATCTCTTTTATTGTGGCCCTTTTGATGCTCTCGCAACCAGCGCGCGGGCTCTCCACGTTGAACGCCGTCGCGCAGGAGGGGTTCGCCGCTTTTGAGCGGATCCTCGCTGTTATAGATGCGCGGCCGGAAATTGTTGATCCGCCGAATGCGCCAGCTTTGGACGCAGTACAAGCGAGCGTCGCGTTTGAAGATGTTTATTTCCGCTACGGCGCCGGCGAAAAATATGCCTTGAACGGAATGACGTTCACTGCGGAAGCCGGTCAAACGGTTGCTCTCGTAGGGCCCTCCGGAGCTGGTAAGTCAACAATTCTAGCGCTTCTGTCTCGGCTTTATGTGCCCGAGCGTGGGGCGATCAAAATTAACAATATTGATATCGCAGGCGTTAGCCTTACGTCCCTGCGCAGCCATTGCGCTTACGTCAGTCAGGATGCGTTTCTCTTTGACGATACGATCAGGGCCAATATCGCGCTTGGAGATCCTGATGCGGACGATCAGAAAATTATTGTGGCCGCCAAAGCCGCCAACGCCCATGACTTCATTATGGCGTCGAGCCAAGGTTACGACACGCCGGTGGGCGAAGGCGGCGGCGCGCTATCGGGTGGGCAAAAGCAACGCATCGCCTTGGCGCGGGCGTTTCTAAAAGACTCGCCAATCCTCCTATTGGACGAAGCAACGGCAGCCCTCGACGCGCAATCGGAAGCACGCGTGCAAGAAGCACTCGCACGGATTTCAAAAGGACGCACAACGATTGTGATCGCCCATCGCCTTGCGACGGTTCGCAGCGCCGATAAGATCGTTGTTGTTGAAAACGGCGCCAGCGTTGAGGAAGGACCCCATGGGGCCCTGCTGGCGGCGGACGGCGCCTATGCGCGCCTTTACGCCCTGCAATTCGCTGAGAAGTCTGACCAGTTACTCACGCCGTAGGATACGCTCAGTGAGCAGATTACCCCACCATGATCCAAGAAATTCTCGCTTTGTTTCTTTCGGGTCATAGTCGCCGTCGACCCACTTAAAAAATAAATCGACATCCGCGGGGAGCCCGCGCGCGTCTGCGTAGGCGAGAAACTTCTCAAACGCATAATCGATGACGCCGGTTTTGCCCGCACGCACATGCCCATATTTGAGAGATAACTGCCCCAAGGCCTGTCGCAGCGGAACGCCCTTTTCAAAATAAAGGTAGAGCGTCGACATCAACCCCACCCGGTCCGCGCCGGATTTGCAGTGCATGGCGACCGGATACTCCATCTCCTTAAAGAGCGCGCGTGCACCATGCAGAAATTCTGCAGACGGCGCTTCCCTTGAATAGGCGCGGAAGGTTGCGAGCTTTAAGCCAAGCGCTTCGCACGCTTCTTCTTCAAGGAAGTAAAAGCCAGACGGCTGGTCGCCACGAAGATTTAAGATGGTGCGTATACCGAGCGCCTTTAACTTTTTCAGGCGCCCCGGCGACGGCTGGTAGGTTCGCCATACCCGTCCCGGGTCGACCACGTGGGTCGCGTCATAGGCGAGGCGCAGCGCCCCGTGGTCGCCGAGCATTAACTCACGCCACGCCCGGCGTCTCCCCGCCGGGGTCAAAAACTCGTCTCTGGTCAGTGGGCGCGCCAAGTCTGCTTTCGGAGCGGCGGCGCGCTAACCGTGTGCGTGGTCGTCTGAGTTATCGTCGTCGGGGTTCAGCATACGGTGTAAATGGACGATGAAGTAGCGCATGTGGGCGTTGTCGACTGTTGCTTGCGCTTTTGCGCGCCAGGCTTTTTCCGCCGTCTCGTAGTTCGGAAAAACCCCAACTATGTCGAGCTCTGAGAGATCGCGAAAGGTTACGTTTTCAAGGTCGTCTAGCTCACCGCCAAAGACCAAATGAAGAAGCTGTTCGGACACACTTTTCTCCTGCACCGGATTATCAGTCCCCGGCGATTGTCATTTCGTCGATGAGCAGGCTTGGGGCGTTTTTAGCGCCTCGAAATTCGAGGTCGTCCGCCGCTCTGATGTTTTTGAACATGGCGAGCACGTTGCCGGCAATGGTGATTTCGCTTACGGGGTAGGCGACGGCGCCGCCTTCAATCCAAGATCCAGAGCATCCGACGGAATAATCGCCCGTGTTGGGATTTACCTGCGGCCCGAACATTTCCGTCAGCAACAGGCCTTCGCCGATTTCGTTCAGCATTGTCGCAACACTGATCGACCCGGCGGGCATGTAAAGATTGGTCGCGCCCGACCCGGGGCCGCCGGCGACGCCTCGCGTCGCGCGGCCGTTGGTTTCAAGGCCAAGCTGTTTTGCTTGCGGCGTGTTGAGGAGCCACGTCGTCAGTTTTCCCGCATCAATAAGTTTAATTTTCTCCGCTTTAACGCCTTCGCCGTCAAAGGGGCGGGAGCCAGCGCCGCGTTTCATAAATGGGTCGTCGATGATGTCGATGTTTTCAGGAAAAATCTGCGCGCCCATTTTGTCTTTAAGGAAACTAACGCCACGGGCGATGCCAGCGCCGTTCACCGCGCCAGCCAGGTGGCCAAGTAGCGACGCCGACAATCGTTTATCAAACAAAATAGGGCTAGACTGGCTTTTCAGCTTCCGCGGCGAAAGCCTGGAAACGGCGCGCTGCCCGGCCTCGGTCCCAATTTCCTCCGGGGAGCGCATGTCGTCGCGGTGGGTTTTGGAATCGTAATCATAATCCCGCTCCATTCCGTCATCATTGCCGGCGAGAACACTGACGGATACGGAGTGGTTTGACCCGCCGGATGTCCCGAAAAAGCCGTCGGAAGTTGCAAACCATTTGGCGCCTTCCGAATAGCTCGCACCGGCGCCGCTTGAATTGACGACGCCTTCAACCGCCAGCGCCGTCTCCTCACAGGCGGCCGCCTGGGCCTTTAAAAATTCCGTGTCGGGCTCATGAAAGTCGCCGAGTTCTAAATCGGGAAAGGGCGCGGCGGCGAGGCGTTCTTTTGGCGCGAGCCCACAATAAGGGTCTTCTGGCGCGGCTTTCGCCATCGCGGCGCAACGCTCTACAAGGTCGTTGAGACCCGACTTCGAGATATCCGTGGTCGAAACGCTTGCCTGTTTTTTCCCCACGATAATGCGCAAGCCAAGGTCCAAACCCTCGGAGCGTTCGACGTCTTCAAGCGCGCCGAGGCGCCACGAAACGCCGTGTGAAACAGCGCGGTAAAGCACCGCGTCTGCTGCGTCCGCGCCGGCCGTTTTTGCGTTGTCGAGTAATGATGAGAGTAAGGACTGTGCTTCGCTATCGTTCATCATGGCGGGATATCTGTTCGCCGGCCAAGGCGCAAGCAACCACAGCGCCGCGACTTGGCAAAACACCCAGCAAACCATGGCGTTTATAGTCGCCGAAATGCGATTAAGCCGGATTGGGATTAATTCGGCGCGCCATTGTTCGATTGGTCGGCCGATTTACGGGAGACCTGTTTAATCGGTTGCGCCGCCCTGAGCGACGGCAACACCAGGGCTCCGCCATTCGTGAGGGCTGCGGCCCGTGCCGCCGCGACCGCCGTTGCCACAGGGCCGACGCCGGCGATGAAGCGCGGTTCCCACTCGGGGCCGAATTTCGACTTAAAGCGTCTTAAGCCTTTGAAGTTATATAAGCGCTCACCGCGCTCGAAGATCGTATGCATGGCGCGCGCGAAGACCGTCGTTTTTGGGTCCAGGCCTGAAAGCGGCGCCATGGAGAGATCAAACCGCGCGAAGCCCTCAGCTTTTGCCCAAAGAATGAGTTCAACGAACAAAAAGTCCATGGTGTTCGTGATCTGCGCTTCGGGATCGTATCGCATCAGATCGATCGCAGCCCAGCTTTTATCGGGCGTTGTAAGGAGCGAGCCAAAGGCGACCGCCCTACCGTTCAAGTGAACGACGCCGACCGGGCACCGGTCGAGGATCTTCCGCTCAAAAGCGCCTAGGGAGAACATTTTTTCGCGGCCGTTATGGGCGTTCAGCCAAGCGTCCGAAATCGGCCGGAGAGAGGCGATGAAAGCGTCGTTATGGGGCGGCTGGTGAATCGAGAATGTGGCGCCCGCTCTTTCCCGCAGTTTTCTGCTGCCGCGGCGAATGACCTCACGTTTACGGCCCGAAAGTGAGAACAAAGAGAGATCAAGAGTTGCGTTTTCCCCAATTTTTTCCACAAAAAAGCCCGTGGATATCAAATCAGGGACATCTTCCGGCGCTGCCGCGTAAATCGCGGGCGTTGCGCCGCGTTTGGCCGCTAACGCTTTAAAGTCCTTCAAAAGGGCCTGCTTTTCAGTCGGGTCGCCGATCGGTCCGCCCATGGCGATGAGCGTGTCCGCGCTAGAGCCATACTGGATAAAACTTGCACCCGTGCTTGAAAACAAAAGCGCTTTGTCACCGGAAAAAGCGAGCATGCTCTCAGGCCTGGGAGCCAATGCGTCGGAAAGTGCGCGTTCCGCGCCAGCTAAATCAGTGGGCGTCGGCGGGTTAATGGCGAGGCGTGCCGGCGCGGCGACGAAGGTCGCGAAGGCTGCGAGCAAAATGACCCCAGCGGCGTAGTCCAGAGGCCCGTCGCTTGCCGCCAGCATTACAATGCCAACGCTTGCAACCGCCGTTAAAAGCGCAAGGCTACGGCGGCGGTCGCTAGAAAGGCCAACAAAAGCGGATGGGCGAAAGAATGCCGGGCGCGCCGCGGCAAGGATCGCCAGTAAAAGCGCGTAGTGGCCAATTTGAGCGACTGAGCCCCCGGCTTTAACGGCGAGTATAAATTTCGCCGCTCCGATGAGGAAAACCGTTAAATAGGCAAAGCGAACCCGCCGGGAGAGACCGAGCGCCAGGGTCGCGAGCGCCAGGGCGCCGGCGACAGCGGTGGCGCCATCGAGTGCGGGCAGAAGCGTGAACGGCATGGCCTCCGCGAAAACAGCGTTTTGCCCGGCCAGTAGGACGGCGGCGACGAGGGCGACAACGCCGGCGAGGACGGCCGGTGAATAGCTGAAGACAAAGCTGTCCAGCTGGCGACGGATATTGTTGAGTTTTGCAGGCGCGTTCATGGGCGCATCATCTTTTTTCTGGGGCGACTAGCGTCGCATTATGGTCCGCCATTTCGCGCACCGCTTTGGCGATCTTTGCTGCATTTGTCTCATTTAAGAGTGAAACATGCGTTTCTTTT
>JBCCTV010000083.1:0-11972 GCA_039197915.1 Pseudomonadota bacterium | reverse complement strand
GGGGGTCAAGAAAACGCAACAAAACAAAAACCTAGAGCAACGAGGCGGTTCAGATTGATGCGAAGTTGCTCTAGAGTGCTTCGCAAATAAGTCTGCTTGCTGAGGGTTTAAATCGATTGATTTCGTGAGAGAAGCGCGATGAACGAAAGCCCGATGCCCCTTTGCGCAAGCCCAAATGAACGCGGGCGCCTCTAGAACGTGTCTTTGCGGCGCCTGACTTCTGCGAACACGTCTACCGCCTCGGCGCCGGGCATACCGACCGCTGACTGCAGATCAATGGCTGCGGCCCGCAGGAAAGGGTTTGTCGCCAGTTCCAGTGCGACGGATGTGGGCACCGTTGGTTCGCCGCGTGCGCGTGCTGCGTCAATTTCGTCAGAACGCGCCTTAAGCGCTTCGTTGGCGGGGTCAGTGGCTAGGGCGAATTTTGCATTCGCCTGGGTGTATTCGTGGGCGCAATAAAGCTTTGTCTCGGGCGGCCAAGCGGCAATCTTCGAAAGCGAGGCCCACATTTGCGCTGGCGTCCCCTCAAAGAGCCGTCCGCACCCCAGCGCGAAAATCGTGTCGCCAACAAAAGCCACATGATCGGCGTCAAAATAATAAACCACGTGGCCAAGCGTGTGCCCGGGCGTTTCAAAAACACGCGCTGTGCTGGCTCCAAGCGTGATGATATCGCCGGCGCCAACGGTGTGGTCGATCGCTGGGATCTTGTCTGCTTCTCCGGCGGGGGCAATGACCTTGCAGCCCCATTGTTTCTTTAAGCTTTCGTTGCCGCCGACGTGGTCAAAATGGTGGTGCGTGTTCAGAATATGGGTCAGGCGCCAGCCCTCCCGGTGGAGAACGGCGTTTATTGCGTCCGGCTCCGGCGTATCAATTGTCGCGACCTGGTCGCTTTCAACGTCTTTGACCAGAAAACCGTAATTGTCGGACAAACAGGGGAATTGGCGAATTTCAAGCGGCATGCGAAAGCTCTTACGCGCGTTGTTGCTCGGCGGGTTGCATAGTAAAGCAGATAAAGATCGCTTCAACGGCGTAAACACATTAAACCGCGGGTTTATACGAGAATGAAATTCAGTAGCGAAGATGCGTACAGACGTTCTTGATTTTCACGAGTTCTATCGAACCCCGCTTGGGCGTCGCGCGGCCGACTTTGTCTGCGCGCGACTGCAGGAAGCCTGGGGGGACGCGCGCGGCATGCGGGTCGCAGGATTTGGATATGCAAACCCGTTTTTAAATGGATTTTCCGCCGCCGAGCGGGTGTTGGATTTCGCGCCCGCGTCCCAAGGCGTCGCCCGCTGGCCCGCTAAAGGCGCGAACGCCGCTTGCCTGATCCAAGGGGCGTATTGGCCCTTGCCCGACGCCTCAATTGACCGTCTACTGATCGTGCACGGTCTCGAAGAGGCCCGTGATCCGCGTCGCTTAATGCGTGAGGTATGGCGCGTTTTGGCGCCCGAAGGTCGCGTTATCGCTGTAGTCGCCAATCGGGTTGGCGCCTGGTCAACCTTTAGCGGTACGCCCTATGCGGCGGGCAGGCCCTATTCTCGCGGGCAATTGACGTCCTTGTTGACGCAGTCAAGTTTTTCTGTATCCGGATGGAGTGGCGCCCTCTATTTTCCGCCGGTGAATTCGTCAGTCTTGTTGCGCGCAGCGCCGTCGTGGGAGCGGGCAGGCGCTCGGGTTTGGCCGTCCCTTTGCGGGGTTATTATGGCCGAAGCCCTAAAGGAGCTTATTGCGCCCGTTGGCAAGGTAGCGACCGAGGGAGTGCTTGTGCAGCGCCGGGCGCGCGTGCGGCGCGCACCAGCCGCCAAAGGGGCGGCCAGACGCGCAACAAGGGGCGCGCCACGGGACGCATCAAGGGACCCATCGGGGCGCCCCAGCCGTTAGTCAGTATACTCAGGTAATAGGAAAAGCCATGGCGACGCCAGAACCACGCCCCGGCATTCTTGAAATTAAACCCTACAAGCCCGGCGCGTCTAAAGCCGCCCATGCTGGGCCTATCCATAAGCTGTCGTCAAACGAGTCCGCTCTTGGGGCGAGCCCGCATGCAATAGAGGCTTTTCGTACCCTAAGTCATTCACTTCATCTTTATCCGGATGGGTCAGCGACCGCGTTGCGCGAAGCGCTTGGCGAACGCTGGAAACTCAATCCAGACAGGATTGTCTGCGGCGCTGGCTCCGATGAGATTTTACAGTTGGTGACGCGCGCCTATGCGGGGCCAGGCGACAACATCGTCCAAAGCCAACACGGGTTTCTTGTTTACGCCTTGGCCGCGAAGTCTTGCGGGGCGGAGGTTCGTTTTGCGGCGGAGAAAGACCGCACCGCGGATATCGATGAAATCCTCTCGCAGGTGGACGACGCGACGAAACTTGTCTTTATCGCCAACCCCAACAATCCGACGGGTACATATGTCCCCGAGACGTCGCTTGTCCGTCTACGACGCGACCTCCCAAAAGACGTCATATTGGTGATTGATGCAGCCTACGCCGAATATATGACCGCTAAGGACTATAGTGACGGCGCGGAAATGGTCGACGCCCATGATAATGTGGTCATGACACGGACGTTCTCCAAGATTTACGGCCTGGGCGGGCTTCGTTTGGGCTGGGGCTATTTTCCAGAAGCCATGGCCGACGTCATCAACCGGATCCGGGGGCCTTTTAATGTCAGCGCCGCGTCGATCGCCGCGGGCGTTGCAGCCGTCAATGATACTGACTTCTTGGCGACCAATCGCGCCCATAATGACGCCGAACGGGCGCGCCTGACCCAGGCGATTAACGGCGCCGGTCTTACGGTCACGCCAAGCGTCGCCAATTTCCTGTTGGTTGATTTCCCGACTGAAGGAAAACACACCGCGCCAGCGGCGCTCGCTTTTCTCGCCTCGCGCGGTGTGCTTGTGCGTGAAATGACGGCGTACGGATTACCAGAGAGCTTACGCGTCTCGGTCGGGTCGCGTGAAGCTAACGATGCTTTTTTGAACGCGTTAGAGGCGTTTTTGACGAATGGCTGAGCCGCAACCAAAGACACGACAGGCGGACTTTCAACGGGTTGCGTTGATTGGCGTTGGCCTGATTGGCGGTTCGCTTAGCCTCGGCCTTCAAAACGCCGGTGTCGTGGGCGACATAATAGGTTTTGATAGGGATGAAAAGGCGCTCTCCCGGGCGATTGAGTTGGGGCTCATTGACGAGGCGGCGCCCTCGCTCGGTGACGCTGTCGCCGATGCATCGCTCATTATTCTTGCAACGCCTGTCGGTGCAACGGCTCAAATGTTGGGTGACGTCGGCAAAGCGGCGCCGCCAGAAGCGATCATCATCGATGTGGGCTCGGTAAAATCGTCGCTGGTTGAAGCGGCCGCATCGTTGGGTTCGGGTCGGTACTTTGTTCCCTGCCACCCCGTATCGGGTACGGAGCAATCTGGTCCGGACGCCGCTTTTGCCACGCTTTTTCGGGATCGGTGGTGCATCGTGACGCCGGTCCCGGATCCGTCAACTGAATACCAAACAGCGGTGGAGAAGGTTGTCGCGCTTTGGCGGTCGGTCGGTGCGAATGTCGAAATAATGGATGCCGCCCACCATGATTTGGCCCTTGCGGTCACGAGCCACCTCCCACATCTAATTGCATTCACGTTGGTCGGGGCCGCCGACGATTTAGAGAGTGTGGCTGAAGCCGATATAATAAAATACTCCGCTGGCGGATTTAGAGATTTTACGCGTATCGCGGCGAGCGATCCAGTGATGTGGCGTGATGTATTTTTAAACAATAAGGATGCGATCCTTGAAGTGCTGGGCCGTTTCTCAGAAGAGTTAGCGCTACTGCAACGGGCTATCCGGTGGGGAGACGGTCCTGCCTTAGAAAAAACATTCGCCCGCGGACGCGCCCTGCGCCGGGCGATCGTCGATGCAGGCCAAGAAACACCGGCGCCAAATTTCGGCCGGGACCAGACAAAGACGCCGCCGGATTAAAGGCCAATAAATGACGGTATCTCGGTGAGGCCGCCCGGCCTTGATCCCGGGTGATGGTGGGCCGGCCAAAGGTAAGGACGTCTAAAGAGCATGTCGGTAAAAGAAAAACCGCTTATTGACGCCGTTTCAAATCTCGGCGCGCTCCCCGGCTTCCTGTTTAAGAGCCCCTTTATTGCCGGCTTTTTCGCGATGCTAATGTGCGCTGTGTTCGGCGCCGTTACCCTCGTGATGAACGCTGCAGCGCGCGGCGTCTCTGATGCGTTTCCGGTTTATCAGACAATCCGAATTTGCGCGCTTTTCGGCGTGGGTTTCGGGTTTTTGTTTGTCGTTATTGCTTCGATGGTTTCGGCAAAACAAGACCCGGAAAAAGATGACGCCAAACTGAGGCGTCGGTATTTTTTCGGCTCCTTACTTGCCGCGGTAGTACTCTTTACGCTTGATTCGGTGTCGATTGATTTCATCCGTGCGGAGCTTGAGCCCATTGGACGGATTATGTGAGCGAGCGAAAACTGTTCCGCTCTTCGGCCGGCTCGTCCTCGCGTAAAAATAGAACGTATACAATATAAAATCTGTTTCGTTTACCGGCGCGCAACAAACAGCCATAGAAAAAGGGCGATTAAATAAACTGGCGTGATCGCGAAGTTCTGTAAAAGCATGACCCTTCGGGAGTGGTAAAGCGGTAGAAAAGGAATGCCGAACATTAGTGCGGCAAGCATAAAGTACCAGTTTTTCTTCCATTCCGGCTTTCGACCGGCCGCGGTTGAATAATCTAGATCCTCTTGGGTTTCGGGCGTTTGCACACTGTCCAACAAGGACCGCGCTAGCACGGCCTGTGCGGCGGGAACGGCGAGCCGATATCCGCCAAGGGCAATTCTCAAGTTTGGATCAACGCCCAAGTGTTGCGCGTTCAGTAGCACAACAAATACGCCATTCGCCTGCAGGTATGATCGTTTGACGAAAGCGGGTTCTGGATCGAACGAGCGTGCGATTTCCACGAGCGGCGTCATTTAGCGCGCCTGGCGATTAGGCTGGATCTGGGAAGGCTGTCCCAGGCGCGCAACCCAACAACAAGAGCAACGCGGCGGTTCTAATTGAACGCCTGCTGCCCTCGCGAGTGACCTTGGGTCGCTTCGATTACGCCTCGACTTCGTCCAGATCAACGTCGTGTCCCCACAGATAGTGAATATGCGCGAGGACGTCTTTCTTAACGGCCGGGTCCAGCGTTCGCCCATTGGAGACCGTATGGCGCAACATCAGCTCCCGGTCGCCCTCAAGATCCGCGGCGACCACTTGGATATTTGCTTCGTGTACGCCTAAATCATAGCTTCGGCTGAGCGACTCACGCACACGGCGGTATCCGCGATCGTCATGGATCGCCGAAACCGTAATGTGGCTGTCGCTGGTGTCGTCTTCGAGCGCAAAGAAGCGCATATCGCGCATCACTTTTGGCGACAAATATTGCAGAATGAAGCTTTCGTCACGGTAGTTTTCCCAAGCGTCTTTCAAGACGTCGCGCCAATCGCCACCGCCGGCGATATCCGGAAACCACTCCCGATCTTCCGGGGTCGGATCAAGGCTCATACGTTTGATGTCTTCCATCATCGCAAAGCCGAGCGCGTAGGGGTTTATGCCAGAAAATCTCGGGTCGTCATATTCCGGTTGGAACACAACCGACGAATGGGAATGGAGAAACTCCATCACCGCCCCTTCGGTTATCCGGCCCTGATCGAAGAGTTCATTCATGATGTAATGGTGCGTGAACGTCGCGCAGCCCTCATTCATCACCTTGGTTTGTTTCTGCGGATAGAAATATTGCGAGATATTGCGGACGATACGCACGAGTTCACGCTGCCAGGGGCGCAGAATGGGCGAGGCTTTCTCGATGAAGTAGAGGAGGTTTTCTTCAGGAAGCTTGATGCTGCGCACCGCCTCCTGGCGTTCCTCGGCGTCTTCCTCTCGCTCTTCAGAATTCGGCAGCGTCCGCCAGATATCGTTGAACGTTTTTTGCTCGTAGTCGGCGCGGGCTGCCGCGCGGGCAAGCGCATCCGCCTTTGAAAGCCGCGGCGGGCGCTTATAGCGAAAGACACCCTGGTCCATCAGCGCATGGGCGGCGTCCAGTGTTTTTTCAACGTCTTCGAACCCATATTCGTCCTCACACCGCGCAATATATTTCTTTGCAAAGTCGAGATAGGTGAGGATGCCGTCGGCGTCAGTCCACTGACGGAATAGATAGTTGTTCTTAAAGAAATGATTGTGCCCGAAACAAGCATGCGCCATTACCAGCGCCTGCATCGTCATCGTGTTTTCCTCCATCAGATAGGCGATGCAGGGGTTTGAGTTGATGACGATTTCGTAGGCGAGGCCTTGGTAGCCCTTTTGGTAATTGATTTGATCACGGGCGAAATGCTTGCCGAAGGACCAGTGGTTATACATGAGCGGCATGCCATGGCTTGAGTAAGCGTCAAGCATCTGCTCGGAGGAGATGATCTCCACCTGGTTCGGATAACAGTCGAGCTTGAGGTCCTCAAACGCGATCTCTTCGATGGCGTCGAAGGCCGCCTTCAGGCGGTCAAACGTCCACTCGCTATCGTCATAGAGGAGGGCGGGCTTTTCGACGGTTTCGCTCATCTGGTCCCCACCGGGCCTGAGTTTTCAAGCGCTTTAAATAATTCAACAAAGAAAGTGCGCGGACGAGATGGAGGGAATAAACTTGCGCCCATTTTGTTCCAAGCGCGGTGAAAGTCACCGGTCGACGACGCGTTCGATTGCAGTTCGGAAACGAGCAAAAAAAGTTCTTCGCGGTCCGCCAGCGCGAACCCGTTGACGGTATCATCAAGTGCTGACGCTAAGCTACAGTCTTTGTAAAAAGTCGCCCAATCTTGGTGCAACGCGTCGCCTAGGGCACGCCATACAGGGGGTGTCTTAGCTGAAAGCACTCGCATTGTATCACGCCGCCTCGCTATTGTTCTTTGCAAAGAGCTCACGGAAGACAGGGAAAATATCCTGCGGGCGCGCGATGCGGGTCTGGGCGAAGTGTGGCCATTTCGGACCAAATGTTCGGTAAGCGCGCCAAAGCTCGGCGCCAGAATCCTCAGACGCAAAGACTTCCAGCTCGCGCTCATCTAGAATTTCGATATAGGCATAGTACTGAGCAATCGGCATGACGGCTTCGTCAAGCATCTCAACACAGCGTTTCGCATCGCCCGATTGGGTGTACCCGTCGGACGCCTGGGCCACATAAATGTTCCATTCGTGCGCCGGGTACCGGTCTTCTTGAACCTCAAGCATTTTTTCAAGAGCCGTGGAAACAACAGTGCCGCCCGATTGGCGAGAATAGAAGAACGTCTGTTCATCGACCTCTTCGGCATGGTGCGTATGGCGAATAAAAACGACATCGACCTTTTCGTAGCGCCGTTTCAAAAACAAATAGAGCAACATGTAAAAGCGTTTCGCGAGATCTTTCTCGCGCTCACCCATGGAGCCCGAGACGTCCATTAGACAAAACATCACCGCCGCCGTGGTTTCCACGGGCGTTGGTTCGAAGGCGTTGAACCGAACGTCTAGGGGATCGATATAGGGCGCCCAACGCCGGCGGCGTTCCATTTCCTCAAGCTTCGCGATGACCGCTTTCTTTTCGGAAATATCATCCGCATTGGGCTCAGAAATGCGTTCAAGCTCAAAGAGACGCGCCTTCAGGGCGTTCATTTCCTTTGTAGACGGACGGCCAAGCGCCAAGCGACGGCCATGGGCGTTCCTCATTGTCCGGACGAGATTAAGGTTCGTCGGTGAGCCGACAACGGTCACGCCGGCGCGCTTAAAGGCGTAGGACTTTATCTCTTTGAGCGACCGTTTAACGAGGTTCGGCAGTTCAAGATCTTCAAAGAAGATATCAAGAAATTCGTCTTGGCTCAGCGTAAAGGCGAAATCGTCTTCGCTATCGCCAGAATCAGAGGCTTCTTTGCCGCGCCCTTGCCCTGCGCCCCGCGGCGGTTTTTTCAGGCGGTCGCCTTCGCCGAACTCTTTGTTGCCAGGGTAAACGCCTTGTCTCGTTCCTTTTTCCGGGTCCAGACGAAAGCGCGGCTCTTTTGTCGATTTCGACGGGATTTTTATGCGTTCGCCCTTATCGAGCTCTTTCACGGACCGGTTGCGCAGTGATTTATTGACGGCGTCTTTTATCTGGGCCCGGGCGCGTTTTAGGAAGCGTTGGCGGTTTCCGAGCGATTTGCCCTTTGGGTTTTTACGCCGGTCAATGAAATGAAACTGGGTCATGGACTAATGCAGGCTCCCGTCACGAGCGCGGTGTGCGAAATCCATCAACGCGCCGCGGTTTTCGGGCGATGTGAGCGCGGACCATTCGTCAAGATAAGCGTTGATCAACCTGCGGGTCCTTTTCGGATTTTTGTGGGCCCAATTCGGCAAAAGTGGCCAAGCTCGTGCAAAGCGCATTCCTGCGCCGTGTCGTTTTCTTGGCTTAGCAGCTGTTTCATCGTCTCAAAATAGGTTTCTTCCAAGCGATCGATCTCGTCGGGCGTCGTCGAACTCACCCAGTGCGTTAGCGCCATCCCCGCAAAGCCGAACAAAGTACGAAACGGCACTATCAATGGAAAGGGACCAGCTCACTGATGACATATCATCAAGTGAGTCAGGACCCGTTTTCGGCCGGGTAAAGATAATGTCAATCCAGCGGTCAAACTCCGGATCGACTTCGACCGTTTCCATGGGGTGCGGCGCTACCCTGCTTTGTTGACACGCATGTACCATTCAACAAGCCGGCGAACTTGACGCGGCGTGTATCCGCGGTCTTCCATGCGCGCAACGAAGTTGTCGTGCTTTTCTGCCGTATCCGAATCTTTTTTGGAGTCGAATGAAATCACCGGCAAAAGGTCTTCAACCTGGCTGAACATCCGCGCCTCAATGACCGAACGCAGTTTTTCATAGGACGTCCATTTCGGATTACGCCCCTCATTATTCGCGCGCGCACGAAGCGCAAATTTTACAACTTCGTTGCGGAAGTCCTTCGGATTGGCGATGCCCGCTGGCTTCTCGATTTTCGATAATTCTGCGTCGAGGGTCGCCCGGTCCATTAATTGGCCGGTGTCTGGATCTTTGAAATCCTGGTCTTCAATCCACGCGTCGGCAAAGGCGATATAGCGATCAAATAGGTTCTGACCGTACTCGGAATAACTCTCAAGGTACGCTTTTTGGATTTCGTTGCCGATAAAGTCCGCGTAGCGCTTAGAGAGCTCGGACTTGATAAAATCGAGATATTTCTTCTCGACTTCTTCCGGATACTGCTCTCGCTTAATGGAGTTTTCTAAAACATACATGAGATGCACGGGGTCGGCGGCAACCTCATCTGTATCAAAATTAAAGGTCTCCGAGAGCACTTTATAGGCAAAACGGGTTGATATCCCGTCCATGCCTTCATCAATACCGGCAGCGTCCCGATATTCTTGGTGTGACTTGGCTTTTGGGTCGGTATCTTTGAGTTTCTCGCCGTCATAGACGCGAAGCTTTGAGTACAGATTAGAATTCTCATGCTCCCGCAGACGCGTCAAAACAGAAAAGCGCGCAAGAAGCCCTAAGGTCTCCGGTGCGCACGGCGCTTCAGAAAGCTCCGAATGGGCGAGGAGCTTCTCGTAAATCTGGCGTTCCTCTGTAACGCGCAAGCAGTAGGGAACTTTTATGACGTTAATCCGGTCAAGGAAGGCTTCGTTAGACTTGTTGTTCCGGAATTGGACCCATTCGCTTTCGTTTGAGTGGGCGAGGATAATGCCCTGGAACGGCACTGGCCCAAGCGCTTCGGTGCCGACATAGTTGCCTTCCTGGGTCGCCGTGAGCAGCGGGTGCAAGACTTTGATTGGCGCTTTGAACATCTCCACAAATTCAAGCAAGCCCTGGTTCGCCCGGCATAAACCGCCCGAGTAAGAGTAGGCGTCGGTGTCGTCCTGGCTGAAATGTTCAAGCTTGCGGATGTCGACCTTGCCGACGAGTGCGGAAATGTCTTGGTTGTTTTCATCGCCTGGTTCGGTTTTGGTCACGGCGATCTGGCGCAACTTAGAGGGGAAAATCCGAACAACGTCGAATTTAGAAATATCCCCGCCAAACTCGTCCAGGCGTTTAACCGCCCAAGGGCTCATCATGCCGGTCAGGCGGCGCTTCTCAATGCCGTATTTCTCATCAAGGAGCGACTTCAACTCCTCCGATTGAAACAGGCCAAGGGGGCTTTCAAAAACCGGCGACACTTCATCGCCCGCCTTTAAGACGTAGATTGGATATTGTTCCATCAAATCTTTCAGGCGTTCAGCGAGCGACGACTTACCCCCGCCCACTGGGCCCAGGAGATAAATGATCTGGCGTTTTTCCTCGAGGCCCTGGGCGGCGTGCCGGAAAAACGACACGATCCGCTCGATGGTGTCCTCCATGCCGTAAAAGCCCTCGAAGGCTTTGTAGTGGCGGATGGTTCTGTTGAAGAATATTCTCGCAAGGCGCGGATCTTTCGAGGTGTCCACCATTTCTGGCTCACCGATCGCCTTAACCATCCGCTCGGCGGGCGACGCAAACAACATCTCATCGTCGCGAGCCGCCAGCAGGTAATCCCGAAGCGACATCGCTTCCTGTTTCACCTGTTGATAATTCTCCGAGAAAAGATCGAATACGTCCAAGCCATTGTCGCTCATGATGTCACGCTCACTCTTTGCCGCCCTTTGCCAATTCGCCTTGCCATGCGCGTTGATCGAAAACGCGCTCGACCTTCATGATGAGCCCCGCGTCAAGCGGTGCGCAAGTCTTTGCCCGGGCGTGTTGGAGACATCTTGGTCGCGTGCGACGATACCGCAACGCTTGTTCGCGAGATCGTGCTTTTGACGGTCTAAAACCGCAAGCGGAACCTTGTCCGCACAAACGGTCTAGGCGACCAATTCAACTCCACCAGCCGTTACGCCGGCTTGCTCGAGCACCCGGCCTGACCATGCTGTAAACGTGCCAAAAGCCGCCCAAACACAGGCCTAGAATGCGGCCAATAACAGCAATTACGCCAGGACGTAAAAGTCATACTCTCTATACAGAACGTAGGGTCTCCACGCTCCAAAGGCATCGCCTTGCGACGATACAACCGCTCACTTAAAATAGTGTCACGAACCGTTTTTATTCACAACAGCGTTCCTGCGATGCAGCAAAAACAAATGCCGTATGCGGCAAAAATAAGACCGGCGGTATAATCACGCCGCTAGACGGCTTAAACTTTGGACAAATGGGCGGCCAATTTTTGGCACTTGTTAGATGCAACTGCTAATACCCAAGCGTCCATCTGTATGAATCAATTAAACTGATTCGAGATCGAAAGCGCCATTGCGCCCCGGACAGCTCGGGCGTAGCAATCAGCAACAGAGTTCCCGTTTAGGTGGTGTTCCCATGTCCTTAGAAATCCAGCCAATCGATAGCGTAAGCGCTAAAAACTGCCTTTCCCTTAATGAGCGCTTTGTCGAAATGCTGTCTCCGCTCAGCCTTGAAGACTTCAACGATCTTGTCGAAAGTAGTTTTTACGCAAAGCAAATTAATGGCGGGCATGCGTTTCTCATCGCCTTTAGTCACGAGGCTGAGTATGCCTCTACGCACTTTCATTGGTTTAAGGAGCGTCATAATATTTTTTATTATGTCGACAGAATTGTGGTGGGTCCAGCGCTGCAAGGCCAGGGCGTTGCGCGCGCACTCTATGACGATTTAATGGATGTATGCCGGCGTGATTTGAAGGTCCGGCATGGCGCGGTTGACGACGCAGTAATGCTGTGTGCTGAGGTTAATATCGTCCCACCCAACCCGGCGTCGCATCGGTTTCACGAGGCCTATGGGTTCAAACCTGTTGCTAAGGGGACTTATGGGCCCAAGCAGGTCCAATATTATGAAGCGCCGCTTTAAAACATTTGGAGGTCTAGTCGGATTTTTTGATGCGCTAGAGCATTTCGCATTCAAATGAATCCATATCCTGCTGCTTTGAAGTAGTTTGTGCATTCGTCT
>JBCCTV010000082.1:0-12031 GCA_039197915.1 Pseudomonadota bacterium | reverse complement strand
CTTCGGGGCATCCTGAACCTCCTGTTCAGGATGAATCACTGTTCGAAACAACTGCAAAGACCAATCGATTCTATCTGGTCGCGAAATGCTCTAGAGCAGCGCAACGACTCAATTAGTGCGACGCCTGCAGCCTCAGAGCGTCGCGCGAAATGGAGGCATGCGGAGCTATCGTATGTCGCTCAAGATTGACGTGAGGGCGAGTTTACCTAAGCCCGCGCATGCCGAACGCGCTGAGCCAACGCTGAAATTGCTATGCTAACCATGCAACCAGCAATCGCGCCAAGCGCATTCGCAAGCGCGTCGCCAGCCTCCATTGTCCGAACCCCGCCGATACCCTGCAAAATCTCCAGGAACACGCCATAAAGGGCGAGAGCAGCGACGGAGCGCCATACCTGACGCGGCAAAAAGAACCGCGCCGGTACGATTGTTACGCCCAATACACCGTATGCTGAAAAGTGACCGATCTTATCGGCGGCGTTAGCGTTTCCAAGCAACAAATCCGCCAGGAAACGCGTCAAGGGCGCGCCTGGATTTGCAACCTCTTGATTATTCGTGAGCGTTAGGACTGTGACGCCAGCGAGCAGAGTAATAAAAACGACGCGCGAGACTGCCTTCACCGTCATAACAACACCACAAGGATTACACTATGCAGATTTTGCGTGGGCGCGTTCGACGAGGTTGCGTTCCCATGCAATGGCTGTACGGACAATGAAATCAATATCATCGAACCGGGGGCGCCAGTCTAAAATCATCCGAATGGCGGCGCTATCAGCGATTAACTGGGGCGGGTCGCCCGGGCGTCGTTCAACATTTTCGAACGGGAGCGGCGCGCCCGAAACCCGGCTGACTGCTTCTATAACCTCGTGTACGGAATACCCGCGACCATAACCACAATTGAGCGTAACAGAACCGCCACCAGTGCGTAGACGGTTTAATGCGTGCATATGCGCCTCGGCGAGGTCGGAGACGTGCACGTAGTCACGAATTGCCGTGCCGTCGGGCGTTGGGTAATCGCTCCCATAGACCTGCAGATTTTCTTTCCGCGCACCAACAGCGATTTGGGCGGCGACCTTAATCAAGTGTGTCGGCTTACCAATTTCCCCAGCGCGCCCTTTCGGGTCGGCGCCAGCGACATTAAAGTACCGAAGCGTGACAAATTCTAAGCCGTAAGCGAGCGCGGCGTCAGATAATATCCGCTCGCTCATCGCCATCGAGGCGCCATAGGGCGTAATCGAATTAATGGGCGCATTTTCAGCAACCGGCACCCGGTCCGGGCGCCCGTAAACTGAGGCCGTCGACGAAAAAATGAACCTCTTGACGCCGTGGCGCACGCAGGCGCGCAACAATGCAAGCGTGTTCGCCGTGTTATTTTGATAGTAAGCGAGCGGGTCGCGAATCGACTGCTCTAGCTCTAACGACCCCGCGAAATGAATAACGTCATTTATGGTGTGCTTTTCAAAAACCCGGTCTAGGAGGTTTCGGTCGCCCACATCGCCGACAATGAGCTCGGTATCGTCCGGCAAGAGCCATGACGCGCCCGTCGAAAGGTCGTCCAGCGCAACAGCGGCTTCGCCGGCGTCTTGCAACGCCAGGATCATGTGAGCGCCGACATAGCCGGCGGCCCCTGTTACCAGAACGGTCACTGCATTACCTTACATGCGAACGACATTACCGAGCCAACTCCCTTGCTCGCCTCTTTCGTGCCCCTATTTGGTAACAAATTTGCGACGAAAGCGGTTCCATCTATAGGCATTTTTTAGCAAAGAACAGACGCCATGTTTGAAGGCATGCTGCCAAAACGAAATTCGAAACCGAAAATTGGCCCCGGCCGCCGGGTTTACGCCATTGGAGACATTCATGGGCGATACGACCTATTTCGTCAGCTGATTTCGGCAATCGACGCCGATCTCGCGGCAAAGCCAATCGAGACGCCTGAAATTGTCATTCTCGGCGATTTTATCGACCGCGGCCCCGCGAGCCAGGAGGTGGTTGATTATATTCTTCACTTGAAATCTCAGCGAGACGTCATTGTTTTGAAAGGCAACCACGAAGCGGCGCTTTTGAGTTTTCTGGAAGATCCGGTCGCTGGCTCCGACTGGCTGGACTGGGGCGGTGCAGAAACGCTCGAGAGTTATGGCGTCAGCGATCCGATGACACGTCCGGCGGATGCATTAGTGCAGGGTTTCATGAACAATGCGCCGCGTGAACATCGCGCGTTGATCAATACTCTACCGCTAACCTATGAAGCCGGCGATTTTTTCTTTGTTCACGCGGGCGTAAAACCTGGCGTCGCGCTCGAGGAGCAGGAAGAGCGCGATCTTCTCTGGATCCGGGGTAGTTTTCACAAAGCGCCTGCAAATGAGCGCCCAGATAAAATCATCGTACACGGACATCATCCGACAAAACGGCCAGTGGATAAAGGCTGGCGTGTCGGCATCGATACGGGTGCGGTGTGGTCAGGACGCCTAACGGCGGTCGCCATCGACGACACCGGAAGGCGGTTTATCGAGACCGGCTCTTAGCAAAGAACGACGGAACCGAGCTTTCGATTAAATCGGTCTAACTTGCTCCGTCTGCGGCGACGCCGCCGACAGCAACAAGACGCGGACCGCCAGACGCCGCTAAAATGGCGCGTAGGGTTTCAACTTCACCCACATTTTCACCGCCAGCGAGCGACTTACCGAGTTCGGCTGCAAAGTTCGCTGAATCAATAATATGCGGCTCTGGCGTCGCCACGATAATCCGTGCACCGAGCATGATTGCTTCACGCCAGCGCTCCAGAACTTCGCGCTTTAATGGGGCCGGCGCGATTAAAAAATCCGGCTCGGCCGCACGGCACTCGGTTTCAGAAATCAGGATAGGCCCATTTTCACACAGATGGGCGCCCACCTCGGGCGGCGTATGGGAAACCGCGGCCGTAATAACGTCAGCCGCCTCGCCCGCCCATTGGTGGACGGCGACCGACTGCACGCAAGATGTCAGCAAATGCGCTGTTTCGCCCGTTGCCCGCAGTCCGGCAAGCTCGGATTTAAAAGCTTCGCGCGCCAGGATCGCCCGGTTATAAAATGCATGGTAAGAATGCGCGGTGCGCAAAGAAAGCGCATTTTCTTCGTCCCACAATCGCGCGAGCCGCGCGTAGTAAGGGTCAAAGTCGAAGTCTTCGTTTTCTTCGTGTGTGAGGAAGAGGCGGATCGACCCGCCCTCTTTATCCGTCAGCATACCGCGGAAAATCTTCAAACCGCAGTCGGTGACCAAGCGTTCCAAAACTGCGAGCGAGTAAACGCTTGCGGCGCCGCTCACAAATGCCTCAAACCCCGTGCGCGCTAGCGCCATCGGCGCATAAAGCGTCTCGATGATGATAACACCGTCATCCGCCAGCAGCGCTTTCATTCGCGCAAGAAAGGCGCGCGGCTCATCGACATATTCTAAGACCGATATCGCCGTCAGGATATCGAATTTCTTATCAGCATAGGCGGTATCAACATCGCTAGATGCAAAGTCCGCCTGAAGAGTTTTCGCCCACTCGCCAACGCCTGAAACAACATCGCTCGTATCAACGCCGTAGCGCTCAACCCAGCGCGGGTAAAACGAGAGAAGCGTGCCGTCATTGCAGCCGATATCGAGCGCCGCGCAATCGCGACCCGAAAGGGTTTCGAGCGCTTCAGTCGCAACACATCTCAGGTGGTTTCGGTTTGCTCGGTAGGCGGCAGACGGCGCACGCCGACCCAGCGCGCCATCCCGGCTGGTGCGCTGTAAAAGTCCACAAGCATTCGGGTCTTTGGTCGGATCACAGAGCGCGAATTCAACAGCCCCCGGCTTGGAGCACCGCTTGGAGGCAGGCCCCATCCCGTCCAAAGAAAAAACCGGTGTCAGGGAGGTCGATCCACATGATCGACACTGCCTTGCTTTACTCAACATATCACCACCCGCCACAACTGAGGGGGTGCTATCACGGCCTGAGTAAATTCGGCGTAAAGGCTAGCGTTTAAGTCAGTTTTGAACTGGTAAGGCGGCGTCTATACTGATGAATAATTCGTGTCTGCCGACGTCTGCTTCACGCTGCGAGTTTCTCAATCAGTCTACGCATGAAAGTCGTTCCGGATGCGATTTGCTCGAGTGATATAAACTCGTTCGGCTGATGGGCTTGATCAACAGAGCCTGGACCACACAACACAGTCGGTAAACCGCGTTCCTGGAACTGTCCGGCCTCGGCCGCGTATGCTGCGACATTTGTGTCGTTCTCGCCGGTTAATGACTTAGCAAGCATCGCCGCTGGATTGTCCGGCTCCGGCGCAAAAGACGGCGCGTTCGTCATCTGCTCAATGACGATCCGACATCCGCTCGCTTTGGCGCGCATTTCCGCTTCAACACCTGCGGCGTAATCCCTGAACTCTTCAATGACATCTGCCGCTTTCTCACCCGGAACCACGCGTGTATCAAATTCGAACACACAAGAGCCCGCCATGATATTTAATTGCGTTCCTCCGTGGGCGACATTGACCGTTATCGTCGAGTAAGGCGGTGAAAACGGGGAGTTCGGATCAGCATCCCTCGCCCTGCGTTCGCGCATTTCGGTTAAACGCACAATGAGCTTCGCTGCCGCTTCCACTGCGGACACGCCACGGTCTGTTTGGCTCGAATGGGTGGTGTACCCCGTCACCTCGACACGGAAGGACGCAATGCCTTTATGCCCGTCAATGACCTTCATCATTGTTGGCTCACCAACAATCACAGCCTGTGGCGTCGGCATGTTGTCTTTGATTTCGTCGATCATTCGCGGCGCTCCCAGGCAGCCGACTTCCTCATCATAAGAGAGTGCAAAAATGACCGGACGTTTGATATCGGACGCTTTCATATCGTCGAGCAACGAAAGCGCGATTGCCGGGAAGGCTTTCATGTCGGCAGTTCCGCGCCCGTATAATCGCCCACTCTTCTCCGTGACACGCCAAGGATCCGTGTCCCAATCTTGCCCGTCGATCGGAACAACATCCGTATGGCCGGATAAAACCACGCCGCCTTCGACCTTTGGGCCAACAATCCCGTAGAGGTTCGCCTTTGTTCCGTCATCAGAATAAACGCGGCTGGTTTCCGCGCCGAACTCCTTCAGAACGCCTTCGACATCATCAATAAGCTCGAGGTTAGACTTTGACGATGTGGTGTCGTAGCTGACAAGCCGTTCAAGCCACTGAAGCTGCGCACTGTTATCCGTCATCTGATAGTCCCTGCTGCCGCTAATCGATATTAATCAGCGTCTTTTCTTCTAGCCTGCAAGTGAAAACGGTTCCAGCCCCGAAAGGCGCATCGCGTCTTCCGGTTCTGACCGCTGACGCGGCGCCACGTTTTGTACCGCCTCGGCGAACGCCGCTATATGCGCCGGCGTCGTACCACAACATCCACCAACGATATTTAGAAGTCCGCTTTCCGCCCATTCCTTGATATGCACGGTCATACTCTCCGGCGTTTCGTCATATCCGCCAAAGGCGTTCGGTAAACCAGCGTTCGGATAGGCGGACATAAAGCAGGAAGCGGCCCTTGATAACTCGACCACATAAGGGCGCATTAAGTCAGGGCCGAGCGCACAATTAATACCCACCGATAAGGGTTTCGAGTGGCTAACCGAATTATAAAAGGCCTCAGCCGTTTGGCCCGAAAGCGTGCGCCCCGATTGGTCCGTAATGGTGACGGACAGCATAAGCGGTATATCAAAACCCAGATCATCAAAAACACTCTGGACGCCAAATACTGCAGCTTTCGCATTTAAAGTGTCAAATATTGTTTCGACCAGGATCATATCAGCCCCACCTTCAACGAGGCCGCGGGCCGCATCTCCGTAGGCAGAGGCTAATTCGTCAAAATCCACGTTGCGTTTAGCAGGATCGTTCACATCCGGCGAAATTGAGGCCGTGCGGTTTGTCGGGCCGATGGCACCAGCCACGTATCTCGGACGTTCAGGGGTTTCGGCCGCGTCGGCTTCTTCGCGGGCAAGCCGCGCCCCCTCCACGTTGAGCTCATAGGCGATCCCCTCCATCGCATAGTCGGCCTGGGCGATGGTCGTCGCTGAAAAGGTATTCGTCTCGAGGATGTCGGCGCCCGCCTTCAGGTAAGCCGCGTGCATTTCGCGAACGATTTCCGGTCGCGACAGCGTCAGCAAATCGTTGTTTCCTTTTACATCCGTATGCCAGTCAGCGAAGCGGTCGCCGCGATAGCCTGCTTCATCAAGCTCATAGCCTTGGATAAACGTGCCCGCGGCGCCGTCGAGCACCAGAATCCGCTCATCCAATGAGGAGCGAAGCTTCTCTAACCGCACCTGGCGGGCTTTGTTCGAGTCTGCGTTTTCTGTGCGCATACCGAGACTCCTGATTTCACCGATGACCCATCAAGGATAGCTACATATAAAGATTTCTTTATATCATCTCAACGCTAATTTTTCACCGCTTTGGTGAAAATGTTTCAGCGACCGGACCTCACTGGCGGGGTTAACCAAACCAACGCGCACGCTCTGAGCTTCTACGTAACAAAGAGCGCAATAGAGTTGCCGAGTTTTCAGCGAGTAAGCGTCAAGCTCTGGTTTTGCTGGATAAGCCCGCAGAGCACACGATTTCGCCAACCATCAAACCAGACAAACCCCGAAAAAAACCAGAGATCGATCTACACAACAAAGCGACATTGTGTTGGCCAATTAAATCTTCGAGCCGTTTTACTAATTGTGAGGGTCTCGCTTTCTCAAGCGCCCATCGCCTACTCGTACCGTGTTGTTGAAGATATGCCTTGTTCAGCGCTCATGAGACTAAAAATCTAAAGCCCAGTGTACGAACAAACTTACGACGCACGCATTTTTGGGTTAGGAAGACAGAATAAGCCACGCGTTTCGCCCGCGCGGACAATGCGCAATGAGCTTCTTGCACAGACAATATACCCTAAACGGGTTCTGATTTAGACGCCATACTAAGTGTCGTTAAGTGGAACAGGTCGCGTTCAACAACATCAATAATCAATGTCTATTTGTGAACGGACCACCGGCATCGCCCAAAATGCCTAGTCAATAAAGCGCGAGACCGATTGGTTGAAGGCGTGCAAAGCGCCTTCGAAGCGTCCAAAAAGCATATTTTCATTGGCGCCAGAGAGCAACGTAGACTGAATGCTCTCGCCTATGACGAAATCCTCATCGAGCGTTGTTTTCGTGATCTCGTGTGATTGAGCCCAACGCTCTTCCTTATCTGCGTGCGCGGCGGGGACAAGGGTCGACAGTCGCACCCGCGTATAGCCAGCCGATAACGGCTCCTGACTGATCCAAGCGATATGATCCTGCTGCGCTAAAAGCGCAGATGACGGAAATAACGTGTACAGGACCTGCGCATGGTCGCGTACGCGCCACGCCTCGCGGTCGACGTCGTGAAAGTCCGTTATACTTGCGCGCGGCAGAACAGATCGAAGATGGGGGCCGAACGCTTTGTAGGAGGACAGATTATCCTCAAAGTAAGGACCAATCGTTTTCCGGTGAGCTACTTTGAAATGATAGGCTTCAATCCCCCCTTCAACGAGAATTTTCCAGTTCGCTTCTCGGATTGCCACATCCTGCTGGGCGATAACCATCTCGCCCATTGCAAGGTTATCAAGCTCGACAGCAAGATCTTCAAAATATGTATCCGTATTGAACGCACTTTCCGGCTCAGCGGTGACCCAAACAAATCCAAAACGCTCTTCGCACTGTAGTTTTTTCAGACCTAGGTCTGATTTCTCTACGCCTTCAAAACCGGCCTCGAAGTGAGGCGCCACAATCAAGTCGCCCGTGTTTGCATACGTCCAGGCGTGATACGGGCAGGAAAATCGGTTTTTACAGCCCTTTTCATCGTCAACGAGACGGGTGCCGCGGTGCCGACAGGCGTTCAAAAATGCGTTCGCGCGACCCGTTTTGTCGCGGGTAAGCAATACGGGCAGACCGGCGACTTCCCGCCGAAGAAAAGCGCCTGGTCGATCAAGTTCGCTCGTATGGGCAGCAGCGATTGGCGTCCGGCGAAAAATACGGTCGCGTTCCAGCGCAAACCGTTTTTCATCCGTATAGTGCACAACCGGATTTCTGGAAACGGCGTCGTCTAGAAACAGCGCCTTTTGGTCTTTAAGGGCTAAAAGCTCATCAATGAGTTCACACTCGGTTTCCCGATCCATGGGCTTCAAACTCTTCCACTTACCAATAGGTAAGTTCAATAACTTACCATATGGTAGACTGTCAACAAACAAATGGTAGTTCGCCGTGCCGGCCGACACGAAAGAGCAGTTCCTCGAAACCGCTGAAACCCTCTTCGCAGAACGCGGGTTTTACGGCGTCAGCATCGCAGCGATCGCCGATGAACTTGGGCTAACCAAACAGGCGCTTCTGCATCATTTTGGATCGAAGGAAAAAATCTATGGCGCCGTGCTCCAGCGCATCTCAGACGATTTGCAGCAGCAACTTGAAGCCCATGCTTTGAGCGGAGCGGAGCCCCAAGGCGATCTGAAGCGCTATCTCTTGTTTTTTATGCAAGAAACCACGAAAAACCCAGCGCGCGCACAGCTTTTGATGCGCGAGCTTCTCGACAATAAACGCCGCGCCGCCGACGCGGCGACCTGGTACTTAAAAGACTATCTCACCAAGCTGTCGCGCCTTGTGTATGAAGCGCCAGGATGGGAAAACGCGACAGAGGCGGAAGCCTTTGCGATGATCTATCAGTTCCTCAGCGCAATCAATTATTTCGCGGTTTCGCAGCCCACGCTACTCGGTATTTTCGGTAAGGCGCGGTACAAAAAAATTGATGATGCGTACACAGCTGAATTTTCAAGGCTTATTGATGAAGCGCTAAAGCCACGCTGTTGACGCATTCTTTTGAACCCACCACGTCGGCGCGTATAGATTATAGCATTGCCTTGAGATGCCTTCGGCGCCAGGCTCAAGGAATTGAGTCGTAGCCGTCCGACAATGTGCTGAATTAAGGAAAGCCCCCGCCAATGGTCGTCGCGCCGCCGCCTCCGCTCATTGGACTAACGATTGCGGTCTTTATGGGCTTTATCGCCAAGTGGACGCCTGACTTGTCTACTGATCAAAGCATCGTCAAAGGGTTTGGCGTCGCGATCATGGCGGCAGGGCTCTTGATCGAGCTAATTTGCATCGCCGCATTTTTTCGGTCCAAAACGACCGTTAATCCGTTCACACCACAAAAGACCAGCAGTCTCGTGACAACAGGCCTCTACCGTATCAGCCGAAACCCCATGTATCTTGGGATGGCGGCTCTGCTTACTGGGTGGGCGGCGTTTCTTGGCTCGGCTGCGGCGTTGCTCGGGCCCCTGCTCTTTGTCGTTACGATTACGCTGGTGCAGATCAAGCCCGAAGAAAAAGCCCTCGCAGGGCTTTTCGGCGAAGACTATGAAGCCTACCGCCGAAAAACCAGACGGTGGATTTGAGAGCGCTGTCGCAGAGCCGCTAAAGAACTTCCAGCAGTTCGACTTCAAAGACCAAGGCGTCATTCGGTCCAATCGCGCCGCCCGGCCGCGGATTTTCGCCATAGGCGAGGTTCGGATGAATAAAGAGCCGGAATTTATCGCCTTCGCTCATCAGTTTCAGTGCTTCGGTCCAGCCTTCAATCACACCGCCAACGGGGAATTCAGCCGGTCGCCCCCGTGCGTAAGATGAGTCAAACTCGGTGCCGTCGATCAACGTGCCTTTGTAGTGCACACGGACTTTGCTGGCGTCCGTCGGCGTGCCGCCATCCGCTGGCCCCTCCGCTAGAACCTCGTATTGAAGGCCGCTCTCGGTCGCGGTAATCCCGTCTTTTGAGATATTTTCCGCTAAGAACGCTTCCGCGCGGGCAAGATTTCTTTCAGCACTCACAACGTTTAAAAGCTCCACATCAAAAATCAGCGCTTCGTTTGGACCAATTGGGCCCGCGCCAGTGTCACGATAGGCAAGGTTGGGCGGAATGAAAAAGCGATAGCGATCGCCTTCACTCATGAGCTGCAGGCCCTCTATCCAGCCGGGTATCACCCGCGAAACTGGAAACCGCGCGGCGGCGCCCCGCGCCCTAGAGCTGTCGAATTCTTTGCCGTCGATCAGCGTGCCGACATAGTGCACGTCGACGGAATCATCGGCGTTGGGTGAAAACCCCTCTTCGGGCCCTTCTTCCAGAATGACGTATTGGAGACCGCTTTCGGTCGTTTGAACGCCCTCTTTTGATCCGTTTTCGGCCAGAAAAGCCTCACTCTTTGCAAGGTTGTTGGCGGCTTGCTCCTTGAATGGGAGCCTGGTTTTCGATGGTGAAACGCTGTCAGTTTCCGCTTCCGAAGGCGCTTCCGCCTCCGCCACATCGTCTCCGCCGCCGCACGCAGACACCGCTAGCGAGAGCGCCACGACGCATACACTACCAAAAACGCTGCGGCCAAAACTGCTCTTCTTCACCATGCCCGTCCTCCATAACAATCCAAGGCGTGCACTGCTCTTACCCGATTGCCGGGCCCACAGGAAGCCAAGGCGCGAATCGAGCGCGTTTCTGACTGCTTTGTCATCAGAGAACACCCTTGGGTCATAAGAGGATCATTTTGGGCGATGGCGGCGGGAGTTCGGCGCCGGTACGCACCAAACGCATACGGAGGATTGAACACCCGACAATATAGAGTAGCGATGCCTCAAAAAGCCTGTTTCCCAGGAATATCAACCACCACAGGGCGAACGGTGCGGCCAGGGCGTGGATTAAAAGCCTTGTCGCGCTAATGAGGAATAACGGAAGCGGAAAAACCTGCGTTTTCGCGCCGTGCCAAAAATATATTGAGAGACACAGGTCGATTACGCTGTACCCCCATGTCACTGCCGAGTTGGCTGCAACTAGGTACCAAATGACCGTGACGCACCAGGAAATCACAATTGCCCGGGCGGCCGCCAAGATTGCCGGCGACCGCGAGAGCTTTGCTAAAAAATAAGTTAACGCAGTAAGAGACGCATAAACGCTCAGTATTATGAAGACCCAAGAATTGATCGAATAGCCCCATAAGGATCACGCTTCGGCAGGCCGAAAGCGTCGGCTGTACGGACACCCAATTCGTCAGCACGGGTTTTAATAGCCGTATGCGCTTCGCTCAGCGCATTGCTCAGGCTGATAATGCCAAGTCGGACCTGCTCATACCCGTCAGAAGCCACTGGCGCTGCAAGCGCACTATCAGTGCGGGCGACAGTCGGACGCGCAGCAGCGAATGACTGAGCTAACTCCTCGAGTTTCTTTTCAAATTTGAGTAGCGTGATTTGCTCCCGCCGAAGATCTTTATTCATCATTAGTCCTTTCAAAAGCATGTTTTGTTAATCTTGCGAGGTTGATATTGTCTCGCTACACAACCTTCGCGTGCTTTTGAGATCGAGACAAGCTATTCGAGTAAATTTTTTATATGACAACCAAGAGTATATATTCCAAAAATCAAGGCCAGCTTTCCTGGCGCGTCGCCGGGCGGCGGCGGCGCTCAGCGGAGCAAACCGCCGAGCAGATAAACACGTCAGTTTGCGCGTCAACCGACGGCAAACCTGATGTCACCATCAAAAGCCTTAACTTACGGACCTTCTGGAAACGTCTGGTCGACGAGCTATCGGCTGAGCCCAGCGAAAAAGACTGACCAGCGCCAAACGGGCTGCCCGAGGAATTTCGGCGGTTGGCGGGGCTTAGGGCAACGTCCAACCATTTGAGCCAGATGGGCCAACAAAACGAAACTTTCGGGCAATGAAGCGGCTCATATTAATGCGGCGTTGCTTTTTGATCATCCGCGCCAAAACTAAAATCGCGCGGGGCGATACTACACCCTTGGCGCAGGCGAATGCGATCGGTAGATAGGGGCGATGGCTCCCCCTCTTCTCTCCTTATCAAACGTGAAGTTAACGTTTGGCGGCGACCCGTTGTTCGAGAACGCGGACTTAATGGTGCGCCCGCGCGATCGCATCGCACTGGTGGGCCGAAATGGATCCGGCAAGTCGACGCTGATGAAAATCGCCGCCGGGATCGTGGAAGCGGACGCGGGAGAGCGG
>JBCCTV010000081.1:0-12044 GCA_039197915.1 Pseudomonadota bacterium | reverse complement strand
GCAGCGTCTAAAACGGCGACCATTCGGTCGGCATTTGAAGGCGTCGGTGTTGTGTTTCCTGGGCAAGGCGCCGGCGGGACGCATGTTAACATCAGTGGTGCGGGCGTTTTGAAGAACGCGCCAAATCGCGCCAACGCCATTAAGTTCCTTGAATACCTAACAAGCGAAGCGGCGCAAAAATACTTCGCAAACGGAAATAACGAATATCCGGCCGTCAGCGGCGTTGACGCGTCGTCAGTGGTTGAAGCTTTGGGCGACTTTGAGGAAGATACGCTGAATGTCGCGCAGCTTGGTCAAAATCAAGCGGAAGCGATTAAGATTTTTGACCGCGTCGGCTGGCCTTAGGCAGACATACAGCCTCTCGAGACGTCGACTAGCGCGCCAGGCGAACAAATTGAAGCAGGTGCGCCGAGCAAAGACTTAGGGAAGCGCGGCGCGTCTTTTAGAACCCACGCCTAGCTAAGGTTTCGCCCATAGCCGCAGCAAATTCGCGATTGTTTTGTCTAGGGTGATTAGCTCAGCTGATTGTCCAGGCAGGGTCGTCCGCAACGACGCGCGCAAATTCTCCAAATCAAACAAAAGGGCGCGGTGCTGGGCGTCGGCGATTAGGCTCTCGATCCAGCCGACACACACAAAGCGTTCGCCGCTGGTGACTGGCGCCACTTCGTGTACGAATGTTGAGGGGTAAAGCACGAGATCGCCAGCCTCCGCCTTGATGCTCTGAGTTACGCCTGCGTCATGGAGGATAAGCTCGCCGCCATCATAGGCGTCTGGCGGCGTCAGAAAAATCGTGAACGACAAGTCCGTTCGAATCGCCGCCCCGCCTTTGCGCATGATTGCGTTATCAACATGGGGGCCGTAGCTGCCATCGATCCCCATGCGGCTCACCAGCAAATTTGAAAATACCCGCGGCCTCGCGGCCGCCTGCAAAACCGGATCGTCGGTGATCGCCTTTTGAACAAGGTCCGACAGTGTCTTTCCGGCTGGAGAGCTCAGGTCCGCTTGCTCGTTTCGTTTGACCTTTCGCGCCGTGCGCCCGGCCGTTTTGCGTCCGTCGCGCCATTCCAAACCGCCGATCAGGTCGGCAATCCGGTCAAGGGCTGATCGATTAAGCAGATCGCTGATTGTAATAAACATGTTTACTGTTGATACCAGTTCGCATTCGGGCAATTCTGCCAGAGCGTTAGCAGACAATCTATGGGGCGATAAAGTAATGAAGACGACCGTGAAACGCTGGGCTGGACTTGGCCTTGGTACAGCTTTTCTTGGCACAAGCCTGGTGGCGTGCGGCTCGGATACAGAGGTCGCAACGCCTGAAGCGCCCGCGGCCGACGCTGCAGCCGAAGCTGTCGCTAGCGCTGATGCGCCCATTGCTGATCAAACAAAAGCGCCGGCTGTGTCGGACACAACGGTCGTCGACGCAGCTGCCGGTGAAGGCGAAGGCGGCGAGGGTGAAGGTGGCGAAGGCGAGGGCGGAGAAGCGGGACCGGCGATGGATACGCTTCCTCTGCCGCAGCGTTTGGCGTTTATGACCGGCCACGTGAAAGCCGGGCTCGCGCTCTACCGGGCGAATGAGCCGCAAATGGCCGCGCCGCATTTGCTTCATCCTGTGTCGGAAACCCACCAGGCCGAGCGCGCGGGTCTCGATGACCTTGGCTTCGATGCATCCATTTTCGAAGCTGTTTCAAAGGCGCTCGAGGAAGGGCGGTCCGCGTCTGAAATCGAGCCTCAGCTTGTCGCGGCGGAGAAAAATCTCGCTGACGTGTCGGCGAAAGCTGGTGGTAGCGACGTCGAGGTCATTCGGTTCTTGATGGAAACGATCGTCGAGGAATATTCAATTGCACTTACCGATGGCGCGGTTTCCGATCCTGGCGAATATCAAGACGCCTATGGATTTGCTATTGTTGCCCGCGAACGCGCCAACGCGTTTTCTCCGCAATCAGATGATCTTATTGCGGCGTTGGATGATTTAGTGGCTTTGTGGCCCGATGCGCCCGTTCCGCCGGCAGACCCTACCCCGATTGGTAAGGTCATCGCGCAAACCTCGACAGTCATTCTGACGTTGCCGGCGCTTTAGGGCCTGCACTTTACGGCCGGACTTTAAGGTTTATGCCGGCGGGCCTACCCATGATCGGCGCAGACGCTAACACCATTTGAAGCAACTCTTTCGTGACCTTTCGCGCCTATCGTTTCTTCGAAAGGCGATTTATCCACTTTAATCTTACGATCGTCATTTTTTCGGCAAGCCAGCCCTTAAGATCATGTTAAAATGGGTTGGTAAGTCAGGAGACGGCGATGTGCGGCATAATTGGGATCCTCGGACAACGCGCGGGTGTTGCTGAACGGATTTTGGATAGGCTGACCGCGCTTGAATATCGCGGCTATGACTCTGCAGGGGTTGCTGTTCTATCAGATAGCGGCATCGAGCGGCGTCGCGCCTCCGGTAAGCTTATAAATCTTAAAAATACGCTTGCTGATGATCCGCTTGGCGGAACCACTGGGATTGGTCATACCCGTTGGGCGACCCATGGCGCGCCAACTGTCACCAATGCGCACCCTCATACCGGTCACGGCGTCGCAATTGTACACAATGGAATCATTGAGAATCACGCGGAGTTGCACGAACGCCTCGTCGGCGGGGGGGTCCAGTTCGAAAGTGAGACCGATACGGAAGTTATCGCCCACCTCATATCTCACTATCTGAATAGTGACGAAAAATCGCCTTTGGAAGCAACGGCCGCCGCCGTGCGCGAACTCAAAGGCGCATACGCGATTGTCGTACTTTTTGAGGCGTATCCGGATCAACTGACGGCGGCGCGAATGGGAAGCCCGCTTGTCGTTGGCCACAAAGCGGGCGAAGCATTTGTCGGTTCGGACGCGTACGCGCTAGCGACGTTGACGAACCGTGTTCGGTATCTAGAGGACGGTGACGTCGCGTTACTGAGTGGCGAAGATATTCAAGTTCTTGACGCGGGCGGAAAACCAGCGGCCCGGCCGATAAAAATCGCCAATGTCGTGACCGATGCAACTGACAAAGGCCAGTACAGACATTTCATGCTCAAGGAAATTTTTGAGCAGCCCGAGGTCATTGGCCATACGCTGTCGCAGTTTCTTGATGCATCGACAAAGAAATTCGACGACCGCATCGCCGACCTTGCCCTGGAGAACGCGGACCGGTTGATCATGTCCGCTTGCGGCACCGCATTTTACGCAGCGTCAATTGCCAGATATTGGTTTGAAGCCTGGGCGCATCTTTCTGTTGATATCGATATTGCATCAGAGTTTCGGTATCGGGACTATCCCTATACCGATAATGGAGCCGCGCTCTTTATTTCTCAATCAGGGGAGACTGCGGACACAATCGCGGCGCTCGTCAACGCGAAGGCCCAACGGCAACGTATTGCAGCAATTGTAAACATGCCGGAATCGACAATCGCCAGGGAAGCCGATCACGTGTTCTACACGGCTGCCGGGGTGGAAGTAGGCGTCGCGTCGACGAAAGCATTTGTCAGCCAGCTGATGGTGCTTGCTTGCATAGCGGCCGTCGCCGGTGAAAGGCGCGGTGTTCTGGGGAAAGAAGGCCCGGCGCTCGACCAAATTACCCAGGAGATGCTGAAGCTCCCGCGCAAGCTCGCAAGTGCGTTGTTATTGGCGCCGCAAATCGAAAAGATCGCGTCGGAACTGAGTAAAGCGCGCGATGTCTTGTACATTGGCCGCGGGGTCTCGTTTCCCCTCGCCATGGAAGGCGCATTAAAGCTGAAGGAAATTAGTTATATCCATGCGGAAGGATATGCTGCAGGCGAATTAAAACACGGCCCGATCGCCTTGATTGATGAAAAGACGCCGACTGTCGCGATCGCTCCGACAGATAAGCATTTTGAAAAAACGCTTTCTAACGTTCAGGAGGTTACTGCACGTGGTGGGCGCACAATTTTGTTCACTGATGAAGCGGGCGCAAAAGCCGGCGGCGGCATTGCCTCGGAAATCGTTATCGTACCCGATTGCGATCCCCTGTTGAGCCCGATCGTCTACGCCGCTCCGGTTCAGTTGCTTGCTTATTACACGGCGCTTGCCAAGGGAACTGACGTCGACCAGCCGCGTAATCTCGCAAAATCGGTGACAGTAGAGTAGGAAGCTTTAAACAAGCGAAACACCGAAGCGGGATCGAAATTAATGAGCATGCCAGCCTACGCAGATGTCCGGGACCGTCTTGAAACGGTTTCCTACGACTTGATCATCAACGTCCCCGCGGCCGACGCGTGGGCAAAATTGCGCGACCTGACGCAAGCGCATAATTATGTGCCGGACGTTACCCGAACGGAGATCACGACCGACTTGCGCGAGGGCGTTGGAGCGGCGCGCAAGGTTTATCTCTCCGATAATCCAGACGGTTTGGACGAGACCGTCGTGGAATGGCGGGATGGCGAAGGCTTTACAATCCGCGTGCATAAGGGCGAGGAGCGAGCGATACCGATCTTCGACCATTTCTTCTTTCAGTACGCCATCGAAGAAGCAGGTACACAGACGGTTTTCAAACCTGCGATCAAGTTTCTGCCGCGCTTTGGCCCGATCGGTAAGGTGTTGTCGGCGCTGGTGCTCAAGCGCGCGTTCGGCACGACCCTTAGCGTGATCGCCCAATCGCTAAAAGAGTATTATGAAACCGGCGAGCCTACGCCCCAGGAGCGCCGTAAGGCGATCCGAAAAGAAATCACCGGCAAATAGCGCTTATGCCGAAAAAAAGGGCGCAGTTTGCGCTGCGCCCCGGTAGTCTGTATTCTGTATTCTGTATTCGGACGATAAATTAAGCAAAACCGTACATTTTAGCGGCGTTGCCCCAGGTGATTTTACGCACCTCGTCGTCAGGCACGTCTTTGAACATTTCTTCAACCTTTGCCTGGGCGTTTGGCCAATTGCAGCATGGATGCGGGAAATCCGTTGACCAGAGCAAATTATCAACGCCTAGAATGTGACGGTTAGTCACCGCCTCCGGCTCGTCAACGAAAGTGACAGCCATATTTCTCTTCCAATAGGTGCTTGGAAGTTCTTTCACGCCGGGGAATTCATAGTGTTGATGCATCCGGCGATCGAGAAATTTAAGGAAGCCTGGAATCCAGAATAGTCCGGGTTCAACCCAAACGATGCGCAGTTTTTTGTGCCGCTCGAGAATACCCGTCAGGAAGTACCACATCATCGGTTCCATCATTGCCGACGGCGGCAATCCGGTAAAAATGCCTTTTTGCGGCGTAGGGTCCCGGCGGAATGTGTTCCACAGACCAGGCGTCACGGATAGGTGGTGGGCGACCACGACCCCGGTGTCTTCAAACGCGCTAAAAAGACGCTCGTAGCGTTTGTCGTGGTAATCCGGCAAACCAAGAACGGATGGGAAATTTGGTATCTGTACGGATCGTGCACCGAGCTTTGCGACGCGCTCAAGCTCTTTGACAGCAAAGTCGATATCCGTAATCGGAAGATGGTAGGTGATGAGAATGCGGTTTGGGTCCGTCGAGGCGAAGTCGTATAGTGCGCGATTAAACGCCGCTAAATTATCCTGCACTGTTTCAAGGTTATTATAGAACCGCATATCGTCGAGCGGATCGTTATACATAACCTCATGGGCGACGCCGTCTGCATCCATTGCTTCCAGTCTTGCGGGCGCCTCGCGGTAGCCCGGATGGCTCGCAGCCTCCAAATCGACGAAGTCCTCCATTGCAAGTTCTTCGCCTTGCTTCATATCCTGGTCATATTTGGTGTAAGCGGCGACGGCTTCATCGAACGCCGTTTTCTTTGCGTTCGGAACGTGGGTCCTGATGGCTTCAGGCGGAATATAAACGTGTGAATCAACGGAAAAAAGCGGGCGTGGTTCTGTCATTTATGGGCTCCCGAATTCGTTTCTGATCTAGTTATGTTGGTTTACGGAGCGATACCGCCAAAAGCGCTATCGCGCCAAACTCATTACATTCCGAACATGAGCAAAAAACGTTCGAAATTTACAGCCTGTACGGACTAGCGTTTCGTCATATCGGGGGAATGTCAATGCGCGTTTAGTGGCCTTGGTGCATGCCGCAGTGCATCAAAAACTGGGACATCGCATGATAAATCGCGTCCCTTCGCCGCCGCGCATTTGTGTTGCAACGCAGCGGAAGATATCTAGTATCATTGGCAGGCTGACTGTTCGCTAATGCGCAACTTGCACTGCGATGCGGTCAAAAAGACCGATGAAGAGGAAATATCCAAATGGCGGTACTCGCAGCGACAGACGTAGGAACGACGTCAATCCAAGATCGATTTGAAACGCTTAGGGGCGCGACGCTTAAGCTTCGCAATTCAAGCGCGCAGGACCGGGCTTCGAGGCTTGAGGCGCTCTGGGCGGCCACCGTCAAACACAAAGATGCGATTTTTAAAGCCGGCGCGGCAGAGCGGCGGACACACGACCTCGATGTGGCGGCTGAGCTCGTGATGATCAAAGGTGAAATCGATTTCGCTGTTAAAAATGTCGCACGCTGGATCAAGCCTGAGAAAGTCAAAGGCTCGATGGCGACCCTCGGTAAGAAATGCGAGATCCGCAGGCAGTCAAAAGGGGTCGTTTTGAATATGGCGGCGTTCAACGCGCCGACGGCTGAAGCGATTGTGCCGGCAATAGCGGCGATCGCTGCAGGCAATGCGATTGCGATCAAGCCGTCAGAGTTAGCGCCTGCATCCGCTGAAGTCATCGCCGATATTTTTGAAGATGCGCTCCCCGCCGACGAAGCCGCCGTGTTTTTAGGTGGGGTCGACGTCGCGGAAACGCTTTTAACCCTACCGTTCAATCATATCTATTACACGGGCGGGATGACGGTCGGCCGTATTGTCATGAAAGCGGCGGCCGAGCACTTCGCATCAATCACGCTTGAAATGGGCGGAAAGTCGCCGGTCATCGTCGATAAAACCGCTGATTTGGAAAACGCAGCGACAAAAATCGCCTGGGGTCGGGTCATGAACGCCGGTCAGGTCTGCGTGGCCCCGGAATATGTCCTCGTCCATGAGAGCGTCGAGGCGGACCTCCTAAAACTCCTAAAAGAGAAAATTACGGAGCTTTACAATGCCGATGGATCCGGCTTTCAAGCGTCGCCTTACATGCCGCGGATCATCAATGAGCGCCACCAAACGCGGATCAAAGGCTTAATCGATGACGCCGTTTCCAAAGGGGCGACCGTCTATGCAGGCGGCGGCGCGGACACGGCCGATCGCTACATTGAACCGACAATTCTGACGGGCCTCACGGAAGATATGTCTGTGATGAAAGAAGAAGTCTTCGGCCCTGTGCTGTCGGTCTTACCCTGGCGCGAAAAAGAGGACGTGTTGCGGCTGATCGAGCCTCGGCCGAACCCGTTGGCGCTTTATATCTACTCAAAAGATCAGCAGGCGGTGGAATATTTCCTCACAAACACGTCGTCCGGTTCCGCAGTTGTCAACAATAACTGCATCCAGTCGGGCACAAACCCACATTTGCCCTTTGGCGGCGTCGGCGCGTCGGGCATGGGCCGCATCGGCGGATATGAAGGGTTTAAGACGATGTCAAACGAGCGTTCGGTTGTTCACCAACCGCTTGACCGGCTTCGCGATATGCTTATCCAGCTGCCGCCTTATTCCGAACGGTACAGCAAACTGATCATGAGCGCTCTGAAGTAGAGCGCAAACGGTTCGTGCACAAACAAGGTTTGCCGACTACAACGTTTTGCGTGCTGCTAATCGCCTATTTGTTGCGCTTTTCAAGAGCGTGAGCGTTGCCAGAGGCTGGAGCGTTTTCCGACCAATGGAGACCGGTTGGGGGTCAAGAAAACGCGACAAAACAAAATCTAGCGCAAAGAAGCGATTCAGATTGATGCGAAGTCGCTCTAGAAAATAATCGAACAAAGACCCAGCGGAGGATAACGCTAGCCTTTTGCTCAGTTCTTAAAGGCGGCTGGGCTACTTTCGCCGATTGTGCGCTAGAACGGTGCTGCGCGAGCAGTGTTCTTAAAAAGGGAATGGGAACCTATTCCGAAAGCGCAGCCTTCTTTTCGGCTGGTTGGCGTAGTCGATCTTCTAACGGCGGGAGCGCGCGCGTTGTGTATTGTGCGATGGTCGTGCGCGCCGCTTGCACCGCCTCATCGAAGGTTTTGTCACCGTTCTGCATTTCCTCTGCGTAGCCCATAACCGGCGAATATAATTCTGCAGGTTCGCCCTTCAACGTCAGCGCGAACTGCTCTCCTGGCGTTTCGAATTCCCGCCAGATCTCCCGCACGGCCGACCAGTAGGTCTTCGTCGCTTCCCAATATTCAGTGGCGACCGCGGTCTCAAAATTATCGTCGCGGTTATACGTATTCACCCCGACCTCGCGTACGAGCGCTGTTTCACCCCGGTTGAGGGCCAGCTTCAGGTTACTCTGCTCATGAGCCCAACCGTCGGGCGTAATCGCGTGAATATTGACGGCGTCGACGGCGTGGTAATCGTCCCTGGTCGTCATATCCCGCCGGGGCAGCGGACGCCATTCGGCCGGCGGCACCCATTGCGAGAGGCCTGCGTTATGGAGCCAATCGCCAACCGCGCCGTAGCGTGGGCTGTCGTCTGTCTGGTAGACCGTTTGCGACCATTTCCCGCGCGATTCTGATCTGGCGACCTTACGCATTTCCCACGCGTTGCCGCCAATAAATGTCAGAACTTGTTTGGGTTCATAGCGCCAGTCCTGGCGCCAATGCTTGATGGGGAACACTTCTCCTTTATACCCGACAACCAGTATATGTTGTAGACTGATGAAGTCGCCAGCGTCTTCAACCAGCACAACGACCTCGTTCGCGCCTGAAAGATAGGGCTCTTTAGGCACATATCCGTCGGCGAATGCGACCGTTTCGGTGAACTCAAACTTGACCGTGTGATTGCCGATCATCGCCAGTATCGCTTGGCGGTCGCGCTCGAACTCTGTGAGTACAGCACCAGTCGACGCGACGCGATCGGTCGGATTTATGGCTGCGGTGGAGGCTGCGGTCGCGCTCGTAGCTGTTGTTTCCGGCGATGTCGTGCACGCGGTTAAAGCTGTGGCTGCTGCAAGAATGCTGGCGATAGCGATACGCTTCATGGTCCTCGAATTCCTTGGTGGGCCCGTCGGATTAGCGGGGTCGTTTTCTACTCAAAGTAGGATAAAGCTGACGACCGCTCAACAGTTTTTGCAAATAATTCTCAACGGGTTTGGCCTCATCAATTCGCTTTGAACCATTCACCCCAAACAAAAATATGTCGTCAGCGTGCAGCGTTTCTTTTGTCTTTGAGGAGTAGCCAGAAAAAGAAAGGCGCACCGATCGCTGCCGTTACAACGCCGAGCGGCAGTTCAGCCGGTGCTGCCGCGGTGCGGGCGATTAGATCTGCGAATAGGATGAGAGCCGCCCCCAGGAATGCCGATCCTGGTATCACATATCGATGGTTCGGGCCGGTTGCGAGCCTGACCAAATGCGGAACGACAAGCCCGACAAAACTGACAATGCCACAGACGGCGGTCGCAGCGCCAACCGCGAGGGCCGTAAAAAAAGCCGCCTGTCGTTTCACATTCTCAACGTCGACTCCAAGCGATGCGGCGTCGTTTTCGCCCAGTAATAGACAATTCATCGGCCGCACCAATCGCAATAGGAATAAGATGGCGAGAACCATCAAAACAGAGGAAGCCCCAACCTTCGACCACATCGCGCCACCGAGCGTGCCGAGTGTCCAAGAGGTTAAATCACGGAGCTGCACGTCGTCTGCGATAAAAGTGAAATAGCCGATGCCGGAAACGGCGAGGGCGTTCGCGGCGACCCCGGCCAGCAACATCGTCGCAACGACGACCTGCCCATCGATCGCCGCGAGGCGATAGACGATTGCGACAGTTGCTAGGGCGCCGAGGAAAGCCGCGAGTGGCAGGGCAAATGGCCCTAACAAACTAACGAGGGGGCCGAGTGCGGCCCCGCCTAAAACAATGACCGCAACAGCCGCCAAAGCGCCACCCGCCGAGACGCCGATTAAACTCGGATCGGCGAGGGGGTTGCGAAAGAAACCCTGCATGACGGCGCCGGACGCGCCTAAACTCGCGCCGACCAGCAAACCGAGCACCGCGCGAGGCGCACGAATATTTTCGATCACGCCGATCTTTACTTGGGAGACGCTGGCGGCTTCGCCGAGCCCGATTGCCTTTGCGAAGACGGCATAGCTCTCCGCGAGCGTTATCGCCAAAGGGCCGACTGTTACCGTCAAAATGAAACCCAAACCCGAAAGGCATGCGCAAGCAACGACAACGAGATCGCCACGCGCGCGCCGGCGCTTGCCGAGCCCGAGCGGATCAACAGGCGCAAAGCGAGCGGGCTTTGCTGTTTCAGTGGCGCCATCGGCCATTAGCTGTCCCTTTCGAGAAGCGAGAGGGTCTCGCTTTCTACGACGCTAAGTAGCCTCCAGCGCGAGTGCAAGTACGAATAAATCGCACTTAATTGTGGGCCTATGAGTGCGTGAGGGCGCTAGCTTACGGTTGATCGCCGGCCGCGAGCGCGCTGAGCGCCGCCATCGCTTCGTCCGCTCGATCTTCGGGGACAAAAAGATGGTCATGGAAAAAGCCGGAAACCGGGTTCGTCGGGATCGCGCGTTTTGCTAACGCGTCCGTAATTCGAGCGAGGAAGCCGATCGCATCAAGCGAGGAGTGGACGTTGAGGGTGATCATCCGCGAACGAAAGGTTGCGTCTAGACCCGCCGCTTCTGCGGCTTCGCTCAGCATAATAAGCGTTTTTCCTTCAGCTTCTTCGAAGGTCATCAAAGCGTTGGAAACTGGAACTGGGCTACCGTGCGGCACGGTCGCGAAAACATAAACACCCGCGGATAGTGCCGGCTTCATGGCGCCAATGAGTTTTTGCATCTTTGTTTCGCCAACCATTCCGTCGTCCTCAAGCAATGCGTCACGCTTTTGTAGATCGGTGCGTTCGTTAGCTTAAGCGGAATTCAGCTTGATGTGTTGTCGCGCAAGACCATCCCCGGTAGCCTAGTGCGCCACATGACGTACGCCCGGCGCAGCCTCCGCAACACGCTTCCTTCAGCGCTGTAGGTTTAACAGTAAAGATTGCGTCCATTTAATCAGAGGAGTGAGTAATGCGGAAAGTTTGCCTGCGCGCCTACCTATGGAGCGTTGTCTTTTCATTCGTCGCCATCGCGAGTGGGGCAGATGCGCAAACATTCCGCAGCTTCACCGGCGATTTTCCAAAGACGGCAAAAGTCACCTACCACATTCCGGTCGCCATGCGAGACGGCGTCCGGCTTGCGACGGATGTCTATCTACCAAAACGAAAGGGCAAGTTTCCGACGCTGTTCGTTCGCGATATTTATTCAAACGGGTCTACGGCGACGCGGCAGCGATACGCAAAATTCGCCACCTCAAACGGATATGCGTTTGTGTTCCAATCCGCACGGGGACGATATGACTCGGAAGGGGAATGGTATCCCTATTTTCAAGAGATCAATGACGGCGATGACGCGCTTAATTGGATTGCGGAACAGCCTTGGTCCAACGGCAAGGTCGGCATGTTTGGATCGTCATATTTAGCGTCCGTTCAGTGGTTGGCGGCGCTCAGCCGCAATCCCGCGCTTGTCGCTATTGCGCCTGCCGTAAGCCCCGGGAATTATTACCGCGACGTCGCCTATCCGGGCGGCGCATTTTCGCTTTTGTCGCGCGCGCGCTGGGGAATGGGCATCGTCGGCAGCCGGACGAATATGAGCTTCCCAGTCGACTGGATCGGCGGTATCGATCATTTGCCCTTGGAAACCCTTGGCGAAAGCGTCGGGTTTAACGTAAAGCACTTCCAGGACTGGCTCGCCCACCCCTCCTATGATGACTACTGGAAGCCATTGAACCTTGAGGGACGCGCCCCTGAAATGTCTGTGCCCGCATTAAATATTGGTGGTTGGTACGACGTGTTCTTACGAAGCACCATCGGCAGTTACAAAACCATGACCCAAGAAGCGGCCACCGCGGACGCGCGCGCCGGGCAGCGTATGGTCATCGGCCCCTGGCCGCATGG
>JBCCTV010000080.1:0-12114 GCA_039197915.1 Pseudomonadota bacterium | reverse complement strand
TGGTTTGCGGATAATGCACACTAAAACCAGTGCCTAGGGCGTTTTCCGACCAAGCGGCGGGCGCTTTACCGCCATGGAAACGCGACAAAACAAAAATCTAGAGCAGCGGCGCCGGTCACGATCGTAGAAACGTTGCTCTAACCACGCCCATTATTGATCGCCGCAAAAACCGCTAATCATAGGCGGCGTCGAGACCATCGAGCGTTTCTTCAAAGTGAAAAACGCTCGGGCGCTCCAAATTGCGCAAATGATCTCTACACCAATGGTCAATATCGCGCATCGTGCTTTCAATCGGGTCGAGGCCAGCGCTTAATTTCACATGGGCAATCACTCGGTTGGCGCCATTTTGATACGGCCGTATCCGGATCATACAAGCGTCAACGCTCGGATGCTCCTGTAAAAGTGCGGCAATTCGCTCAGGAAAAACATTCACGGCGCCGATTTGCACAGCGCCGTCCCGTCTGCCCGCGAGCATAAATTGGCGTTCGGCGGACCAAGACAAAATATCCATGGGCTCGGTGACGAGGCTTTCTCCGGACGCCGCCGCGCGCACCATCGCGTCGCCCTCCCTCGCCCAATGGTCAAAAAGGCTAAAAGGGTCCGTGGGCGAGTCCCGCCACCCGATGAGCCCGTTTTCCGTCGAGCCATAAAGCTCCCGCTGGGCGGCGAACCCGGCCTGGCGCATTTCGGCTGAGGTCGTCGGCGGCATCGGCTCACCGAAAAAAATTCCCATGGCGTTATCGGGCGCGCTCAACCCTTCCTGCAGCAAATAGCGCCACAGGGTCGGCGTCGCGAGGAGCGCATCGCCAAATTGCAGGGCGTTTTGCAATTCTTGCGGGTCGAGCGGGCGGGCGTCAAAGGTCTCGATGCGTTGCAAGTTTGGTGTGACGACGGTCAAGACAAACCCGAAATAGCTGTGGGGCGAGACGAGGGAAACCAACCGACGGCGACCGTAAATCAAGTTCGCCGCCGCCGCCGCATCGAGAAAGACGTCATCAGCCCGGTGCGAACAACCCGCCGCGTCATCCGGTTGACCCGCCGGTGTAAAACTCATGGTCACGAGCTTTGCGCGCGCCGCGGCCGCGGTGAGTGAGGAAAGGTCGCCGATTTTCGACAACGCGCCGCCCTGAAGGTCTCGCGCGTCCTGGCCAAAGAAGCGGGCGACACGGGCGACGCACCGCTTCAACGCTTCCGCCCCTAGCTCAACCCCGCCTTCGCCAAGGACCGTCTCGGCATTCCAGGTCGAGGCGCTCAACGGATCAAAATGGCGCCGCCCGCTATCGCGCAACTCCTGCGCAATCAGCGCTGCAACAATCCGGGTAACTTGTTCGTCGCTAAAACCAAACGATCTCATCGTGCCGCCAACCTATCGGAACGCATCAGCCATCGCCAGTTTTGTCGACGGATTAATCGGTGTACCAGTGAGGCTAGAGCGTCGGATGATAACATTATAGGACGCGATCACCGTCTCAGGCGCTCAAAACAAAGAACCGAGAGCATCGGGCTGATTCAAGCGTACCGTCCGATGCCCTAGACCAGACAGACGCGCCGGGAGTAAACCATGTCCGCTTCAACTGAAACCGCACCCTCTGCACCGGCAAGCGGCCGGCGCCGTAGCGCTGCGTCGCGGATATTCTTTAATATCGCACTCGCCGTCCTGATTGGGTATCTGCTCTATCTGGGCCGAAGCCTTCTGATCCCGCTGATTGCCGCCGCCTTTTTAAGCTTCCTCATCTTTACACTGAAAGAAGCGTTTAGGCGCGCCCCTATGGTTGGGTCAAAAATTCCCGATTGGCTCGCCTATATATTTGCTTTTGTACTGATCTTTTCGGTCATTTTTCTTTTCGTTGAGATTGTGCGCATCAACGTCGAAGACCTAATCGAAGCCGCCCCGGACTATCGCGACCGCCTGCGCGATGTGGGGGGCGAAGCCCTCACATTTGCAAAAAGCCAAAGCGTGGTCAAAGCCGATTTCATCTACAATTCGCTCGAACAAATACGCGCCCAGGCGCTTGGCGCGATTGAGCCCTTTCTGCGCTCCGTCGCCGGATCGGCGCGCGCAATTCTCACAAACACTGTGATTATTTTTCTTTATACGGTGTTTATTCTCGTTGAGCGCGCACGGATTTTCAAAAAGATCTCACTCCTATCGGATGACCCGAAACGACGCGCAGCAATAGACGAAACCATCAACGATATCGGCGTGCTAGTGCGCCAATATATTACGGTGAAAACGCTCTCCAACCTGTTCACCGCCGGCGCAAGCTTCCTGATCATGACGTTGATCGGCGTCGACTTTGCAGGTTTTTGGGCGCTATTGATCTTTGGGCTCAATTATATTCCGGTGTTCGGTGCTGCGTCGGCGATCGGCCTGCCTGTCTTATTGGCTCTAGTCCAACCCGATGGCGGCGTCCAAAAAATGGTGCTGACGCTCGCCCTTTTGATTGGTGTTGAGCAGATCATGAGTAACGGTATTGAACCGCGCATCGTCGGGAAATCTTTAAATCTCAGCCCCCTGATTGTCTTGATCTCGCTCGCCTTTTGGGGATCAATTTGGGGCTTTGCCGGGTTCTTATTGTCCGTACCGATGACGGTGTCGGTCATGTTGATCCTGACCCAATTTCATGGGACGCGCCCGATCGCCATCATGATGTCCGAAAACGGCGTGATCGCGGACCTGAAACACCCTTAAGCACGCATCGGCTTAGCAGCATGTTGCCCGTGAATGAACGGGCGCATTAAGACTGACAGCAGAAAATTCGACCAGCCAGAGGCAAACCGGCGACAGACGGAGGCGACCATCATGGCGCAACCCGCGGAGCGCTGTACCAATGCGGTGGGTTTTGCCCTAACCTGAACGCGTGTTCCACATCGGAGACCAACAGATGGTGCGTCGGCATTTTTTTTCTTTTCGCTTCAGCGCCGCTGCGATTTTCACGCTGCTTTTCCTGGCGGGATGCGGGGGCGCCCAATCAACTGGCGAAACGCTCACGCCCGAAGAGGCCGCACGGCGCGACGCCTTAGAGCGCTTTGATGACCTGCTGGCGATCGCCAAAACTGCCCGCTCGCCCGAAGCGCACGCCGCCCTTGCTCCCCTTTGCGATGAAGACGGGCTACCGGTCGCTTGCGCGGAACTCGCAAAGATGTACCGAATTCCGCTTTACGGCGCCAAACGCGACGCGGAAAAAAGCGTCGCTTACGCGCAAAAAGGATGCGACCTAGGCGACGGGCGCCAGTGCGAATCGGCCGGTCGATGGTTCGCATTCGGACGAGACGGGATCGAGCGAGACAAGGCGAAGGCCTACGCTCTTTATAAGCGCGGCTGCGATCTTGGCTGGGGGAAAGCGTGTTTCTCGCAAGCCTTTCCAACGCGCGAACTCGTTAAAAACGAGAACATCACCCGTGCCGAAGCGGTCAAGGCTGCGCAAGCGCTAAACCAAAAGGGTGCGGCGCTTCTTGAGGGCGTGTGCGCTGAAAATGACGCCGAGGCGTGTTTTGAACTCGGCGAATTTAAGACGTCGGCGGCTGGTGGGCCGGACTATGACGGCGCGCAGATCTTTCTCAAAAAATCCTGCGACCTTAGTTTCGTGCGCGCATGCATAAGCCTCGCCGTAAAGTACGCCAATGGAACAGGCGTCGCCCTATCGGCGGATGACGCCTTTCGCTACTATTTCAAAGCGTGTGCGAACGGCTCACGCAGCGCCTGCGCAGCCTATCAGAATTTTACAGCAACAATGGCGGGCGTTCGCAAACGTCTTGGAGAAGATTGCAAAAAACTGCCGAGCAAGCTGTCGGCGCTCCGAGTGGCTTACGAGCGAAGATGCTATAATTATTCAATCACCCTCGCCGAGGGAATAGGCGGCCCGGTCGACGAAGCTGGCGCCGAAAAAACACGCCGTATGCTGTGCGATTACGGGTTTCAGAAGGCCTGCGACACGCTCACAGCCTCACAGTGAATTCTACGCAAACGGGGAATAGGCCCGACCCAATGGACGTCACACCACTCACGCTGCTAACCCGACGCTTTCCGTCGGTCTATCCCGGCTGGTTTGTCATGGCCGCGTGTTTTACCTGCGCGATGCTGATCATCGGGTCGACGCTCTATGTTTTCCAGCTGTTTGTTCTTCCCGTTACGGAGGAATTTTCGATTTCACGCGCGGATGCAAATCTCGCTTATATTGCGCTTTTGATCGGCATGGCGCTTTGGTCTCCCTTTGTTGGGCGGCTCCTTGATCGGGTATCACCGCACATATTGATGCCCGCAGGCGCCGGCGTCTTTTTTCTGACCTTCGCCCTCATATCAATTTCTCCCTCGCCCGTTTTGATGCTGGCGATTATCGCCGCCTTCCTGGGCCTTGCTGTTGCGACCGCCGGCGGCCTTGCAGCGAACGCCGTCACGTCGCGCTGGTTTCTAAAACGCCGGGGCCGCGCCCTCGGCATTGTCTCGGTCGCCTCCTCGGCCGGCGGCTTCGCGATGGTGCCAGCAACAGCGGCGTTAATTGAGGCTTTTGGTTGGCGCACGGCCCTTTTTTGCATCGGAGCCGGCGTCGGCGTCATCGTCGCCCTGGTGAGCTTCTTCCTTATCAAAGCGCGCCCTGACGAAGACGACATGGCGAATTTTGATGAGTTCTCCGGTATTGAGGCGAGCCTTGCAAACGCTACCCCGAGCGAAGACGCCGCTGCCGATGGCGCGGCTCGAAGCAGCACGGCAGCAAGCGACGGAGGGCTTGAAGCCAAGTCCTGGTCCGCGGGCGCCTTGATTAAGGAGCGGAATTTTTGGCTTCTTGCGCTCGGCGCAGGCTTGCTCCTTGCGAGCGATCAGGCGGTCTTAACATCGCAGTACCCGTTCTTTATCGACGCGGGTTTCAGCGCGAGCCAGGCGGCCGCAATTATTTCAGCCATGACATTCTCAGCGATCGGCGGAAAACTGATTGTTGGCTCCCTCGCCGATCACATAGACAATCGCTACCTCTTCGGACTGGTCGCCCTATTTCACGCCCTGTTGTTAGGCGTCTATCTTTGGCAGCCTGGATTTTTGTTCCTATTAGTGTTCGCTTCCATTTTTGGCGCAGCCGTGGGCGGGATTTACCCCGTCTGGTCGACACTCACCGCGTCCGCCTTTGGCGCTGCAAGCTTCGGCGGCGTTTTCGGGGCGATGGCCCCGATCATGCAGACGCTCTCTATTATCTTTGTACGGTTTATTGGGCAAAGCTATGACAATACCGGGTCCTACGATTTTGCGTTCACGGCCTTCCTCGGCGCAGTCGTTGTCGCCTTCGGCCTCATTATGCTGATGAAGCTGCCGAAAAACTGATCGAACGCATTAGCGTCGTATCGCCAGGGTATGGCCCCCAAGCCCTTCGCGTCTTTCTGAAATCACTCAAATCGCGCCTTAGCAATCGGCGCTCTAAGGCTTGGGCGACGCCGCGCCAACCGCCCCATCGATGGCCTCAGCAATGGCTTCGGCGATTGCGGTGGCCTCCTCCGCTCGTCCTGACCCGGAGCGCCATGCCAAGCCAATCTTCCGTTTCGGGGTTGGGTCAGCAATCGGCTGGGCGCACAGGCCAGACGCTTCGGCAAACCCTGCGCGCACCGCCATCTCCGGCAGGAGCGTCGCGCCTACGCCCGCGCGGACCATCTGCGCCAGCGTGAAAAGACTGGTTGCGCCATAGGCGGCGGCTTCCGGCGGGCGAAGGTTGCACGCCTCCATGGCGTGGTCGCGCAGACAATGGCCGTCCTCAAGCAATAGGAGCTGTTCGGATTGCACCGTTTCCAGCGTGACAGGGGCGCTCGCGTCATCGCACCCCCTGCCGCCTTCGGTTGCAAACCAAAAGGGATCATCAGCGATATGAATGACCTCAGCACCCGGAATATCATAGGGAAACGCTAGGAGGGCGGCATCGAGCTCACCGGCGCCTAGGCGGGCGACCAGCGTTTCGGTTAGCTCTTCGCGCAAATAAAGAGTGAGCTTAGGGTATTTTTCGCGCAGGGCGCTCGTCGCCGCCGGCAGCACAAAAGGCGCAATGGTCGGTATAACGCCTAAATGAAACGGTCCCTCTAACGGGCCCCGACTTGCAACGGCCCGGGCCATATCTTCGGTGAGCGCCAAAATTTTCGCCGCCCGGGCCGCCGCCTCTTCGCCAGCCGGCGTGAGCCCAAATGCGCGACCCGACCGATCGACGAGCTGGCGCCCAAGGGCCGATTCGAGTTCTTTGACGCCCGTCGACAACGTTGATTGGGAAACGAAACACTCCTCCGCCGCCCTGGAAAAAGAGCGTTGCCGCACAAGGGCTGTGAAGAACTGCAACTGGCGCAAAGTCGGCAGGAAAACGGTCATGGCCACAATATCTATAAAATCGATCGCAGCTCTCGTTATTATCTATTTGCTAAATTCGCAAGCCTTGCTACGTACGGGCGTGCGGACCGGGGTGCAAACCCTTGCGCCGCGCAGTTTGACCGTTTGACGCGAAACCAGGAGATTTCAATGCTCGGAGTGGGCGATAAACTACCCGAATTCACCGTTGTCGGCGTAAAGCCGGGGTTCAACAGCCACGAAGAAGGCGGCGAGTCCGCTTTCGAAGACGTGACCCAGGAAAGCTTCCCGGGCAAATGGAAAGTCATTTACTTCTATCCGAAAGACTTCACCTTCGTTTGCCCAACCGAGATTGCGGAGTTTGGTCGGCTCGCGAAAGAGTTCGAAGACCGCGACGCCATCGTGCTCGGCGGCTCATCGGATAACGAATTTTGTAAGCTCGCCTGGCGCCGCGACCATCCGGACCTCGACAAACACCCGGCCTGGCAATTCGCCGACACGACCGGCGCACTCATAGACGGGCTCGGCATCCGCTCGCCTGAAGGCGTCGCACTGCGCGCGACCTACGTCGTTGATCCGCATAATGTCATTCAGCACGTTTACGTAAACAACCTGAATGTTGGGCGTAATCCGCAAGACACGCTCCGCGTACTCGATGGGTTGCAAACGGACGAACTTTGCCCATGCAACCGTCCGGTCGGCGGCGACACGCTTTAATTCAACACAAATCGTTCCGGTGCACGGCGGCTGACGCTGCGCGCCGGGACCATAAAGACGATACCGAAGAAAGGACGCACCATGACTATTGATGCACTACGCGATATGATCCCCGACTATGCGAAGGATATTCGTTTGAACCTTGGAAGCCTCGCAAACGAAACCGTGCTCAATGATCAGCAGAAATATGGATGCTTCCTCGCTTCCGCTCTGGCGTCGCGTAACGCAGACGTCATCAAGAGCATTAATGGAGAAGTCAGCGACAAGCTTTCTGACGAGGCAAAAACCGGCGCCAAAGCCGCGGCCGCTATCATGGGCATGAACAATGTCTACTACCGGGCCGCACACCTCATGAGCTCCGAGGAATACTTAAGGCTGCCTGCGAAACTCCGTATGAATATTATTGGCAACCCGGGTGTCGAAAAAACGGATTTTGAGTTGTGGTCTCTTGCCGTCTCGGCGGTAAACGGGTGTGGAATGTGCCTAGACAGCCACGAAAAAGTTGTCCGCAAAGACGGCATGACAACAGAGCAAATCCAGGCGGCGCTGCGCATTGCGAGCGTTGTCCACGCGGCCGCCCAACTTCTTGACGGAGAGGCGGCGCTTAACGCGTCTTAGCGCCATGGCGGAGACTTGCGAAACGATCCGCGTTCCCGGCGTAGGCCTCACCATGGAGGCGAAGCGCTGGGGCGAAAGTAGCGACCGGACGCCGGTGATTTGCCTGCCCGGCCTTACCCGCAACGCCGCGGACTTTGAGGATCTTGCCGCGATCTTAAGCGGCGCCGGCCGCGAGGTTATCGCGTTCTCTTTGCGCGGCCGCGCGGGCTCCGACTATGCCGACGACCACCGCACATACAACGCGCTCGTTTACCGGGACGACATAATCGCCGGCATGGACGCCCTTGGCGTTCCCCGGGCAATATTTATCGGCACCTCCCTTGGCGGCATCGTCACGATGCTGATCAATGAAGAGGCGCCCGACCGGGTCGCCGCCGCAGTGATCAATGACATCGGTCCGGATTTAGGGCCCGAAGGGATCGCCCGGATTGTCGGTTATGTGAGCGCCCGCAAACCCGGCGCCTCTGTCGCGACGCTGGAAGATGCGGCGGCGCAAATCAAAGAGATCAACGAACAGGCGTTCCCAGGCCGGGACGACGCTTTTTGGCGCCTTTTTGCGACCCGCACATTCCGTGAGGAAGAGACCGGCTGGGTCTTGGATTATGACCCCCGCATTGCCCAAGCGTTTGCCGATGGGCCGCCGGCGCCAGAGCTCTGGCCAGCCTTCGAAAAACTGCGCGACACGCCCACGCTCGTGGTGCGTGGGGCCTTGAGCGACCTCCTAACGCCGCCGATTTTGGAGACCATGCGCGGTGTTAATCCGACCTATGAGTTTATCGAGGTCGCCAATGTGGGCCACGCCCCCACACTCACCGAACCAGAAGCGCTTGAGAAAATTCAAGCGCTCGTTAGCGCGGCGCCCTAAGGAACGATCCTCTGCCGATAGTTTATCCGGATAGGGATGAACGGGTTTATGCTCGGTCATTGAGCGCGCCCGGTTCTCAATAACTCTCTGTACCGATTTTTTGATCGTCGGCAGGTAAGGGCGCGCGCGCCACTTTGACCGCCTTTACGGCGTGGTCCCTTCAAAACAATTCCAACGCGAGGGTTTGTTGACAGATCGGAAACGATTGGCCAGAGTGAACAAAGGATGAACATTACAAACACGAACGCGCGCATCGGCGCGCCCTCACCTCGCCCGTCGGCGACAATCGCCACGACGCAAGGGGTTATTCGGCTCTTTCTTGAGATGGGCCTGGCACCGATCTGCGAGTTTAACCTGGCGAACGGAAGACGGGCCGATGTCGCCGCGGTTGACCGCAAGGGCAAGCTGGTGATTGCCGAAGTTAAGTCGTGCAAAGAAGATTTTGTCGCCGACGAAAAATGGTCATCATATCTCGGATTTTGCGACACGTTTTATTTTGCGGGGCCGGAAGATTTTCCGTTCGCGCTGTTGCCGGAAACAGAAGGGGTTATCGCGGCAGACGCCTATGGCGCGGCGGTCCTACGGCCTGCCCAAACCAGGCCCCTATCAGCGGCGCGCCGGAAGGCAACGCTATTGCGTTTTGCAAGGCAAGCGGCGATGCGGTCGGCTTTATCAGTGCAATGAGCATTTTTTTAAGGATTACAGATAGCGAGGCCGAGGAGGCCAGAGTTTCTCGACACAATCTGGGCCGCTTAAGGGCTTAAAGCATCAGTGTTGTTACGTTTTCGTGCAAACAACTGACGCCAGGCACGTTTGGCGTTGGTCTGCGTCCTTAAACATCGATCTGCGCCTTTAGCGACCCAATTGTAAGAAGCAAAACCGTTGCATACTTAAAGTGCGCCTCGGTCATCAGTGGGATACCGCGCTGGGCGCCGCCATTCGCTGGTCGAGCAATAAACAACGCCAGTCAGCGGGGCCGTAGCAAAGACACTTTTTAGCCGTTCAAAACAGCTTTCCGATCAGATTGGAACGCTGCTTTAGGCTCAAATTCTTCCGCGCTTCTCTGACAACGAACCGCGTACAGGTTCCCGCGACGCGCGCTAAAGCGACGACATGGGTTGGACGGTAACCTGGCCTAGGCCTTGCTTTTCGACGGCCTCACGAATTTTTTCAGCGTCGCCGACGATGACCCAACGAAGTTTATCCGGGTGCAGAACATCACGGGCGACCGCTTTTATGTCCTCGGGCGTGAGCGATCTAAATTTCTGGGGCAACGTTTCCGGGTAATTGAGCGGCCGTTGAAAACGTCGCGACGCCAGGACCGAACCGAGGACATCGCCAGCGGTCTCATATTGCCCGGGTAAGGACCGGACATTGTCCAAGATCACGCGCTCCAACTCTGCGGCCGACGCCGGGCGATCGCCGGTGAAGGCGCCGTATTCCGCTTTAATTTCCGCAATGGCTTCCGCCGTTTTGTCGGTTTGCACGGGCGCAAGCAGCAAAAATGGGCGTTGCCCGCGGGCCGAGGCCAGGACTGTTCGAACCCCGTAACTCCATCCTTTATCTTCACGCAGGTTTAAATTCAGCCTGGAGACAAAACTCCCGCCGAAGACTTCATTCATCGCAGCAATCGCAATGGCTCGCTCATCCCCCGTCGGCGGGGCGACATGTCCGGCAAGCAAAAAGGATTGTGCAGAACCCGGACGGTCGATGATCAAAACACTGCCTTTATCGGGCAATTCGACGGTGTTGATTTGTTTGGCTGGCGCTTCGCCCATTGCCTTCCAACGGCCGAACGCCTTTTCGAGCACAGGTTGAATATCGGCCATGGTGGTGTCGCCCACGACAACAATCTCCGCGCGCGACGGTCTGAGCCATGCTTCTTTGAACGCTATCAGATCATCACGGCTGATGGCCTCGACGACCGCGGGATCGCCGGAGCCGGTGAAGGGCACCGCGTAAGCGTGACCATCGCCATAAATCAAACTCGGCAACAGGCGTTGGGCAATCGCGCCAGGGCTCGCTTTTTCTTGTGAAATACGTGTCAGGATCAATTTACGTTGGCGTTCGATTTCCTCGGCCGCAAATTTTGGCCGCAAAATCGCATCCGCCATGAGGCCGACGGACGCCGACAGGTTTTCCGTCAATGCGGACAATGAAACGGTCGTGGTGTCGAGGCTAGAACCAGCCCCGAAGGAAGCGCCGAGGCCCTCCAACGCGCGCGCAAAGCCAAGGGCGTCGTAGTCGCCGGCGCCTTCGTCCAACATGGCGGTCGTAAAGTTCGCAAGACCGAGCTTGCCGCCCGCATCGGCTGCAAAGCCCGCATCAAATTGGATCGCCACATCGACAACGGGCACGGTCGCCCGGCGCGCCAAAAAGACTTTAAGCCCATTTGATAACGTCGCTTGCTCAACATCTGGGAAATCGAGCGTCGTTTCGCCCCGAACGTCAGGAAGCCCGCTTGAGCGATCAACGCCTTCGCTTGAAGTCGCATATTCAGGGTACGGCAGAACGGAAACCTGATGCCAATTATCGCCCAGCCAAGCGCGCGCCGCGCCGACCACGGTCAGGGGCGTCGCCCGGTCAAGTTCATCAAGCTCACGTTGAAAATAGGCGGGATCGCCGGCGACCAACTCGCCTTTCGCCAAGGACACCGCCTTGCCGCCGAAGCCGCCGACTTGCTCCAACCCGCGGATGATGCCGGCGCGGGTTTTCGTCGAAACAAGCGCCACTTCATTCCGTTTTGGCCCGCTGGATAAAAATTTCTCAATTTGCGCATCAAGCGCTGCTTCGACTTTGGCGATGTCTTCCCCGGGCTTCACATCGACCACCACGCCAAAGAGCGAAGACAACAAGAGCTCATAATTAAAAACGCTGACGCTTGTCGCGATCTGCTTGTCGTAAACTAAATCCTTATAGAGACGAGAGTTTTTACCGTCGCCAAGCACGCTCGCCGCAATGAAAAGATCCGTAGACACCGGATCAATATCCGGTGGAGAAATCCAAGTCCGATAAATTCGCGCCTGGGGCACGCGGTCATAAAGCGTCTCGCGCGTGGCCTTAGAGCGCGCTGGCGTCCAGGCGTCCCATTTTTGCAAGGGCGGCCCGGGCGGAATATCGCCAAAATAGCGCTCGACCATCGGGCGCGCGGTCGCTGCGTTCACATCGCCTGCGAGGACAAGGATTGCATTTGATGGGCCGTAATAGCGTCTGAACCAGGCTTTCACATCGTCGAGGCTCGCTGCGTCGATGTCCTTCATGGACCCAATTGTTGTATGGGCGTAAGGGTGTTCGGCGGGAAACAAACCGTCAAAGATGCGCTCAAAAACCAACCCATAAGGTTGATCTTCACCCTGACGTTTTTCGTTTTTGACAACATCGCGTTGTTCATCAAGCTTTTCTTGCGTGACCGCGCCCAAAAAATGACCCATACGGTCCGATTCCATCCAAAGGACACGGTCTAGCGCCGGGGTGGGGACTGTTTGAAAATAGTTCGTACGATCCGTATTGGTCGTGCCGTTCAGCCCTGTGGCGCCGACCTCCTGCAAGGGCTTAAACCACTCGTCGTCGTAATTTTCCGTACCGTTGAACATCAGATGTT
>JBCCTV010000079.1:0-12237 GCA_039197915.1 Pseudomonadota bacterium | reverse complement strand
GATACAAACTGCGACCCGGACGGCGTGGATTTCGTTATTCCAGGGAATGACGACGCCTCTCGCGCAATATTGCTTTACTGCAATCTCGTTGCAGACGCCGTTATTGATGGTATTTCGCAGAGCCAGGTTGCGTTGGGTGTAGATCTAGGCGCGCTTGAAGACGCACCAAGCGAGCCAGCGCTTGCTGATCCTCAAGAAACTGAGCCAGCGGATGAGACGCCGGTTGAGGCGGAGCCGTCATCCGATGCCGCGTCCGCGGAAAGTGCCGCGCCCGCATCCTGAAGCTTGGGCCGTTGCTAAGTTGCGAGTGAGCTTTCGAGCGGGATTTAGCAGTCGCGAACCTAATGTCGCGGCCTGGCTTGAGAGTTAAGAATTCCAGGCCGGCGCAGTTCGTGTTTTAGAGCTCCCGCAGTCCCTGAGTGCAGAGCAAATTTTTTACAAGATGGAGAGCAAGTGATGGCGGCGATAACAGCATCAATGGTCAAGGAGCTCCGCGAAATGACCGGGGCCGGCATGATGGATTGCAAAACCGCTTTGGCCGAAACCGACGGAGACATGGACGCCGCCATAGACTGGCTGCGCAAAAAAGGTCTAGCCAAGGCGGCCAAGAAGTCTGGGCGCACCGCCTCCGAGGGGCTGGTCGCGGCCGCAATGCAGGTTGAAGGCGAGGGCGCTAAGGCGGTTCTTGTGGAGGTCAATTCCGAAACGGACTTCGTCGCGCGCAATGAAGTGTTTCAAAAAATGGTCGCTGAAATTGCCGGCGCTTCGCTCGGCGGCGACGGCGCTGTCGAAACCGTTCGCGCAACGGAGTTTCCAGGCGCTGGAAAGTCGATCGAAGCGCACATTGCCGAGATGGTTGGCCAGATAGGCGAAAATATGAACCTCCGACGCGCGGCGATGGTGGAAGTAGATCAAGGGGTCACCGCAACCTACATTCACAGCCAGGTGGCCGAAGACGCCGGGAAAATCGGCGTTATCGTTGGACTGAAATCGTCAGGCGACAAAGAAAAGCTTGCTTCCTTGGGGAAACAAATCGCAATGCATGTCGCCGCGGCGCGCCCATTGTCGCTCTCAGTCGATGCTCTTGACCCGGATGTAATCGAACGTGAGCGGAGCGTCTTAGCGGATCAAGCGCGTAGCTCAGGTAAGCCTGAGAACATCATTGAAAAAATGGTCGAGGGACGGCTCCGTAAATTCTACGAAGAAACAGTGTTGCTAGAGCAAATCTTCGTTATCGACGGTGAAACCAAAGTGTCTAAAGTGCTTGAAAACGCCGCAAAGGACGTTGGCGCGCCAATAGAACTCGCTGGCTTTGGCCGGTTAGAGCTCGGCGATGGAGTCGAGAAGTCGGATGACGACGACTAAGCGATAGGTCTGTTTTTTCGCAGAGCGCGGCCTGCATAGCCAGCTTTCTTAGACATAAAAATTTTAGCTCACTGGCTCCGCGCCAGTGAGCGTTTTTACTTGTTTGAATTCCGCGGGGGCGTGCTGTGGATTGTGCTTTCATATCTGTACGGACTGACCAAAACACTTCCTGATTTTCTAATGTCCATCAATATCAAAATAGACTTTTTGCCTTAAACGTCACTCAAAATAATCGGTATTCAGATTATATGGATAAGGGTATAATGCCCAGCGTGCGGAATTTGCCCGTATTCATTCGAAGCAAAACTAACACCTCTCCGACAGGCGTGCCCATTATCTTTGAAGCTGCTCTGGCGTCGGTTGGCGCGTGAGTGAGTGTGGCGTCGGTTCAGACGCACAGGTGACCTTCCATTGCGATTTTGCATCTTGGGTCGTCGCTACGCTTCTCAAGCAGGAAAGCGCCGTAGAGCCAATTCTTCGGGAAAATTTGCCAATTCTTCGAGCAGATTTTGGCGTCGCGCTGCGAAGCGGTCTTCTTTCACCGGGCGCATCGCTGACTGCTGGCAAGGGGCGCTGGCAGGGGGCCGATGCGCCTGTTTGCAAATTGTAAAATCACGCCTATTGTCCGTCCGAACACTCGGCGGCGCCTTTGCGTTGCTTCGCCATGCGCCGTGCATCCGCCATCTTTGATTCAGGCCCTGCTATGAGCAATTCAGCTGAAAAATCAGTGTCCGAAGCATCAGCGGGCGCGCCTCGGTTTAAACGCGTTTTGCTGAAGATTTCGGGCGAGGCGCTCATGGGGGACGGCGAATACGGCATCGATGTGGATACCGTGTCGCGAATAGCGGAAGAGGTGCGGGACGCAGTCGCACTGGGGGTAGAGCTCTGTCTTGTTGTTGGCGGCGGCAACATTTTCCGCGGCGTCAGCCAGGCGGCGCGCGGGATGGAACGCGCGAGCGCAGATTATGTGGGAATGCTCGCGACCGTTATGAATGCGCTCGCTGTGCAAAATGCGCTTGAGCGTATTGACATCAGCACGAGAGTTTTATCGGCGATTGAAATGACGGCCATTTGTGAGCCGTATATTCGCCGGCGCGCGATGCGGCACATGGAACGCGGCCGGGTCGTCATTTTTGCGGCAGGCACTGGCAACCCATTTTTTACGACTGATACGGCGGCCGCTTTGCGCGCGTCGGAAATGGGATGCAACGTTGTGATGAAGGGTACGCAGGTGGATGGCGTTTACTCCGCAGACCCCAAAATCGACCCGAACGCCGACCGGTTTGATGCGCTGACCTACCACGATGTGCTCGTCCGTGATTTACGGGTGATGGACCAGGCGGCCATCACGCTGACCCGCGAAAACCATATCCCCGTAATCATTTTTTCAATTGCGGAACGCGGCGGCGTTGTCGGTGCGCTAACGGGCGCGGGGCGGCATACGCTCATTCACGACGGTTGAAATAAACGCTAAAACCTATCTTACGCCGTCAGGTTACCGTTTTATCGCCGGAATCTGCTGGCTTTATGTTTGCAGACGGAGAATAACAATGAGCGACGCAGTCGACTTGAATGAGCTTGAGCGCCGAATGGATGGGGCGCTCGCTTCATTGAAAACGGAATTTTCGGGCTTAAGAACCGGGCGGGCCAGCACGAGCCTTGTGGAGCCCATCAATGTAGACGCCTACGGTTCGCAGATGCCGATGAACCAAGTGGGAACCGTCAGCGTTCCCGAAGCGCGAACGATCTCTATTCAGGTTTGGGATAAAGGTTTGGTGGGCGCGGTTGAAAAAGCCGTCCGAGAGTCGGGCCTTGGCGTAAACCCTGTTGTGGATGGTCAAACGATTAGAATTCCGATGCCGCCGCTCACCGAAGAGCGGCGTGTTGAGTTGGCGAAAGTCGCCGGAAAATATGCGGAGCAGGCGCGGGTCGCGGTGCGCAATGTCCGCCGGGAAGGGATGGAGACGATTAAGAAAGCGGACGGTGTCAGCGAGGACGATCAAAAACGTGCGTCTGACCAGGTGCAAGCGTTAACGGATAAGACGATAAAAAAAATCGATGATGCGCTTTCCGTAAAGGAGAGCGAAATCATGCAGGTTTAATCCCTGTTAGCGTTACGTTCGAACAGACGTAACGAGGGAGCCTAAACCGCCTTCGATAGGAGTACGCGATGTCGGCGAAAATTGCCGCAAAATTGAGGCCGATTACGCCGTCGCCATTGCAAGAAAATGGCAATGCCGTCGGAGCGCCTGGGGCCGCATCTGGCTCGGCCCAGGAGGCTGACGGATCTCTAGACCTAAAGCATGTCGCGATTATCATGGATGGCAACGGTCGCTGGGCGGCTGCGCGCGGCCTGTCTAGGAATGACGGCCACCGAGCGGGTGTTGAGGCGGCGCGTCGGGCGGTTGAAGCAGCCCAGGAACTCGGCCTCACCCATGTCACGCTCTACAGTTTTTCCACTGAGAATTGGCGCCGGCCTGCACTCGAAGTGCGTGGGTTGATCTCCTTGCTGTGCGAGTTCATTGGCGACGACCTCCCAAGGCTCCGGAGAGAGGGCGTTAACTTGCGTGTTATCGGCGCCCGGAAATCCCTCGACGCGGAGTTACGGGCAATCGTCAGCCGCGCAGAACGGGAAACAGCGAACAACTCCCGCTTTTATCTCCAGATTGCCTTTAACTATGGCGGGCGTGATGAAATTCTGCGCGCAGCCCGGTCTTACGCCCATGATGTGGCGACGGGATCTAGACCTGACGCAGCGCTCGATGAAGCCACTTTCTCGGAATATTTGGATACCCGGGCAGCGCCAGACCCCGATCTGGTTATCCGTACGAGCGGTGAAAAACGCATCAGTAACTTCCTGCTTTGGCAGGCGGCCTATGCTGAATTTGTTTTTCTAGACACCCTCTGGCCGGATTTTGACGGTGCATCATTGAAGTCCGCAATCGAGGAATATCGCCAACGCATTAGGCGCTATGGCGGCCTTTAGGGCGCTTACCGTTTGTCGAAAAATATATCTATTTTCAATAGCTTGGATAAACTTCTTTAGGGCCTGGCGACTGTCGAGTGTTAGGGGCTCGGGCGCCGAAACTTTTTTCGCGCGTCGTTGTATCAACCGAAGCGGGATAAACGCTGTCATTGGCGCCGAAAACGGCTATGACCAAAGACGCTAAAATCAAAAGCGAAGTCACCCCGCGTTTCGAGTGAACAAAATACTAGAGCCAAGGCGCAAGGAAAATGCTGCGCCGCCAACGTCCAAAAAAGACAGGCAACTGAGTAATCGAGCTGTTTCCGGCGCGGCGCTCGGGCTGCTTTCGCTTGCCGGAATTTATGTCGGCGGCCTTTGGTTCTCAGTGCTCGTTTTTCTGATGTCCTTTGCAATGGTCTTTGAGTGGGCGCAGATGGTGCTGGGGCGGCCGTATTCACCGGCATTTTTCGCGCTCGCGGCTGGTGCGCTACTTGGGCATATTCTGGTTTTCGTTGGTTATCCCGGGCCGGCGCTCGGGCTTTGTTTCGTCGCGAGCGCCATCGCCGCGATCAATTCGCCGCGCGCAAAAGCGTGGATACTCGGTGGAGGGATTTATATTTTAGCGCCGACAATTGGCTTAATCAGCCTTCGGAATGGTTATTTTCCGGCCGTTGGGGAAAATGCCAGAGCGCTGACCTTTGGTTTGTTCTTGGTTGTGTGGGCGTCTGACACAGGGGCTTTTCTTGTCGGGTCGACCGTGGGCGGGCCACGGATTTCGCCGACACTGTCGCCCGAAAAAACTTGGTCCGGTGTGATTGCCGGAAGCATCATGGGCATGGCCTGTGGAGCTTTTATGCAGGTCGTTTTTTTCCGCGAGGCGTCAATTCTATTGGCAATCGCCGTTGGCGGCGCCTTAGGTGCGGCTTCGCTTTGCGGCGATCTGATTGAATCCGCCTGCAAACGGGCGTTCGGCGTCAAAGATACGAGCAACATAATACCGGGACACGGTGGTGTTCTGGATCGGTTAGACGGAATGATTCTCGCGACAGCGGCGATGACGGGCGCGTTATTTGTGCATACAGTGTTTGCAGGATAACTGAGATTACGACGTTAGGGCGCTTACACATGACAATAGACTTCAATGAAACGCGCCGAAATGGCGGCATCCCTGACGTTGGCGAACGACGGATTACGGTCCTTGGATCTACCGGGTCCATCGGGGTCAGCACTCTCGATTTGTTGTCTTTTGCGAAATCCTCAGGCGACGATCGCTTCAAGGTTGAGGCGCTCACGGCGAATTCAAATGTCGAGTTGCTGGCTGAGCAAGCGCGTGCCTTTCGCCCCAGCTATATCGCCATTGGTGATGAAACCCGGCTCGGCGACTTACGCGATGCGGTTGCCGACTTGGATATTGAAGTTGGCGCTGGCGATCGCGCGGTTGAGGAGGCGGGAGCGCGCGACGCGGACTGGGTGATGGCGGCGATCGTCGGCGCGGCGGGCCTGCGCCCGACGCTGCGGGCGGCCGAGCGGGGCGCCGCGGTCGCTATAGCAAATAAGGAGTGTTTAGTTTGTGCGGGCGACGTTGTTAAAGCCGCGGTCGCCAGATCAGGCGGCGCGCTCTTGCCGGTCGATTCAGAACACAACGCGATTTTTCAGGTTTTTGACTTTGAGCGACCAGAGCGCATTTCACGTTTAATTCTAACGGCTTCAGGCGGCCCGTTCAGGAAATGGGAAAAGGCGCGGATGGCCACTGCAACGCCAGCTGAGGCTGTCGCGCACCCGAACTGGTCCATGGGCGCGAAGATCTCTGTCGATAGTGCGACTATGATGAACAAAGGCCTAGAACTCATTGAAGCCGCTCATCTTTTCCCTATTGATGAGAGCAATATCGAGATCTTTGTGCACCCCCAGTCAGTAATCCACTCGATGGTGGAGTACGTGGACGGGTCCGTCCTCGCTCAGCTTGGCACGCCCGACATGCGCACCCCGATCGCGTCGACGCTTGCCTGGCCCGATCGAATGGAATCGCCGAGCGACAAATTGAACTTTGCAGATGTGGCGACCCTGACTTTTGAGGCGCCAGACAGTGATCGCTTCCCGGCCCTGCGTCTTGCACGGGAAGCCGCGGCGCAAAGGGGCGTAATGCCTGCAGCGCTCAATGCTGCGAATGAAGTTGCGGTCGCAGCTTTCCTGGATAATCGATTGAAATTCCTAGAAATTGCGTCGGTTGTAGAGACCGTGTTGGAGCTCTTTTCCGGCAAGGCGACCACGGCGGTCGTCGGCTCGATAGAAGAAGCCTTGGCGGCGGACGCTGAAGCCAGGAAGGCCGCCGAGGACGCAATCGCCGCGCGGCTGGCGGCCTGACGCAAAATTGATGTCGGCTTTGCCCGATTATCGCCTCGTTCCTGTTCATCATCATCGTGTTGTGTAAGGTCAGATAATGCTCTCGGCTCTTTCAATTGATCAGTTGGCGGTGCTTCCGATCGCGATAGCCGCATTTATCGTGCTGTTGTCGGTGATCGTGTTTTTCCACGAGTATGGGCACTTTTCCGTCGCGCGTTTTTTTGGCGTTCGCGTCGACACATTTTCGATTGGTTTCGGTAAGCCAATTGCGCGCTGGACCGATCGCCACGGCACAGAGTGGCGGATCGCGGCGCTTCCGCTTGGCGGCTATGTGAAGTTTTTTGGAGACGCGAACGCAGCGTCTGCGCCTTCGGACGCGGTCCAGGGCGACGGGCAGGGCGAGGTGCAAGAGCATCGCGGCGGCACTCAATTTCCGCGCGCCGACGCTGACGCCGGCAAGGGCATGACCCCAGAAGAGAAAGCAGTTTGTTATCATTTTAAGCCGGTTGGCGTTCGCGCGGCGATCGTTGCTGCGGGCCCAATTGCAAATTTTATCCTCTCTGCGGTGATATTTTGGGGCCTTATCTGGTGGCTGGGTCAAGATTATTATGAGCCGGTAATAGGCGACGTTCTTGACGATTCGGCGGCCGCTGAGGCGGGCTTTGCGCCCGGCGACCGGGTGCTCGCGATCAACGGTCGAGAAATCCGTCGCTTTACGGATATCAGTTCGGCCGTGCAGCTTGGCGCTGGCGACCGGGTGGCGTTCGAGGTTGAGCGTGGCGGTCAAACCCTGGTCTTGGAAGCAACCCCCCGGCGCGTCGAGACCGAGGATGTCTTCGGTAACAAGGTGCAACTCGGTCAATTGGGCGTGCGACCGGACCCGCGAGGGTTGGCGACCCAATCGTTTGGTCCGATCAACGCCATTGCGCCGGCAATCGCAAAAGTCGGCGATGTTCTCAAAACAACATTTCGGTTTATCGGCCGCTTGATAAGAGGGAAAGAAGACGCTTCCCAGCTCGGCGGTCCTTTGCGTATGGCGAAATACGCTGGCCAATCAGCATTGTTTGGCTTTGACGAGTCAGCGTATGCGGAACCTCCAACACTGGTGAAACAAATGCAGACGTCGCTTGCAATGTTCATCAACCTCGCAGCGGTGGTGTCGGTGTCGATTGGTTTCCTGAATCTTTTACCAGTGCCTGTTCTCGACGGCGGTCATTTGATGTACTACGCCTACGAGGCGGTTGCCGGTCGGCCCCTAGGGCCGCGCGCGCAAGCGTTTGGGTTTCGGTTGGGGCTTGTGATGTTGGCGTCGTTGATGCTGTTCGTCACGTGGAACGATATAAATGCGCTGTTAGTTGGCGGCTGAAACGGGTTTCGTTCGTATGCGTCATGGCTGTTCCGGGGGGTGCGGGACGCGCAGTGCTTTTGGCGCTGGCGTTTTGAAGTTTACCTTGGCGATTGTTTTTGCGCTCGGCCTAGCAACGGGCGCAAACGCTCAGCGTCCGCAACTTCCGCCAAACTCCGGCGCGCCGACGGCGACGCCAGCTACGCCGCCGTCTGGTCAGGCCGGGACAAGCTCTCTATTCGCGACGCCTGATTTGCCGACCATTGGATCTATTGGCGTTGTCGGGAACCAGCGCATCGAGAGCGCTACAATCGCCTCTTATTTGGTGCTCCAGCCGGGCGACATTGCCGACCCACAGCTCATCGATCTCGGTACAAAAACCCTCTTCAACACTGGGCTTTTCTCCGACGTGACGCTGTCCATGCGCCCAGGCGGCATGCTGCTGATTGAGGTGAAAGAGAACCCCATCGTCAACCAGGTCATCCTCGACGGGAACAAGCGGGTTAAAGATGACAAGATTAATGAAGAGGTCCAGCTGACGCCCCGCTCGGTTTTCACCAAGGCCAAAGCCCAGGCGGATATGCAGCGGATCATTGAAGTTTATCGCCGGACGGGTCGTTTCGCCGCCACCGTGACGCCTAAAGTGAAGCTGCTTGAACAGAACCGGGTGGATGTCGTCTTCGAGATCGACGAAGGACCGAAGACTGGCGTTGCGAAGGTCAACTTTGTCGGCAATGAGGTTTTTACAGACTCTGAGCTTCGCGGTGTTCTTCTCACAAAAGAGAGCCGTTGGTGGCGTTTCTTCTCATCAAATAGCAACTACGACCCAGACCGGCTTGAATATGAACGGGAATTGCTGCGGCAGCACTATGGCCGCAACGGCTACGCCGACTTCCAGGTCATAAATTCCGTTGCCGAACTGACGCCGGACCTAAAATACTTTTTCATCACCTTCACCGTGGATGCGGGGCCTAAATACACGATCGGTGACGTCAAAGTGAAAACGACGCTCGCCAAGCTTGACGAGCGTGTGCTGACGAATTTCGTGCCGATCAAATCGGGTCAGACGTTTGACGGCGAGAAGATAGAAAAAGCTGAAGAAGCGATAACCTTCGCGACCGGCGCCACCGGGTACGCCTTCGTCGACGTCAATCCGCGGATCCAGCGCAACGAAGAGTCGCGCACCATTGACCTAACGTTTGAGGTTAATGAGGGCCCACGCGTTTACGTTGAGCGGATCAATATCAATGGGAACACCCGCACGCTTGATAAGGTCATTCGCCGTGAAGTGCGGATTGCCGAGGGGGATCCCTTTAACCGCGTCCTCGTTGACCGATCGCGCGCGCGGATCCGGTCGCTTGGGTATTTCGGCGAAGTCCAAATTGAAGAAAAGCCTGGCTCGGCGCCGGACCGAACCGAGCTTGATGTGCAAGTTCAAGAGCGGTCAACGGGGTCGTTCTCGATTGGCGTCGGGGTTTCGTCGACGGAAAACTTCATCGTCGATTTCTCAATTCAAGAAAGCAATCTTCTCGGACGCGGCCAATTCCTGCGTTTCCGGGTCCAGGCGTCGGCGCGTACGCGAGCCGTCGATATCCGATTTACGCAGCCTTACTTCCTGGATCGTAACCTCGCCGCAGGGTTCTCGATTTTTAATAACCGTACGGACTTTCGCGGGACGGGCGCTGCGCGGAATTTAACGGGGTTCTTACGCGACCGGATTGGCGTCGGTTTAAATGCGGGTTTCCAAATTTCAGAATATGGCCGCGGGTCCCTGCAATATTTGCTGACACGCGATGATGTCGAAATTAACTCCGATGGTCAGGTGGCGCTCCTCGCGGGGCAAGACCCGGCCGCTCTTGTTGTTCCCGGTGCGGACTTTGATTTTATCACCTTCACAAATGGGCAAACAGGCATTCAAACGGACCAATTCTGTGAGATCCTGCGGAACGCGATTACGCCAAACTGTGAGGCGGAAGGCACCTTCGTAACGTCGCTCCTTGGATACTCCGTTTCGTTCGATAAGCGCGATGACCCGATTGATCCGACCCGCGGTTTCCGGGCGACCTTTAGCCAGGCGATCGCCGGGCTTGGCGGCGACGTCAATTATTGGCGTACGCAGTTCCAGGGCGCCTATTACCATCCGCTGTTCTGGGGATTTGTCGGCGCTCTCAAACTCAACGGCGGTTATATTGACGGGTACGCCGGAGATGACGTCCGCCTGACAGACCGCTTCATCCAGGGGGCGGGGACGTTCCGCGGCTTTGACGTCGCCGGTATTGGCCCAAGGTTCCTAACCGGGGGCGGCACCATTGACGGCGATGTTGATGGCGGCGGCGCGATCATCGGCCAGGCCCTCGGGGGCAAAGCGTCGGTGATTGGCTCGGCTGAAGTGCTGTTGCCTTTGCCTCTGCCGCCCTCATACGGCATCCGTGCGGCGCTCTTTGCCGATGCGGGCACAGTTGGATTGCTCGACGACAGCACGCTTTCGCTCAATTCCAACCAAAGTTTCTTCGTTGACAGTCAAACTGGGTTCCTCTGCGAGCAACCGCTCGCCGACACCTGTATTGCGCCAGTTCAGGATCCGCTTTCGATCCGCCTCACTGCTGGCGTCTCCATCAGCTGGGACTCGCCGTTCGGCCCTGTGCGATTTGACATCGCAGAGGTCTTTCGCCGAGAAACATTCGACCAGGTGGAGGCGTTCCGGTTCAGCGCTGGGACAAATTTTTAACCTAATCCTGGCGCAGGCTTTGCGTCTGGGGAGTTGTTTAAGGAGCATCCGACCCGTGAAAAAACACCTGATGTCTATTGCCGCCGCCGGCGCAGTCGCAATCACTGGCGTGATTGGCGCCGTTGCTATTCAACCGGCAGACGCCCAGTCCTCCCGCAATGCGCCGGTAATTCTGATTTTAAACCAGAACCGCGTCATTAATCAGTCGAAGGCTGGCCAGTCGATGAAGCCGCAACTCGAGAAGCTTCAGGCCGAAGCGAACGAGGAGTTCAATGGCGAAGTCGCGAAGCTGACCAAGGAAGCCGAAGAACTTAAAAAACAGCGCGAACTTCTTTCCGAGGAAGTCTGGACCAAAAAGGCTCAGCAAATAGCGGTTAAGCAAAATAACTTGCCCGTGATGCGCGAAGTCAAAGTTCGCGAGCTCTCGCTTTCAGAACAAAAGGCGCTCGGCGAAATCTCGGAAGTGATGCGCCCGATTTTGAAAGAAATCGTTGAAGAAAATGGCGCGACCCTGCTGCTTGAGCGCAGTGCGGTTATGTACGCGGCGCAGGAAACCGACATCACAGAGCAGGTTATCCGTGAACTGGATAAAAAGCTGAAATCGGTCAAAGTCGAAAAAGTCGATTACGCGGAGCTTCAACGTCAGGCGAAAGAGCAGGCCGAAAAAGGCGGTAAAAAGAAAAAGCGTTAAAGGCGCCGGGTGGACCGTATACGGGCTTTTTCAAAGCGCATCCACGAAGGGCGCGTCTCGCTTCATCGCGAGGCGTACCTGGCCTTGCTTATGCGTCGGTGAGTATTAAGTGTCGGAGCCGCCAAACAAAAGTCGAGATGGCGTTGAAGGTTCACCCACGTCGATAGGTGCAAATGACAGGTCTGGCTCGCACGGAACCGCCAGTCCTATGTATGGCGAGGACGTTAGTAATGCGGTCTCCAAACTGGGCCAGCCGAACGCCGCGCAGAACGCCGCATCTTGCCCGCGAGACAGCATGATGAAGGCGTCCTTTCCTGACCCGCGGTTTTACCACACGACGGGTCCTGTTGATTCAGTAAAGTTCCTTGCACTGACTGGTCTTGCTGCCGAAAGCGGCGCGGGGCCATTGAACATTAGCAATGTTTCCTCCATTGCATCGGCAAACGCCCTGTCGTTGATTTTCATCGACCAGAAAAAGCACCTTGAAACGCTCAGCGATAGTGTCGCTTTTGCGTGTTGTTTAACGACGGAGAAGCTTGCCAACGACGTGGCGCGGCTCGGCCGTGCGGTCGTATGTTTAGAACCGCGGCAGGCGTTTGCAGTTGTTGCGGACTATCTGCATAAGGAGCGCCGGCTTGGCGACGCGGTCGGCGTCTCAGAGGGGGCAAGCGTCGCCATCGATGCGCAAGTCCACCCCACCGCGATTATCGCTGACGGCGCTGAAATTGGACGCGGCTCCACCATCGGTCCGTACACCGTAATTGGACCTGGCGTCCGCCTCGGCGAAGGGTGCATTGTTG
>JBCCTV010000078.1:0-12270 GCA_039197915.1 Pseudomonadota bacterium | reverse complement strand
GCGGGGAGAACCCCGCGGCGAAAGTTTAGGGAGGAAACGCCCAAACGGGCACGCAACAATCAGTTGCACGAGTAATCTACACGACGATGTGTGCATTGCAACAAAATTTCTGTACCGGAGCATGTTTTTTTTCACCACCCAAAATCAGGCGAAAAAACTAGTCTTTTGCAGCGAATGGCGCCGTCAGTTTCGTTAACGTTGATCTAGATCAAAGTCCCTCTCTACGTTGCCTTGTGGGCCGGTAATCCCTAGGTAAACGGCGAGTTTTACGGCGTATCCGAAGGAAAAAACCGTTTATGACGACCCCGTCGCCAGTAGACCCATCGGCTGACAAAGCGCCGAAAAAGAGCACAATTCGGAAGATTGGATCGGGCGTTGGCCGGTTAACGCGGGCAAAGCAGCGTTTCCCCATGCCGGCGGGCGACGACAAATTGCGGATCTTAATCGCGACCGACGCCTGGAAGCCGCAGATCAATGGCGTCGTGCGCACGCTTGAAACACTCGGAAAGATCCTGCGAGCCCGCGGCAATGAGGTGATCTTCATAACGCCGAATGACTTCCAGACGATGCCCTTGCCGTCCTATCCGGAAATTCAGCTGTCATTGTTTCCTGGACGGAAAGTCGCGCGCATCATTAACCAAACCCGTCCGGATGCGATCCATATTGCGACGGAGGGGCCGATTGGCCGGGCGGCGCGGCGTTTCTGTAAGCGGCGGCAATATCCGTTTACGACGAGTTTTCACACCCGCTTCGCCGAGTACACAAACGAGCGATGGGGCGCGCCCATCTCCTGGGGGTACGCGGTGTTGCGGGATTTCCACAAAGACGGCGACACCATGATGGTGGCGACGGATGGCTTGATCGAAGAGCTCAAAGCGCGCGGCTTCGGAAATATGAAGATCTGGGCGCGGGGCGTCGATATTTCGAAGTTTGAAATCGCGCATAGCGACGTCCTAGGCGATCTGCCAAGGCCGATTTTTTTGTATGTGGGCCGCGTCGCCGTTGAGAAAAGCATTGAGGATTTTCTGAAGCTAGACTTGCCAGGCACGAAAGTGGTTGTCGGCGACGGTCCGCAACGCGCCGAGCTCGAAACGCGATACCCCGCCGCCCGCTTCCTAGGGCCGAAATTCGATCGTGAGCTGGTCCAGTGTTACCAGGCCTGCGACGTCTTCGTTTTCCCATCGCGGACCGACACGTTTGGTCTCGTCAATGTCGAGGCGCTGGCTTGCGGTAAGCCCGTGGCGGCTTATCCTGTGCGCGGGCCTTTGGAGATATTGGATGGCGCAGCGGACGGATGCGGGGCTCTAAATGAGGATCTGCGGGCGGCTTGCCTTGCAGCGCTTGAAAATGCGGACCCGGACGCCTGTCGGGCGCGGGCGGAAATTTTTTCCTGGGAAGCCGCGTCCCGGCAGTTTGTATCGAACCTGCAAACTCCCGGTTTCTCGGAAGAGTTTTGGTTGCGATCAGCACGGATGCTCGACTAGGCGTGTCCCGCCCTCGGTAGAGGCTGCATTTTGGGCCTGGTTTCGCATAACCCTCCACGGCCAAGTTCCTTGAAACCGACATGCGGTGGGCGTTTCTAGCCTTTGGAATCTGAAGCTTCGGGAAATGCGCCATTTCGGGACGCGCAATAGGCGTTTATGCGCGCCGGGAGACAGGGTTTTTCTAGCGTCGGCAAATTTCCCAACGCGCGCGCCCCTTGGATGCGCCAGGCGAACGCAGCGTCTCTGCGCGCTGTAAGCGGGATTTAATCAGGTTAAAGGCGTATCGGCACGGGCTTTGCGTCCATTGCGGGAGAAACGCGGTTTTTCGCGTTCCGTAATGGAGGATTTGCTCGTGGCACACCCGATTGACCTATTTGTTGGCAAGCGCCTGCGCCAACGGCGTCGGCTGCTTGGATTGACGCAACAGAAACTCGCCGATTCCGTCGGCATCCGTTTTCAACAAATTCAAAAATATGAAAGCGGCGCGAACCGAATTTCCGCATCGCGACTATGGTCGCTTGCGAATGCCTTGGATGTTCCGGTTGCGCACTTTTTTGAAGGCATCGAAGAGGCAAACGGCGCAACCGTTAACGGCGTTAACGGATCATCGCACCACAATGGCGCGCCGGCGGACGTTTTCCAAAACAAAGACACGATTGATCTCGTGAGGGCGTTTTACAATCTCGGCGACGAGCCTCGCCGCCGTCTGCTGGATCTTGCAAAGGCGATGTCTGGGGCGGTTGAGTAGTCGCCTCCGCATTTTGCTGCACGCTCCTGGGTTTTGCTTTCGCGGCTCTGCCCTTGACGTTTCGGCCCTCGGCCTTTGCACCGTTGAGCTTTGCGCTTCGAGCGCTTCGCTTTTGCGCCCCAAGCCTTTCGCTCTGCGCTCTTGGCCTTTGCCTTCGGGTCGGGGCATTTCGCGCTTGCATTCGTCTCCCGGCCATGCCTTAGACAAGGGTCATGGGCCCTGGACAATCGATAGCTGAGCTCACGCAATTTGCGACCAGGTTGGCGGACCTCGCGCGCGCTGAAACAGCGCCGCGCTTCCGCGCAAACGGGGCCGTCACGAATAAAGTTGGTGCGAAAGATGACCGCAGCGATTTTGATCCGGTCACGGAAGCCGACCGTCAAGCCGAACGGGTCATGCGCGATGCCATCGAAGCGCGCTACCCCGAGCACGGCATCCTCGGTGAGGAATTCGGGTACACAAATCAGGGCGCCTCGGAGCGCTGGGTTTTAGACCCCGTTGACGGGACGCGCGCCTTTGTCTGCGGGGCGGCAACCTGGACAACACTGATCGCGTTTGAGCAAGCGGGCGCTCCCGCCATCAGCGTTATTGATCAGCCGTATACCAATGAACGCTGGGTCTCGAGCGAGGGCGCAACGCGATTTTTGCGTGGCGCTGACGAACACGCCTGCGCCGTTAGCGAGGTGAAACGTCTATCCGAGGCGCGCCTTTCAACCACGGATCCGAGAGCGAGCGCCTATTTCAATGACGCGGAAGCTGCCGCCTTTGCAGAAATCGCCGATCGCGCGCGGCTCGTGCGCTTTAGTTTTGACGCCTATGGTTACGGCCTTTTAGCGCTCGGCCAATTAGACCTCATCATCGAAGCCGGGCTCGCCCATTATGATTACGCCGCACTCGAACCCATTGTAACGGGCGCTGGTGGGGTTGTTACCGATTGGAGCGGCGGCGCTTTTAGCGCTGAGGCCGGCGGTCAGATTATTGCTGCCGCGACGCCTGAGTTACATGCGGAGGCGATGCGCCACCTGACTCCTGCGCGCCGGTAAGTTGATCTCTTAAATTGCGTCGATTTATGGCCGATCAGGCGGAGGCCTTTAGCTGCGCATCGGCGAAGGCGTCAAACGCGCTCCAGAACGCGGCGCGAAGGTCGTCCGTTTCCATCATAATTTCGTGCTGGGCCCCGTCAATTTTAACGCATTCAATCAGCGGGTGGCGGTCGGCAATGACCGCGTGGTCGTCGCCATTTACGATCGCTTCCTCGCCGGCGGTGATGATGCGGATTGGTGTCTTTAAGCCTTCAAAGCGATTTGGTTTGTGTAGGTCGCGACAGGTGTCGAGGGCTGCGCGCACCCATCCGAAGGTTGGCGCTAGCGTGACAGCCTGCGGCGCCGCCTTTTGCAGGTCCGCGAAACGTTTATGCCGCTCAGCGTCGCTCGTTAATCGGTTGCCTTCAAAGTCCATTGATTGGTCTGATATGCCGGGTACGCCTGCTTTGGCAAACCCGAGAAGCGACGCCGCCTGCGCCAAAAGACCGGCGCCCGTGCGGCCGACGCCCTCAGGCAGGATGCTTGTCATCGGCGCACACAGCGCCGCCCCCGCATAAGCGCGCCCGCAGTCCGAGAGATATTGAAGCGTTGGCGCGCCGCCCATGGAATGGGTTAAAAATAAAAGCGGTTCACGGAATTGTTTGCTGACAATTGCTTCAAGAAAGCGCTCAAGGTCGTCAACCATCAGTGAGAAATCGTCAACGTGGCCTGCCGAGCCAATTTCGTCATTGCGTGCGGAGAGGCCTTGCCCCCGCCAATCCATCATCGCCACGTTGAAGCCGCGCGCGTGTAAATCGCCGATAACTTCGAAGTATTTTTCAATGAATTCCGCACGGCCCGGCAGGAGAACAAGGCTCGCCCGCGCCCCGTCTTTCGGAAACATCGCGTAGCGAATTTTTGCCCCGTCATTGGCGATGAATGTCGAAACGGCGGCGCCCGGTGGGGGCGGGTTGCCGTCAATTTCAATAAAACTCATCATACGGAACTCTCGAGCTTTAGCCGCGCCATCAGCGCCATGTCGCCGGATATTGCGATCCGACCGGAGGCGTATAGGTTTTCAAGGCCGCGTTCGCCGTCAAGGGCGCGCTTTATAGCGTCAAAAGATCCGCGCCACCGGCAGTCGGCCTCGGAAACGTCTTCTGGCAGCGCTTTGTGTATTTTTGGGGGCGCCGTGCGACCGTCCACCCAGAAAACCCCGCTGTCGATAACGACGACTTCCAAAACGCCGTCAAAGGCCCGGGTGAAGGCCGCGTCAGACGCAGCTTCCAGGTCATCCAAATCATTTGTATCAGGAGCAGTCATAGGCGTTGCTCAGGCGTTGTGCGTAGTTTTCTGATCATCAAAAAAAGACGCCATCGGAGGATGTTATGGTTGGCGCGCGAGGGGCGGGCGTTTTTCGGTGTTGCGCCCTATTGGGAAGACGCTGGCTCGGTAGGCGCCGTATTGGCGCCAGTGTCCTGGCCAGTGTCCGGATCGGTGTCCGGATCAGGGGCCGGCTTGATGAAGCGCAGGGTCATGCGGTCGCTTTCACCGATCGCGTCATATTTTTCGCGGTCAAATTCAGGGTCGACAACGCCGCGTTGTGCAGAAGACCGCCGCACCGGCGGCAACGTCCAAACCCCATAAGGGTGGTCTTTTGTATCGGCGGTGTTGGCGTTAATTTCCGAGCGGGCGTCCAAAACGAAGCCGGCCCCCACAGCAAGATCGATAACGGTTTTCTCTGAAACATATCCGCTAGAAAGGGGTGCGGTTGATCCGTCGGCGCGGTGTTCAACGACGCCAAGAAGCCCGCCTGGCTTCAGCGCTTGAAAAAAGCTTGTAAAGGCGTCTTCGGCGAATTCCGCTGACATCCAATTGTGAACGTTGCGGAAGGTTAAAACGGCGTCCGCAGAGGCGTCCGGCGCAATCGGGTCCTCGGCCGGAAGCGCCGTTACGGAGACGGAGCCGTAAAGGTTGGGTTTGTTTTGATACTGATCTTTAAAGGCTTGAACAGCGGCTGCTGCGCGCTCGCTGCGCTCAGGATTAACATGGGCCGCGATATAAGCGCCGCCACCGCCTGCGAGATAGGGTGCGATAATGTTCGTGTACCAACCGCCGCCAGGCCAGATCTCAACGACGGTCATTTCCGGCTCAACGCCAAAAAAGAGGAGTGTTTCTGCTGGATTGCGAAATTGGTCGCGGGCGCGTTCGTCCTGGCTGCGTTGCGCGCCGCTTAAAACGGCGTCGAGCTTTTCAGCGCTTGTTAGAGGCATAGCGCTTTCGCCGGACGGTGTTTCTTCGCCGCCGCCGCAGGCGGCGAGCGTGAGGGCAAATAGTCCAGCGAACGCGAGCGATATCGGCCGTGCACCATACTTTGAATGGCGAGCAGACAAGGCGCGCGCTCGTGCGGTTGGCCCGATAGTCTCTTGCTCCCCGGCAGTCGGTTCCGCAGATAGGGGGTGAAAACTTTTTTCCATGGATGCGTCTCCGGACCGGTGCTCTCATTTGGGGGTACCATGAAGCGTTGACCGTCGCCCAGCCCGGTAACTGGAAATTTGCATGAAATCCTGGGCTAGAGCCTTGAAACTGCGGTCTGAAACGCCAATTCTTTATTATCGGTCGCCAGTTGGGGCCGATCGCTCAATTTATGCCGTCGGCCACAATGGAGGCGGAAATGGGCGAAACCTTGCTTAACCACTTAAGGAGGCTTCTATGCGTACCTATGATCTTACCCCCCTCTATCGCTCAACCGTCGGGTTTGACCGTCTCTTCGATATGATTGACGGCATGAATAAAGGCGATGTCGGCGGGTATCCCCCTTATAATATCGAACGCGTCGCCGAGGACGCCTATAGAATTACGCTCGCTGTGGCGGGCTTCTCGGAAGATGATCTCGACATCACGTTCCACGAGAATTCGCTCTCCATCATTGGCAAGCGGCCAGAGGCCGACGCCGAGCGCGCATTTTTGCACCAGGGCATCGCCGGGCGATCTTTTGAGCGCCGGTTCCAACTCGCCGATCATGTCAAAATCCGCGGGGCGAGCCTCGAAAATGGACTTTTGAATATCGACTTAGAGCGCGAAGTTCCGGAGGCGAAACGTCCCCGCAAGATTGCCATCAATGGCAAAGGCGGGAACGTCGAAGTCCTGAAGAGCGATTCCTCTTCTTCCGCTGCATAACGCGTCTTTTTGGTTTGTGACGCGTTAAGCGTGAACGGTGCGCCTGTGGTTCCCCCGCGGGCGCACTTTTTTTGCCCTGCTCGCGCTGGTACGATACGTGCGCTGATGCGATGGGACCGGCCTTTGAGACTAAAGCGGGAGGCCAACGAGGGAAGCGAATGATGGGGATGTTGCGTAATTCAGGGATGCTCATGGCAGTGGGGGTGGCGGCGGCGATAGCTGTGCCTGGGTGCACGACCGCAAACGGCCCTACCGACCCGTCGATCACCATTCCCTATAACCCTTATGACTTCGATCCCGATGAGCTATTCGCCCAAGCCCAGGCCCATTGCGGCGCCTATGGGTTGAGCGCGGTTTATGTGGACGAAACCATTGATCCGAGTTCAGTGCGGTGGCGCTACCGGCATTTCGACTGCCGCTAAATCCTTGCCCGAAAACACATAATGAGAATTTCGCCGGACGGTATGGCCGGCTCGAAAATGCGATGGCGCGCGGCGCAATCGCTAACCCCGGCGCGATCGTTGATCGCTCAAAACGTCGTCCCGCTAAACCTTCAGTAGCGCCTGGGCTTTATCGTGTAACGCGCTGTTCGTTGCGAGGATTGAGCCGCCGCTTACAGGCTTGTCGCCGCCATTGATTTCGCTCACCTGGCCGCCGGCCTCGCGCACAATGCATACGCCTGCGCAGACGTCCCAAGGGGCGAGGCCACGCTCCCAAAAAGCGTCATACCGGGCGGCCGCCACAAAGCAGAGGTCAAGGGCGGCGGACCCGAACCGCCGCACGCCGGCGGTATTCGATAACACTGCGCCCGTTTCTTTCAGCGACTGGGCCAGGCCGTCCGCCCCACCGGCGCGTCCCATAAAGGGAAGCCCCGTTGCGAAAAGACATTCCGAAAGGTCGCGCCGATCCGACACCCGCAAGCGTCGATCATTGACGAAAGCGCCTTCGCCCTTTTCGGCCAAAAAAAGCTCATCCGTCGCCGGGTTATAGACGACGCCCGCATAGGGGCGCCGGTCCCGTTCAAGGCCAATCGAAATCGCAAAATGCGCCACGCCATGCAGGAAATTGGTCGTGCCATCGAGTGGGTCGACGATCCACCGGTTCGAGTTATCCGAGCCTTCAACGTCGCCGCGCTCTTCCATGACAAAGCCAAATTTGGGGCGCGCGTTTGAGAGCTCTTCAAAAATCGTCTGTTCCGCCCGGAGGTCTGCACTGGTGACAAAGTCCGCCGCGCCTTTGCGCGTTACATGCAGGCGCTCAATCTCCGCGAAGTCGCGCTGCAGACCCCGACCCGCCTTGCGCGCGGCGTTAATCATCACGTTCAGAAGCGCCGAGTGTCGAGCCATGGGTTAGATCGCCATTGATTGATAGGAAATTTGAATGAGCGCTGCGGCTTGTGGGCGCGGCGCCATCCGGAGATATATTCGCGAAGCGGTGTGTTCGGTATGACCGCAACAGTCAACAGCAAGAAGAACAAAATATATGAGCGAGCAAGCGACGACGGAACGCCCCCAGGTACCTCAAGAGAAGATCATGGCGTCCGCCGCCAAGATCCTCACAACCGATCCCCGGTTTAAAGTCGGGGCCGCTGATATTTCTGGCAACAGCTATCGGATTTTTGAGAACGCGCCGCCGAGCTTGGTCGGCATCTTCATGTTCGGGGCCTCCCACGGCGACAAGGATTTCATCCTGTCGGAAAGCGGCAATCTCAGCCACGCGGAAACATTCAAACGCGCTTGCCGTTTCGCCCATGGCCTCCAGGAAAAGTATGGCGTGAAAAAAGGCGACCGGGTGGCGATCGCCATGCGCAACTATCCAGAATGGTGCGTCGCTTATATGGGCATTGTTATGCTCGGCGGGGTGGTCGTGCCGCTGAACGCCTGGTGGAAGACCGATGAGTTTGATTACGCCCTGGGCGATTGCGAAGCGAAACTGGTGCTCGTCGACGCCAAACGGTTAGCCGAGATTTCGCCTTTGCGCGAAAAACATGGCCTGACATTGATCCTGGCCCACGAGGAGGCCGATGGGGCCGACGACCGCTATGAGGCAATTCTTGAGGCGTCTCAAAATGAGACGGTTCCGAGCGTCGAAATCGCGCCTGAAGACGATTTTTGCATCAGCTACACCTCCGGCTCCACGGGCCAACCGAAGGGCGTGATCTTAACCCACCGCGGCGCTGTAAGCGTTCTCTTTTCGTGGGCCTTTGTCGGGGCGGTCCTGACCGACGCGCGCGATGGTAAAAGCATTTTTGGCGGTGACCCGGGTATTTTGCTGGGCATACCGCTTTTCCATGTGACCGGGTCACACTCGAACTTTATGTTGTCGTATATGGTCGGTCGCCGCATGGCGATGATCTATCGCTGGGACCCCATTAAGGCCTGCGAGATCATCCGCGACCATAAGCTCACGAATTTCGTCGGCGTGCCGAGCCAGTCCTATGAATTGATCGACGCTGCCGGTCCAGAGGGGTTGCCGTCTCTCATTGATATCGGGTCTGGCGGCGCTAAGCGCCCGCCTGAACATGTGCGCGCCTTGAAAGAAAAGTTTCCGCACGCCAATCCGTCTTCCGGCTATGGCATGACGGAAACGAACGCGCTCGGTTGCATCATCTCGCTCGACGACGCGGTCTCGCGCCCTGACTCAACGGGTCGCGCCGTACCGCCGCTCACGGACATCAAGATTGTCCGGGACGATGAGACCACAGCGGACGTCGGCGAGGTTGGCGAAATCTGGATCCGCAGCCCTGGGAACTTCAGGGGTTACCTCAACAAACCGGAAGAAACCGCGAAAACGCTCACGTCCGACGGCTGGGTGCGCACCGGCGACCTTGGCAAGCTCGACGCCGAAGGCTTCCTCTATATTGTCGATCGCTTAAAAGACCTGATCATCCGGGGCGGTGAGAATATTTCCTGCCTCGAGGTGGAAGCGCGGGCCTATGAGCATGCGTCAGTCGCCGAGGCGGTGGTCTTTGCGGTGCCTGACGATGCGCTCGGTGAACGGGTTGGTCTCGTTGTCTTTGCGAAAGACGGCGATGCGATTGACGCAAAAGCCTTGCGCGATTTCATGGCCGACGACTTTGCAGGCTTTAAGGTTCCAGAGCACATTTGGGTCTCGCCCCAGGCCTTGCCGCGCCTTGGGTCGGCGAAGTTTGATAAGCAGATGATCAAGGCCGTCGCAATGAGAAACCCGGCGACATGGGCGTTTAACAAGTAGGCCCCTCCCCGAACGCCGCTGAGGCTCACTTCAGAACTGGGCGGCGGCAAGGATTAGCGAGCATTTCGTCAATCGATAGTGCTCGCCAAACATTTCGTAGCGACGCCGCGCCGCTGCGATCATTAATTGCCTAACGAGGCGATCTCGCCATTATGCAATCTCTCAAGAATTGACCGCCGACACAGGAGCGATCCATGGCCGACATCGACACTTTCCGCGCTGAAACACGCGCCTGGCTCGAAGAGAATTGCCCGGCTGAAATGCGTGTGCCCATGAAAGGCGAGGACGAGATTTGCTGGGGCGGCCGCAACTGGAAATTTGCCTCAGAGGCGCAGAAAATCTGGATGGAGCGCATGGCCGCTAAAGGCTGGACCGTTCCAACCTGGCCAGCTGAATATGGCGGCGGCGGGCTTTCTAAAGCCGAAGCCAAGGTCTTGAAAGAAGAGATGCGCCGCATCAAAGCGCGCACGCCATTGGAAAGCTTCGGCATCTGGATGCTTGGGCCGGCGCTCCTGAAATACGGCACGCATGAGCAAAAAGCGCATTTTCTGCCGCCGATCGTGCGCGGTGAAATCCGCTGGTGCCAGGGATACTCTGAGCCAAACGCAGGCTCGGACCTCGCATCGCTCCAATGCAAATGCGAAGACAAGGGTGACCATCACGTCGTCAACGGACAGAAGATCTGGACGTCCTATGCGGACGAAGCCGACTGGATTTTTGTCCTTGTACGCACGGATCCAAGTGCGACCAAACACAATGGCATCTCTTTCATTCTCGTCGACATGGCGACCAAAGGCGTCACCACGAAGCCGATCAAATTGATCTCGGGCAAGTCGCCGTTCTGCGAGACCTTCTTTGACGACGTCGTCGTTCCGAAAGAGCACGCACAAGGCGTCGCCTCGGTTGTCGGCGAGGTCAATCGCGGCTGGGATGTTGCGAAATATCTCCTAACCCATGAGCGCGAAATGATCGGCGGCGGTGGCGGCGGCCTCGTTGCTGGACGCTCGATTGGTGAAATCGCTGCAGAAGATGTGGGCCTTGGACCGGATGGTAAGCTTGCCGATCCCATGTTGCGCGCAAGTGCGGCGAAGTCCGACATCGATGGATGGTCGTTCCTGTTGACCGCTGAACGCATGAAAGACGAAGCCAAAGCAGGCCAGGGCATTGGCGCTAAGTCTTCGATGCTGAAATATTACGGTACTGAGTTTAACAAGCGCCGGTATGAGCTTGCCATGGACGCTGGCGGTTCGGAAGCCTTGGAGTGGGAAGGCGAACGCTCCGAGGACGGAAAGCTTGCCAAAAGCTGGCTCCGCACAAAAGCAAACTCCATCGAAGGCGGTACGTCTGAGGTTCAGCTGAACATTATCGCCAAACGCATCCTTGAGCTTCCAAGCGCTTAAAAAACGTTTGTCGGACGGCTGCTCAGAAAAGGCGACTTTTGCTTGAGGCGGACCCGTCCGCGCGATAAGGCTGTTGCATAGATGGTCAGTGTATAGATGACTGTTCTTGAATGGTTGGTGCTCGCCGTTTTCATTTATTTCGTGAATATCGGCGTTCAGGCCGTCTTCGCGAATCTGCGCTATAGCCCGGGAACGTTGCTTGGCTCCCGGGACGATTTTGCGCCGGACGGCATTGGCCTCATGCGGGCGCGCCGCGCCCAAGCAAACTTCACCGAAGCGATGGTGATGTTCGCGCCGCTTGCGCTCGCCGCTCATGTCACCGGGGCTGACCCTGGTTTGGCGTCTTTGGGCGGCGCTATTTTCGCGATTTCGCGGGCAGCTTATTTGATCGTTTATGTCGCCGGGACGCCTGTTATCCGCTCGCTTGTCTGGGGTGCAGGGCTCATTGGCACAGGAATGGTCGGCTGGGCGGTCATCGGGTGACCGGCAATCCCGCCGCGCATACCTTGCCCGGCGCAAAGACCCCAGCGCAACGACCCCGACGCAAAAACCGCAATCGAAAAACATAGGCGTGAGCTGACGTGAGCTTCACCCTTTTCACCCTGTCCTGGGCGTTTGCGATCACTCTGATCGCGCTACTCCACGCCGCTTGGGGCGTTAAAATCTGGTGGCCGATTAAAGACGAGAAAGCCCTTGCGCGGGCGGTCGTCGGGGCGCGCGACATAGAAGAGATGCCGGGCGCGTTTGCTTGTTTGAGTGTCGCAGCGGCCCTATTCGTCGGTGTTGCGGCGGCGTTTTTGTCCCTTCCAACGGAGGCCCATGAGCCCGTGCGCGCCGCCGCCGGGCGCTTGACCGTTTGGGCGTTTTCCCTGGTTTTTATTTTTCGGGGCCTCATCGGGTTCACGGCGTTTTGGGCGCGTCTGGCGCCCGAGGAGCCTTTCCGCCGCCTGAACCGAACCTACTATTCACCGCTTTGCCTCCTGCTTGGGCTCGGCGGCTGCGTCATCGCCTTTGGCGGCTAGAGCGTCGGGTGATCACATTGGGTCAAGCGAAGATCGTCTCAGGCGCTCAAAACAAAGAATCTAGAGCATCGGGTTGATTTCAAGCTAATTGCCCGATGCTCTAGCTTTTCGGGTTTCGGGCCGGCGGTATTGGCTGCTTTTTGAGCAGTTGAAAGCCTTTAAATTCAGCGTTCTGGCGCATAGTGTGCCGCCAGAATTTGG
>JBCCTV010000077.1:0-12311 GCA_039197915.1 Pseudomonadota bacterium | reverse complement strand
GTCGCTCGCGATGGGGACAAAAAGAAAATCCCACCACTAATTCTGGTGAATTCTGAGGGCGCTGTTGGCTACCACGCGACGGACATCGGAACAATTTTAGACCGTGTCCGGACCGTTCATCCGGATCAAATTTTATATGTGGTTGATAATCGCCAGGCGCTCCACTTTGAGCAAGTCTTCCGGGCGGTTGATAAGGCTGGGTATTTCGAAGAAGCACGCCTTGAGCATTTGGGTTTTGGGACCATGCAGGGCAAGGACGGTAAACCCTTTAAAACGCGCGAAGGTGGTGTTTTAAAGCTCCGTGACATGATCGATTCGGTGACCCAGCGCGCTGCGACGCGCCTTACAGAAAATGGCCTGGCTGAAAGTCTGAGTGATGAAGAACGCGCCGGCGTCGCCATGTCGGTTGGCGTTGCGGCGTTAAAGTTCGCCGACCTCAGCAATCAGCGCACGTCAGACTATATTTTCGATATTGAGCGCTTTATCGCATTCGAAGGGAAGACAGGACCCTACCTGCAATATGCTTGTGTGCGGGCGAAATCAGCGCTCGCAAAGGCTGCCGCGCATGCGTCAGAAGGGCCCGTCGCTTTGAGCGCCGAGGAAGAGCGTCAGTTGGCGCTGTCGCTGCTTGCGTTCTCCGACGCCGTTAAAGGCGCATATGAAAAGCGCCTACCGCATCTCCTGTGCGAACACGCTTATGGTCTCGCCCAGAGCTTTTCTCGCTTTTACGCCGCATGCAGAATAAGCGATGAGCCGGACGAAAAAATACGCGCAAGCCGCATGCGGTTAACGACTGTTTTCTGTCGTCAGCTCGCTTGCGTCCTTGATGTTCTAGGCATCGATGTGCCAGCAAAAATGTAGGCGGAGATCAGGTCGTTACCGACATATTAAGGCTGACCGCTCCCTCCGCGCACTAAAAGCCGCTTTAGCGCTGGATCATCTTGTAAAATTGATCCGTAAGGTCCTTATCTTCTTTAAAGGCCCCGGTCAGCGCGCGCGTTTCACAGGAAACGTCCGTCTTGTGAACGCCTCGGGTTGAAATGCAATAATGCTGGGCATCAATAAGAACGGCGACGCCCCGCGGCTGAAGCGCTGCGTTAATTGCATCGGCGATTTGGTTTGTCAGAATTTCTTGGCTTTGCAATCGGTGCGCAAACGCATCAACCACGCGCGCAAGTTTTGAAATGCCGACAACCTTGTCGGACGGCAGATAGGCGACATGGGCCCGGCCAATAATCGGCTGGATGTGGTGCTCGCAATGGGACTCAATACGGATGTTCTTTAAAAGGACGATATCGTCATAGCCCTCTACCTCCTCGAAGGTCCGCTCAAGGATGGCTTGGGGATCCTCTTTGTAACCGCTCAGGAACTCTTCATAGGCGTCAACAAAACGCCGCGGCGTATCGAGCAGCCCTTCGCGGCTTGGGTCCTCGCCGAAATAGGCGAGGAGCGTACGAACCGCTTCTTCCGCGTCATTCTTGGACGGTTTATTTTGGGAGGCCGTATTGGTGTTGTCAGCCGCGGTGATTGCAAATGTTTCCACCGTCATGAGCGTGTCTCCTTGATGGCGCGTGCAAGCGCAATTGTTTCGATTAAGGCAAGGGCGGCTTCAGCCCCTTTGTTTCCTGCTTTAGTTCCTGTGCGTTCTATTGCCTGTTCAATGGTGTCGACCGTTAAAACACCAAATGAAGCAGGAATCCCGGTTTCGCGCATCGCGGCGGAGACCCCGGTCGCGGCCTCTCCCGCGACATAGTCAAAGTGCGGAGTAGCGCCGCGGATAACACAGCCGAGCGCCACAACGCCGTCGTAACGCCCTGTCTTTGCAAGCGTGCGCACGATGAATGGAATTTCGTAAGCGCCAGGCGCCACTGCCACGTCGATTGCATCCGCATTCGCGCCATGCCTCACGAGCGTGTCTTTCGCCGCCGATGTGAGGCGGTCTGTAATGAACTCGTTCCACCGTGTCGTAACGATCGCGATGCGCATGTCCGACGCTGACATCGAGCCTTCAAAAACCTGGCCTGGCATGTCTTGCTCCTGTCCCCCGCTAACCCGTTGCGCGCAAGTCGCTGGTCGCAAGCGCGCGTCGATATTCCGTAAGCGCCGCAACAGACGTAATCAAAAAGTCGTGACGCTCGGCGAACTGCTCGAGGTCGCGAAGCCGCGCCATTGACCCGTCATCATTCATCACTTCACAAATCATCGACGCTGGTGTGAGGCCCGCAAGGATTGACAGATCGACACTTGCCTCGGTCTGGCCGTCACGTTCCAAAACGCCGTTCTCGCGCGCTCTTAAGGGGAACATGTGCCCTGGCGTAACGATATCCTTCGGCGTTGAGGCCGGGTTGATCAGTGTCTTAATTGTGTGAGCGCGGTCATGGGCGGAAATACCTGTCGTCACACCCTGTGAGGCTTCAACTGACACGGTAAAGGGCGTTCCGAAGCCGGATTGATTTTTCTCTTGCTCTACCATGAGCGGCAGGTCCAATCGGTCGATAAGAGAAGGAGCCATGGCGCAACAAATCAGTCCACGGCCTTCCTTTGCAAAGAAGTTTACTTTCTCAGCCGTCACAAAGTCGGCGGCAATTGCTAAGTCGCCTTCGTTCTCGCGGTCTTCGTCATCAACAATGATGACGATATCGCCACGCTTATACGCGGCTATTGCTTCCTCTACTGGCGCGATCGGCATTACGAAATAGCTCCTTGAATAGTCGGGGTTTTGGCGTCGCTCCGGGCAGTGACGATCCGCTCGACATATTTTGCTATGATATCGACCTCAAGGTTTACGCTATCGCCAACCTTTTTCTGCGATTGGATGAGGCGTGGTTGCGAATATGCAATCAGTGTGACGTTGAACCAATCATCGCCCACATCCACAACGGTTAATGACGCCCCGTCCATTGCAATATAGCCCTTAGGCGCGAGGTACTTCATAAATTGGACCGGCGTTTTTACAGTAAGCCAAAGAGCGTCTTCGTCTTTACGCAAATCAGTAATGACGCCCGTCGCGTCGACATGCCCTTGCACGTAATGCCCACCCAAGCGGGTCGCCGGTGTTGCTGCCCGTTCCAGGTTTACCGGGGCGCCGGGCTCCAGTGCGCCGAGGTTTGACTTTGCCCGCGTTTCGGGCGCGAGGCCAACCGAAAAGCTGTCCGCTGTAAAGTCTGTCACCGTCAGGCAAACGCCATTTACGCAAATAGAATCGCCGTGGGCGACGCCGTCAAGCACCGCCGACGCTTCAACAGCAACAACAAAGTTTTCGCCATCGCGCCCAATCGACCGGATACGGCCTATCTCTTCAATCAGCCCCGTGAACATTCTGCACCTCCGGGCCGCATGACTTCGCCGCGAACCAATAGATCGGGCCCCAGCGTCTCCGTATTGATTGCAGACAATCGAACGGCGCCTGTAAGCGCGTCGGGCCCAATTCCGCTAATGGGGGAAGGGGCGCCATTGCCGCCGATTAAGACGGGCGCGAGGAAAGCCCAAACTTCATCCACAAGTCCAGCATCGAAAAATGATCCGAGAACGCCCGCGCCGCCTTCCAATAAGACCGACTGCACACCGTTCTGATAAAGATGCTCTAGGAGCGCGTGCGGGTCGATGCGGCCCTCCGTATCTTGATCCAGTAGCGCGACTTCAACGCCCATTTCTTGGAACTGCGCCATTGCTTTTCGTGGGGCGCGTGCGGTCGTCGCGAGCAGCGCGCCGGGCCCCGCTCGGTCGAAGGCGGCGGCGCCTGGGGGCGTTCTCGCCGTTGAATCCATTACAACCCGAAGCGGATGCGCTGGCGTACGCTCGTCACCTTCGTTGAACTTCGGGCGCGCCGTAAGCGCCGGGTCATCTGCGATAATCGTCCCGGCGCCAACGATAATCGCATCGCAAGCCTGGCGCAGGTCGTGTCCGCGAGCGCGCGCCGCGTCGCCCGTAATCCATTTGCTGTCGCCCGTCCGTGTAGCGATTTTTCCGTCAAGGCTCGTTGCAAATTTCGCGACCACATAGGGGCGTTGGCGCTTAAGCGCGCCGAGCCAAAACCGATTGAGCGCCCGCGCTTCATGTTCGCAAACGGGACCGTCGACGCGTAGCCCCGCGTCCCGGAGGATTTCTGCGCCACCGGCGGCTAGTTTATTGGGATCCGATAGGCCGTATACAACACGCGTTATGCCAGCGGATAAAATCGCATCAACGCAAGGGGGCGTGCGCCCGTGGTGCGCGCAGGGCTCTAGCGAGACATAGATTGTTGCGCCGCGTGCGCTTTCGCCTGCGGCCTTGATGGCGTTGACTTCAGCATGAGCGGAACCCGCGCGCTTGTGCCAACCTTCGCCGATTACGTCGCCGTTCTTAACGATAATGGCGCCCACAAGCGGGTTGGGCGAAACGCCGCCTTCGCCACGACGGGCAAGCTCGATCGCCGCACGCATCATTGAAGCGTCGAAAGCCGCGCTCTCCAACGCATGCGTGTCCGATTGCCGCCCTGGGTGGGTTCGGTTTGATTTATCGACCTGGGCGTCGCCCATAAAAAACCCCAATCTTCCGATCGGGGCGCACCAGGCTTAGCACCGCGGGGCGAAGCCAATGCGCCAACTGAAAAGCTGTACGCACAGCGTCACCGCTCGCAAAAGCGATCATCCTGGTCTTCTACCATCCGGACTGTAACCGTCGGCCCCGGGGTCTCACCGGAGTCCTGCTAGGTGCTTTCAAGTCAAAAAGCACCCGGCTCGCGGGCTCATCGATTTCGCTCACCGCGAAACCGCATCACCGCCGGTGGGGAATTCCACCCCGCCCCGAAGACTATGTCATGGCTCTCGCCACAAGAGTTATTTAGCGAAACTCAATCCGCCTTTCAATAAGGGCAAAGCGATCGCGTCCATATGGGTCACAATGGATGATATTTTAGAGTTATCCATCTGAAATTACGATGATTTTTCGCCCCAAAGCTGTTGCACGCGCCGGTCGCGGCCACACGCTGCGCGATAATAGCGGTACCGCAGGCGATTCTTTAGGTAGTAATCCTGGTGATAGTCCTCCGCGCGCCAAAACGCTTTGATGTTTAAAACTGGGGTCACGATTTCCTGACCCAACGCCGCCTGGGCGCTGGTTTTCCCCGCGTCAGCGACTGCTTTTTGTTCAGGGGAGTTCACGAAAATCGCCGTGCGATAAGACGACCCGCGATCGCAGAACTGTCCGCCGGCGTCAGTCGGATCAACGTGGCGGAAGAAATACTCCACCAATGTTTCGTAGGAGACGACGGCGGGGTCGAACCGAATAGCGACCGCTTCGTAGTGACCCGTCTCTTCGTAGGACACACGCTTATAGGTGGGATTTTCCAGGTCGCCGCCGGTATAGCCGCTCACGGTCTCAAGCACGCCCTCAACTTTGTCGAAATCAGCTTCAACGCACCAAAAGCATCCGCCTGCGAAGACGGCGATGGCGGGCGAAGTGGCCGCGTCTTTCCATTCCTCGTTCGCCTTCACGGCGCTGCTTGGCTCCGTGGCGTTCGCGCGCAGGCCGCCAATCAAGCCAGTTTGAAACGCCAATAGGACCGCTGCAATGAGCGCCGCCGAAAGGACTGCCGGGAGTAAAAGGTCACGTGTCATATCTCAAAATCCAGTTTACTCTGTTGCGCGAGTATTCGCTCGGTGGGCAGTAGCTAAGTAAGCGTGAATGTGTCATCACGCGATTTACATTCACGTGAGAAACTCAACGATCACGCCTTTGTTACGCCCCCTATTCAAACGATGGACCCCGCACAGAATGTCGCGCAAACCATTTAAGCCCCTTGAATTCCGTATACCGATATCTCCCTTACATCTTTTGATTTCAATTGCATCGGCCCTTGTGCTTGTCGCCTGCGGCGCCGATCCGGATACGCCATCTCCGAAGGACAAAGTTTCTATGCCGTCAACGACTAATCCGTTCGCCGAAATCGCGCCGCCTATCGTTGAAAAACGCCCCGTTGAAATTGTTCAGCATGGCGAGCGCCGGGTCGATAATTACGGCTGGTTGCGCGCCGAAAACTGGCAGCAAGTCCTCGATGATCCCTCCACGTTGCCGGAAGATATTCGTGCCGTATTGGATGCAGAGAACGCCTATTACGGGGAAATGACCTCAGACTTGGAGAGCCTTCGCGAAGCGTTGTTCAGCGAAATGCGTGCACGAATTAAAGAGAATGATGAAAGCGCGCCGATGCGCGATGGCGCTTATCTCTACTGGATTGGCTATCGCGACGGGGGTGAATACCCCATCTTTAAACGCCGGCTTGTTTCTGGCGGCGATGATGAAATTCTCTATGATGGAGATAAAGAACGCGGCGCTTCAAAATTTTTCTCGATCGGGTCAGTAACGCAAAGCCCTGATCACATATTTATCGCCTATAGCGTCGATCGGCTTGGCGCTGAGGATTTCACGATAAAAGTCCGTGATATCGCCACGGGCGAAGATCTTCCCGATACGATCGACGGGGCCTATGGCGGCGACGTTGCATGGATCTCTGACGCAAGCGGATTTTACTACATTGAACGCGACGAAAGCTCACGTCCGAGGCGCGTTAAGCAGCATTTGTTGGGTCAGGCGCCTGGAGACGATCGCGTGGTTTATGAGGAACCTGACGACGCGTTTTTCTTATCGCTGTCAAAGACCTTAAGCGGGACTTATGTGGTCATCACTTCCAGTAGCCAGATCACAAGCGAAGTGCGCGTGGTCGACGCGGCTGATAATGGCGCTGAAGCTCAGATAATCGAGCCGCGGAGGAATGGCGTTGAATATTACGTTAATCACCGTGGTGATAATTTCTATATCATGACCAATGAAGACGGCGCCGTCGACTTTAAGCTTGTCGAAACGCCAGTGACAACGCCGGCGCGAGAGAACTGGGTCGATATCCGCCCCCATAGACCCGGAGTTACGATTGTCGATGTTGTGACGTTCAAAGACTATTTGGTGCTGCTCGAACGATCGGACGCGCTACCGAGAATTCGTGTCGCCGGCTATGACGGGGCGGAACACGATATTGAATTTGACGAGCAAGCCTACAGCTTAGGCGTCGATGAGGGATTTGAATACGACACGGCGACCCTCAGGCTGACCTATGAATCGCCGTCTACGCCGCGCGAGACTTTTGATTACGATATGGGAACGCGCGAGCGCAGTCTCGTTAAACGGCAAGAAGTGCCTATTGGTCATAACTCGGATGATTACACTGTGGAGCGTTTCTTCACGCGCTCCGAGGATGGCGCGGAAGTTCCCGTCACCGTTTTACGAAAAGCGTCGACGCCCGTCGACGGCACGGCGAGCGTTATTCTTTATGGCTACGGCTCCTATGGGATCACAATACCGGCGTCCTTCTCGACATCGGTTTTGCCGCTTGTTGATCGAGGATTAATCTACGTCATTGCCCATCCCCGCGGCGGGGCTGCGAAAGGCCGGCAATGGTACCTCGACGGTAAGCTCAGTAAAAAGATGAATACCTTTGTCGATTTCAATGCAGTCGCAGAGGATTTAGTACGAAAAGGGTATGCGCGTGAAAACGGCATTGTTATTCACGGCGGAAGCGCCGGCGGGCTTCTCGTCGGTGCGTCCGTCAACCTGAAGCCGGAGCTCTACGCGGGCGTTATTGCTGAAGTGCCATTTGTAGATGTCATCAATACGATTTCTGATGCAGAGCTGCCGCTGACGCCGCCCGAGTGGGAGGAGTGGGGGAACCCGATCGACAGCAAAGAGGAGTACGGATGGATTCGTAGCTACTCGCCTTATGATAACGTCAAAAACGAAACCTACCCGCCAATCCTAGCAACCGGCGGCCTCACTGATTACCGCGTGACCTACTGGGAAATGCCAAAGTGGATTGCAAAATTGCGCGATGAAGCGTCGGGCGGTCCTTTTGTGTTGCGGATGAACATGGGGGCGGGACATGCGGGCTCGGCTGCGCGTTTTGAACGTCTCGATGAACGCGCCCATGTCTACGCCTTTGCCTTAAAGGCGTTGGGCGAAACAGCGAGCTCTGGAGAATAGAGTGTCTTTGATCAACCGCTCGACGGCTCGGAAGCAACCCTAAAGTCTTTAGGGAAGGCTGCCGTTTGATGTGTCACGCGGCCCACGGCCTTGCTTTATCCAGAGCGCATCTTATTTTTCATCATAACTAGATGGTGCGTCGCGGCGCCGTCGAAGGGGGTTTGTTATGGTATTGATCCGATGGTTCTTTTCGCTTGGTATCGGCGCTTTCCTGATCATGTTTGGTGTGGCGAAGTTTTCCGGAACGGCCCATATTTTTCCGTACATTGAATATAAAGCGACGTTGTTTGAGTATCCTTTTGCGAGCGCAGTCTTCCCCTGGTTAAACTATGCAGCGGGCGCTCTAGAGCTTTTCGCGGGCGTTTTGGTCATTATTCCATTTACCCGCGACCTCGGATCAAAATTAGCGGTGCTCCCGTTTCTTGGCGCTGTGGCGTTCCATCTTTCGCCGCTTCTTGGCGTTGTCACTCCGGCGGGGTATGCGGGCGGCGTCCCGCCGGTCGACGCGATTAGCGCGGGCGGACCATTTGTGCGCGAAAACTTCTCAATGGACGCGTCGCCAACACTTTTTGTTATTGCGGCGGTGATGTTGGGCGTTTCTATCGTGAACGCGATTTACCTGCAGCGTCGATTTTGATCGGGCGCCATCGATAAGGATGGACCTCGTGCCCCGACGTTAGCTGCCGGCTTCGCCAAAGATCCGGATAAAGAGCGTGCGCACATGTTTTGTGTGATGCTCAAGGTCAAACAACGCCGCTAGCTCGTCTGCGCTCAGATGCTTTGTGACATCGGCGTCCGCTTTGAGGTTGTCAAAAAACGCGCCTTCACCGCGCCACGCAGGCATCGCGCACCGCTGCACGAGTGCGTAGGCGTCTTCGCGCGAGGCGCCAGCCTGGGTAAGGGCGAGAAGGACCTGCTGCGAGTGGACTAAGCCGCCAAGACGCTCGAGGTTTTCGCGACACCGCTCGGGGTAAATCACGAGGTTTTCGACAACCGAGCCCAGGCGATGCAATGCGAAATCAAGGTGCACAGTCGCATCCGGGCCAATCCCTCTTTCTACGGACGAGTGCGAGATATCCCGCTCATGCCAAAGCGCAACGTTTTCCATAGCAGGCGCCGCGCACATGCGAACCAGGCGGGCAAGCCCGGTTAGGTTTTCGGTCAGGACCGGGTTGCGCTTATGCGGCATCGCCGAGGAGCCCTTTTGACCGGGCGAGAAATATTCCTCGGCTTCAAGAACCTCCGTGCGCTGTAAATGTCTAACCTCAGTTGCAAGCCGCTCGATCGAGGACGCGATGAGCGCGAGGCAGTTGAAGAATGCTGCGTGTCGATCCCGCGGGATGACTTGGGTTGATATGGGTTCAACGCTGAGCCCAAGCTTTTCAGCGACATATTCCTCAACGGCTGGATCAATATTCGCAAATGTCCCGACAGCGCCAGAGAGGGCGCAGGTTGCGATCTCCTCGCGCGCGGTTAGAAGCCTTGCTTTCGCCCGCTCAAATTCGGCGAAAAACCCCGCAAGTTTCAGCCCCATCGTCGTTGGCTCAGCGTGGATGCCGTGGCTGCGTCCAACGCAAATTGTGTCGCGGTGCTCAAAGGCGCGCCGACGCAAAGCTGCACGGACGCGGTCCACACCTTCGAGGAGGAGGTCCGCCGCGCGCGTAAGCTGAACTGATAGACACGTATCCAGAACATCAGAGGACGTCATACCCTGGTGCACATAGCGCGCTTCAGGTCCAACGATCTCTGAGAGGTGGGTCAGGAAAGCGATGACGTCGTGTTTGACTTCCGCTTCGATGGCGTTGATGCGATCCACGTCAAAGCGGGCGTTTTCTCCCTTGCGCCAGACGGCTTCCGCGGCCTCTCGTGGGATGACCCCGATTTCCGCCATTTTCGTTGCGGCGTGCGCTTCTATTTCAAACCAGATGCGAAACTTCGTTTCCGGCGACCAGATTGCGGCCATCTCAGCGCGGGTATAACGCGGGATCATATGCGTGCCTTCCATGACAGGGGACGTGCTTGTTTGATAAAAGGGAGAGAAGAGGCCGGCAACTGTTGCCTCGCTTGATTTTCTGCGGGCGGCGACCTGACTGGAGAGCGAAATGGATTTTGAATTTCTTTATTTGGATCTCGAAGGACGCATCAGCCGGAAAACCTGGTGGCTTGGCGCGATTGGTATTGTGGTCTTGAATTTTTTAGTCAGCACCGTGGTTTCGATGATCGCTGCAATAATGGGCGTTGCGTCAACGGCCGTTGGCATTGGGCTAACGTCTTTGATTGTGCTCGCGCTCTTATTCCGTCCGCTTCAGGCGCTGACACTCAAACGTCTGCATGACCGCGACCGGCCCGAGCAGCTCTTTTGGTATTTCATTGGGCCGTCAATTCTAAGTGCATTGATTGTTATGCTCGGCATTGGCGGGGGCATTGACGAAATTTCTATACTCGGCACGAGCGTACCGGTTTACCGGCCGAACTTCGCCGGCGCCCTCGTAAACGTTGCGTCGACGGCCATGTTCTTCTGGATGCTTTGGGAGCTCGGCATAAAACGCGGCGATGCCGGGCCAAACACCCACGGGCCAGATCCGCTAGGCGCTGTTTAGAGATCCGCTCGGCGCTGTTTAGAGCCCCGCTCGGCGCGGTTTAGGCGCCGTAGGCTGGTTGCCCCTCAAGGAGCGCGCATGCTTCGGCGGCAAAGTAGGTGATAACGCCATTCGCACCCGCGCGCTTAATCGCCGTCAAAGACTCAAGGATCGCCCGGTCGCGGTCGATCCATCCATTGGCGGCGGCCGCGGAGATCATGGCGTATTCGCCTGAAACCTGAAAAGCATAAGTCGGTGCAGCGTAGGCTTCACGCAGCCTATATATAATGTCGAGATAAGCGCCGGCTGGTTTGACCATAATGCTGTCGGCACCTTCGGTCAGGTCTAGCTTCGCCTCGCGTAACGCCTCTTCCGAATTTCCAGGGTCCATTTGATAGGTGCGTTTGTCCCCTTTTAGGACGCCTGACGACCCTATGGCCTCCCGATAGGGGCCGTAGAACGCCGAGGCATATTTGGCGGCGTAGGACATGATCTGCACGTGGGACATGCCTTCGTTTTCGAGGTTCGCACGAATGGCCCCGATGCGGCCGTCCATCATGTCCGACGGCGCAATGATGTCAAAACCAGCGCGGGCCTGGAGGAGCGATTGCATGACGAGGAGCTCAACCGTTTCATCGTTGAGAATTTCGCCTTCATGCATGACGCCGTCATGGCCGTGGTCGGTGTAAGGGTCTAGGGCGACATCCGCCATCAAGCCGATTTCTGGCACGGCGTCTTTTATTGTTGATGCGGCCCGGCACATGAGATTGTCGCCGTTAAGCGCGAGCCGCGCGTCGGCCGAGCGTTCATCGGGGCTCGTAAACGGGAACAAGGCGAGGGCGGGAATCCCCAGATCGCGCGCTTTTTTCGCAGCGTTGACCGCTTGGTCAATCGAAAGGCGTTCAACGCCTGGCATGGCGGCGACCGGCTCTTTTTTGTTTTCGCCGTCGACAAGGACGATCGCCCAAATCATATCACCGGGCCCGAGCGCGGTTTCACGCACAAGGGCGCGGGACCAAGGCGCCGTGCGCATTCGGCGCAGTCTTGTTGCCGGAAAACCTGAGGACGGAAAATTAGGCGACATTTTACGAACCTTTACTGTTCGAAGACGGGCGTTCGGTCTGAGGACCCAAATGTTAGTCGCGGCGTGTCCTCAGCCCTTAAAAGTTGTAATTATTCAATTAACCGACTTTTAGACCTTCAAGGCTACTTAATCTTTCAGAAAAGTCACAGTAGTCGAGTGCGTAGCAATGACGGTTGTCGAAAATGTAATTGGAGCCGAGGTAATTGGCGTGGGGAGCAACACGACGACCGGGGTTGATGCCGCGGAACTCAAAGAGCCCTATCTCCAGCTGCTTCACCTCATTGAGCGCCTGCATAGGCAGCTCTTAGATGTCATCAAAGATGAGCTGGAACGGATCGGCCAGACCGATATCAATTCAGTGCAGGCCTTGTTGCTTTATAACATCGGCGATGCGGAACTGACCCCCGGCGAGCTTCGTTCGCGCGGGCACTATCTCGGATCAAATGTATCCTACAACCTGAAGCAACTGGTTGATAAAGGATACATCCAAGATCAACGCTCAGATGTCGACCGTCGGTCAAAGCGTGTTTCTCTAACCGCATCTGGGTTTGAGGTCCGGGACCGAATTTCAGGATTGTTCGAGCGCCAACTTAATTCCGTTCAACAGGTTGGCGGGATTTCAATGGATCTCGTCGGCG
>JBCCTV010000076.1:0-12354 GCA_039197915.1 Pseudomonadota bacterium | reverse complement strand
GGTTGGTGTCGATCATGGTGTCCCAATCGTCGGGGTTGCCGGCTTGGAGGGGAGACTTGTCCAAGGCGAGGCCGGCATTGTTTACCCGGCGATTGAAGCGCTTATTGGTGTCTCACTCGCTGGCTCGCCGTTAAGGCGAATTTGTGAAAAGAGCAGTCCGTTGGAGGTGTGGGCGAGAACGCCTGCGGCGTGGTGGGCGCCCGTGTGATATCCCAGCAAAAAAGCGCCGGCGACCTCCGGCAGGTCAACGCCTTGCATCATGCCGAGCGGGCGAGGCCAATTCCGCACGACTTCGACGTCGTCCGGGAGGCCGTCCAAAAGCAACGATTGCCCGTTGCCGTGGGAGTCGCTGACAATCACACCGTCAGCGCCGGCCGCTACTGCTCCTTCGCACGCCGCGCGCACTTCACTGGTCATCCAACGGCGCGCCGTCTCGTATTCGAACCCCGTCTGGACCGTTTGCGCGGGGCTAACCACGCCGGCAACGCCTTCGATATCGGCTGAAATGTAAATTTTCATCGCGCTAGGATAATCGAATTAAAGAAAGACGCCAGACATTGTATTTGTAAGGCTCCATATTGTATGCAAAGCCATGTAAATTGGATACGAAATCAGGCGATCGTATTCGCGACGAATTTGTTTGAAACGGGTGCGAGCGCAAGCGCTCAACCGCTATTTTCAAAAAGGGGCGACGAGTGAGCGAAACCTCTCCAGGAAACATTCAGGTCGATCGCTCTGAGGGGATCGTCACGGTCACCTTGAACAATCCGAGCAAGCTGAACGCAATGACACGCGCGATGTGGATCCAGTTTGCTGAAGTCTGGGAAGAGCTTAACGAAGACCAGGAGACACGATGCATCGTCGTTACGGGGGCGGGCGATCGTGGGTTTTGTCCTGGTAATGATATTGGCGAGTTTGAGGCTTTTCGCTCAAACGCCGAGAAAGCCCGCGCCCTTTCGGAGATTATGAATCGCGGACGCGAGGCGATGCTAAGCTGTCCGTTCCCGGTGGTTGGAAAAATCCGTGGCGCGTGCGTCGGCGGGGGGCTTGAGATCGCGGCGATGTGCGATATGCGCATTTGCTCAGATAACAGCCGGTTTGGCGCGCCCCTGAACCGCCTCGGCTTAACGATGGCGTATGAAGAAATGCTTCCCATTTGGCGCATCGCCGATCGCCCCACGATGTTCGAATTTCTGGTGGAAGGGCGCATCATTGATGCGCTTGACGCAAAAACCCGCGGTCTCGTGAACCGTGTTGTCTCGGCGGAAAACCTCGATGAAGAAGTGTCAGCGACTGCGCAGGCGATTGGCGACGGGCCGCCGCTGGTGCATCGATGGCACAAGAGATTCTTTAATCGGCTTGAGCGGGATATTCCGCTTACGGACGCAGACCATGATGAACACTACCTGGCGTTCGAAACGCAAGACTATCAAACCGGCTACAAATCATTCCTAGCAAAAACTAAGCCCGTGTTCCGGGGGCGCTAGCGCCCCGACTTTGACGGAGCTTACAAGAAGCTTTTGAGAGAAACATGACAAATCCAGAGAAGAGCGGGCCGCTTGCTGGTCTACAGGTTCTCGAATTGGCGCACGTGATGGCTGGCCCCACCTGTGGGCGCACACTCGCTGATCTCGGTGCTGATGTTATCAAGCTTGAACGGCTTGAGGGCGAGGATTGTCGCCGAATGGCCCCGCCTTGGCAGGGGGACGAGGCGGCCGGTTTTCTCATGCTTAACAGGAATAAGCGGGGGATAGCTGTAAATCTAAAAACGGATGCTGGCCGGCGAATTCTGCTCGATCTTGTGGCTCGGACTGATGTTCTGATCGAGAACTTCCGAAAAGGTGTGATGGAAAAGCTTGGCGCCGGTTATGATGAATTGCGCAGTATTAACGAGCGTCTCATTTATTGCGAGATATCTGGATACGGACGGACAGGACCATATGCCGACAAAGGCGGGTTTGACCTTGTCGCCCAGGCAATGAGCGGTGTAATGAGTGTAACGGGGGAGGGCGAAGGCCGCCCCCCCGTCAAGTCCGGCGTTCCTGTCGCCGATATTGGCGCTGGGCTTTATGCAGTAATCGGCATATTAGCTGCGCTGCAGCACCGTGAACGAACGGGGCTCGGCCAACGCGTTGATACGTCTTTGTTTGAGGCGGCCGCGTCTTTCATGACATGGCCAGCAGCAATGCACATTGCCGGCGCGCCGCCGGCAAAGCCGATGGGCACGGCGCATCCACTCGACGCGCCGTATCAGGCGTTTGAAGCCGCAGACGGATGGTTCATCGTCGGGGCGGCGAACCAGTCGAATTGGCTTCGCCTGTTAAAAGCTATTGATGCGGAATACCTGCAGGACGATCCGCGTTTTTGCGATAATCCCGCGCGTGTCGCGAATCTTGAAGCGCTCGTTGCGGCTTTAACAGAGATCTTCAAAACGCAACCAAAGAGCGTGTGGACTGAAAAGCTTGAGGCGGCGGGCGTGCCAACCGGTCCGATAAACTCCGTTGCGGACATGCTCGACGATCCGCATATCAGGGCGCGCGGACAGGTCGTCACCACGACCCACCCGTCGATTGGCGAGGTCGAAACCCTCGCTACACCAATTACTTTTTCCGAAACCCCTTGCCACGTCCAAACCCATGCGCCCTTACTTGGCGAGCACTCCTTTGAAGTGCTTGAAAATCTTGGCTACTCGCAAGAGACAATCAGCAAATACATAAGCGAGGGTATCTTGGCCGGATTGCGGATTGAAGGCGCCGCAGCCGAATAAAATCAGTGCGCTTTTCTTCTGGCCTGCGCCCGAATTTGGATCGCGTCAGATAGATAAAGTTATTTGTGCCCGGAACTTTCGGTTCTTAGTGACATAAGCTCAAGATCCGTAGAGCGTCGTTATGACGATCAAAAATTAGGAAAAACGGCGCGGAAGCCTTCTTCGATTTGCTGCGTGAAAACTGCGATAATGAAACGGTTGGCGAACAGCTCGGAAAAACCTTGCTTCGCCTTATCCAGTCGCCAGCTGGCCGATTAAATCCATGACATTGTCGCCGACCATGCCGGTGTGGGCCCGCATTAATTCCTCAGCCCGCTCGCCATCGCCATCGAGAATGGCCTCCAGAACGGCGCCGTGCTCATTGAAGGATGTGAGTGTTCTCTGCCCGGAGGTAAGCTGGCGTCGACGATACCCAGTGAGCTGATTAAATAGCCGCAGTGCGACATCGCTCAACACTTCGTTGTGGGAGCCTTTGAAAATGAGCCGATGAAACTCTAGGCTCGCGTCGTAGTATTGATCGGCGTCACCGCTCTTGGCGAGTTGTTGGCAGGCTTCATGGACTCGTTTTAGCTCCGTTTTCTCATCCGACCGCATACGGCGCGCGGCAAGCCTCGCGCACGCGCCCTCAAGTTCGGTCATCGCCTCAAACATCTGAATAAGCCGGGTCACAGGGATACGCGCGACAAAGGCGCCGCGGCGCGGTTGGACTTCGACAAGCCCTGCCGACGAGAGATGGCGCATCGCTTCGCGCACCGGTGTGCGGGAGACCTCAAAACGATCGGCGATTTCCTGCTCGTTGAGGTGGGAGCCTGGCGCACGCCTGCCGGCAATGATCTCTTCCTCAATCGCCTTTACGATCCGGTCGCTATGGGTGAGGGTCTCTTCAGCTTTCGACACGTGGATTTCTCAGTTTTGCGTCCTGTAGGAGGAGCAGGGGGCCAGCGGGGGTAAGTTTAGCAGACTACTAGGTGTCTTCTGCGGCTGGCAATTTCTGTTCCGCTCGGCTATTTTGTATGCAATTGGTCGAAAATTGCATAATCAGCTCGGAGCGTCATGATGAAAGCCATGGTTTTTGAGCGCCATGGCGGCGTTGAAGAGCTTGCGATCAAAGAAATCCCGACGCCGAAGCCCGGACGGGGCGAGTTGCTGATCCGGGTTAAGGCGGTGGCGCTTAACGGGTTTGACCCCATGATGCTTGCGGGGTCTACGGGGCTTAAAGTGCCCTTACCGATGGCGCCGTGCGGTGATTTTAGTGGCGAAATCGCCGATCTAGGCGACGGCGTTGACGCATCGTGGCGGATTGGCGATCGCGTTTCCGGATACCCGATACTCCCCGAAAAAGGCATGATGGGCGAGGTCACCATGGGGGCGGCGTGCGAGTTCATTGTCATGCCTCAAGAATGTCTCGTGCGAATGCCAGATGATGTTTCGTTTGAGGACGCAGCGGCGCTCCCCGTTGCATACGGCACGGCGTATCGAATGATGTTTGAGCGCGGCGCGATTAAAGCCGGTGAACGCGTTTTGATTCTCGGCGCCGCCGGCGGCGTTGGGGTTGCTGCGATCCAGTTCGCCAAACATGCAGGCGCGGAGGTTATTGCGTGCGCTGGTGGGGCCAAGGCTGCGTTGCTCAAAGAAATTGGCGCCGACGCGGTCATTGACACCGCTCAAGACGACTTTCTCAGCGCGGCGCGCGCTTTGGTTGGCAAGCCGTCCTACGATGGGCGCAGCGACGGCGGCGTCGACGTCGTCGTGAACTATATTGGCGGCGAGACCTGGGCAAAGTCTCTGAAAATTCTGCGTCGACATGGCCGTATTCTCGTATGCGGTGCGACAGCTGGCTATGATCCGCAAACTGATCTTCGCTACATTTGGAGTTTTGAGCAAACCGTCGTTGGGTCAAATGGCTGGACAATCCAAGACCAAGCCGCCTTGCTCGATTTGGTTTCTCAGGGCGCGCTTTCGCCAGTGCTGCATTCCGTGCTGCCAATCGAAGACATGCCGAAAGCGATGGGTGAGCTGATAGACCGGCGCGTTGTCGGCAAGTCTGTGCTCACCATAGGGTAGGGGCAAAGATGGCGTCCGATCAGCAGACTGATGGTATCACCTGGACTCGCGAGACGCTTAAAGCGGCCCTGGACGCTAGCCCGGCGATTGCGTTTCTCCAACTTGAGGTTGAGGCGTTTGACGCGAGTGCTGCAGCGATCTCTCTCATTATGCCTATGCGCGCCGAGCTAGAGCGCGCGCCCGGCAGCGGTATGTTCCATGGCGGGCCTATCGCGTCTTTTATTGATACCGCCGGGGACTACGCCGTTGCTTTGGCGGTAGGCGGCGGTGTTCCGACCATGAATTTGCGTGTCGATTATTTACGGCCCTGCCTTGGCGAAAGACTGATTGCGCGCGCCAAAGCGAGGCGTGTCGGCCGAAGCGTCGCTGTGGTGGACATTGATGTGTTCGATACGGAAGATCGCCTTTGCGCCGTCGGGCGCGGGGCTTATTCGCCAAAGGTCGGCTAGTGCCCAGCGGATCGCTCACTGATATCCTGGCGGCGCTAGACGGCAATGCCAACGATGTTCTCATCTTCATCGATAAGGATCAAGAAACGCATATCAGCGGCGTAGAGCTTTACGGGCGGATTAACGCGGCCGCGCGGCGCATTCATAACGACTTAAATGAGGCGGTCGCTCACGGTCACCAGACCCGTTCCATTGGGATTATGGCGGAGAACGCGCCGGAGCATTTTATTACCGGCCTCGCAGCGCTATTGGCTGGCGCAACGGCGGTCCCGATAAACTACAAGCTTCAGCGCGAAGGTGTTGAATTTATTTGCGCGGACGCGGGCGTCGCGCATCTCTACAGCGATAAAAAAACCGCCGACCTAGCGCCGGAAACAGTCCGGTCAAGTTCAATCGTTGAGCTTTGTGCTGAGGAAAAGCGGGGTACACAAGTATTTGAGCCGCAAGCAAGCGATGACACAAACCCTGCATTTATCATGTATACGTCCGGCTCCACCGGGAAACCAAAAGGCGTGCCGATTACTGACAACGGGTATAATTGGACGCTATCGCAATTTGCGTTTTTACAGCCGGCGATAGAGGGCCGAAAGGTGCTTATCGCTGCACCGCTTTACCATATGAATGCGCAGTTCCATATTCTAACTGCTTTGAAGTTTGGGGGCTGTGCGGTGCTAATGTCCGCGTTTGATGCGAGAGACTTCATCCGTATTGCGACTGATCACAGCGTGAGCCGGTTAACCGGCGTTCCCACAATGTTTGAGCTTTCCCTGCGTGAAATTAGCGGCGGTTTGGACTATAATAGGGAGAGTGTGCATTCAATCGCGATGGGCTCGGCGCCGGTAACAGATGACCTTTTGAACCGTCTCAAAGACGCGTTCCCAAAAGCAAAAATAAGCAATGGATACGGAACGACCGAGGTAGGCCCGGCAATTTTCGGGGTGCATCCTGATGGTCTGGACGCCCCGCCGCTTTCGATTGGATATCCGATGCCCGGCGTCGAACTGCGCCTCGTCGACGAGGATGGTCAAGAAGCCGATCAAGGGGTTCTCTTCGTCCGTTCACCGATGACGGCGAAAGCCTATTTAAATAGGCCGGAAGCAAGTGCTGAAAAGTTTGTCGATGGCTGGTATAATACCGGCGATGTTATGCGGCGCGATAGAAACGGTTTCTATTTCTTTGTGGGTCGTGACGATGATATGTTTGTTTGCGGCGGCGAGAACATTTATCCGGGCGCTGTGGAAAACGTCCTTACCCAACTCGACGGCATTGTGGAGGCGGCTGTTGTGCCAGTGCCAGACAAAGTCAAAGGCGCATTGCCGGCGGCGTTTATTGTTGCATCCTCGTCCCTCGATGAGGCTGCGATAAAGCAAGACTTTATCAAACATGGCCCAGCTTACGCCCATCCGCGGTTTATCCACTTTCTGGATGCGTTGCCGCTCACCGCAGTAAAAAAGGTAGACCGGCGTTCGCTTGAATTAGAGGCGCAGCGCAGGTTTGGCGCCTACCGTCATTAAGCTTGACCAGGCGTTACATCAAAAAAAGTGTGTGTTAGTATGCTCATTATACGGTTATTATTTCTGTTGACCTTCGCGGGCGGCTTGCTTTTGGCGCCAGCCGATGCAGCTCCGGGCGAGCGTGAACCGGTTTCGTTAGCGGAGCTTGAGGCCGAAATTGCCGCGCTGCTTGAGAACGCTGGAACGCCTGGCGCGGTAGTTGCGGTTATTGAAAATGGCGAGACGGTTCTCTCAAAGGGCTTTGGCGTCGCCAACCGGGCGACGGGCGCGCCGATGACCGCACAAACTCTTGTCGCAGCAGGCTCTTTATCAAAGAATTTGACGTCGCTCGGAGCGCTTGTGTTGGTTGATGAAGGGAAGCTTGCCCTGAACGACCGGATCATTGATCGTGCTCCGGAAGTTTCGGTAGACAACCCTTGGCGTGCGGAACACCCGATCCTAATTGAGCACCTATTAGAGCATACCGCTGGCATTGAGGGCTCCACATATTACGAGTACGGATTTAATAAACCAGACGTCTCTCCGCGAGAATACGCGCAGCTTATGGCTGGAAAAATCGAAGTCCGATGGCCGCCGGGGTTCTTTTATTCCTATGCTAATCCAGGCCATACGCTAATCGGCGCGGCAATTGAAAACATATGTGATTGCTCGTTTGATACCTTCATGGCTGAAAAAGTATTCGGCCCACTTAGCATGTCGGACGCAACATTTAGTCTTACTCCGGAAGATGAAGCCCGCCTGGCCCAGAGCTATCGCGTTGATGGCGAAACGCCCTCGGCGCGGTGGCTGATGGCGATAAGGCCATCTGGCTCGCTGGTGGTAACAGTGAATGATTTGGCGCGGCTCGTGACGTTCTACGCGACGCGCTCAAACGGCCCCCCCATTTTGTCGCCGGCCCTTTTGGATCGGATGGAGAACGCTGAGGCGTCAGCGCTCGCGCGCGCAGGCGTTGTTGAAGGCGGCTATAGCCTCGGCAATTTCGGCTTCTACGCCGATAAAGGGCGCATATTCCATGGCCATACAGGGTCCACGGAGGGGTTCCGGACCTGGCTCGGATATGATCCAGAGATCCAATCGGGTTTTGCCGTTGTCACTACCGGCGGGCCAGAGAACATGCGTTACGACCTGATGCACCTGATCGGCGGATATCTGACGCGTGACCTGCAGCCCGCAACGCCGTTACCAGCGCAACCCGGCGCGGAGGGCTTTGTTCAGCCGGGTTGGTATTCTCCGTTCACCCACGAAATGCCTCTGCGCTCCTGGATGTGGCAAATTTTTTCAACAGTTAAACTAACGCCCGATGGCGATCAGTTGATCGTCGATAGCATTTTGCCTACGGCGGCGCTCACACAGCTCATCCACGTTGGCGACGGTTTATTCAGAAGTGAAAGGCAACCTCTGCCACGGGCAGGCTTTGTTAAAGACGCCAGCGGCGGCGTCGTTTTTGTTAACGGGCTTGCGTACGAGCCCGTCAGTGTCTGGACGGCTTACGGCCGGTTTTATTTTCTCATCGGTGCTCTGATTGTTTCCGGTGTCGCCGTGATCCACGCAGTCGTTTGGGTGGCCATGCGCGTTTTGGGCCGGCTGCAAGGTGGCGCCGGAGTTCGTCTGCGCGCCGCCTTGTTTGCGTCGGGCGCTTCGCTACTGGGCGTTATTTCTCTCTTTGTTGCTTTTGGGATGTTGGCCGATCTAGACGTTTCAGCGACGCTCGGTCGGATAAGCACGGTTTCGTTAGGCCTTGCGGCGCTCAGTGTGATCGGCCCGTTGGCTCTGGTTTATGGTATCTTTACGTGGCGGTTGGTATCCACCGAAGGATTGGTTTTTCGGTATTACAGCGCAATTAGCATCGTGTTGATGACCGGCGCTTGGGGGCTGCTCGCACTAAGCGGTTGGACGCCCCTCATAACCTGGCGGATTTAACGCGCGTGCAACAAGCTAGTAGTGAGCAGAAGTCTCCGATACGGGGCTTCCTGAAGAAACTTAAATTTCCGGATGACGGGCCAACGTGGCGCAAGCTAGGCGCGATTTTCTCGCTTCAGATTGCGCACGACTTACCAAACGCCCTCACGTCAACAATGGCGCCGACGCTCTTTGTAAAGCGTTTTGGCATGCCGCTCGAATATCTCGGTTTGTTCTTCCTGCCCTATCTTGTGACAGCGTTGAAGTGGACCTGGGCGCCGATCGTCGATAACCGCTGGTCGCCGCGCTTCGGCCGACGGCGTAGTTGGCTCGGTCCGCTGACGATCCTCGTCGCGCTCTGTTATGGTGTGATCGCGTTAATCCGGCCGGGGCTTGATACGCTCTTCCTGATTATTGGCCTACTGATGGTAAAGCAGATCTTCTACTCCACACAGGAAATCGCGGCCGACGGCTATGTGGTCGAAAACTTAAGCGTTGAAGAACGGGGGCTGGGGTCGAGCATTGTTTGGCTCGGTAAGGAGATTGGGCAAGTTATTGGCTTTGCGGGTCTTCTGTTTGTCGCCGACCGATATGGATGGGGGCAAGCCTTTGGGGCTGCGGCGCTCCTCTTTATTGCGTTTAACTTGCCGGCCTTATTGCGACCTGAACCGCCGGTGGCGACGAACGGCGCTGGTCAAAACGCGGGCGTGAACCAGTTTTTCAAAAAGAAAGTGAACTGGCGAATTTTGGCGGTTGTTTTCGCCATGTCTTTCTCAGTTCAAATGCCGGTCGCCGCCATCGGGCCGTTCCTCGGCGATAAAGGCCTGACCCTATCAGAGATCGGCGTGGTCTTAGGGATCTCTGCGAGCATCGGTGCGATAATCTCGCTGTCGATCGCCTCCATTATCATTTCACGCCTTGGCGCGAAGCGAACGGCAATGCTGATGTTGTTTATCGCCCCGCTTGCGGCGCCGCCTCTGTTATGGATGGCGGCGCAAGACACCGTCTCGGCGCAGGTCGTTATATTCGTCATCCTGTGGTCGACAATATGTACAGCACCCGTGCGCATGGCGCTTTATGCGGCGCGGATCGGGTGGACGTCAGAAGGCCAGGCGGGGACAGATATCACGGTGCAGCAATCCACCTGGTTCATCGGCTATGCGGCGGCCGGCGCCGTGTCAGGCTTAATCGCTGCAAACCTCGGTTGGTTCGGGTTTTTTATCATTAACATCGTCGCGACAACGGCGGCTTTGTTATTCTTTATAATCTCCCACGACCCGATCGAAGAGGCCGTCCAACGGTGGCGCCAACGCAACGCCGAGGCATAAAACTGACGGGATCGCGGATCGTGTATTCAAATTGCGCCCGATTGTATGCAAACGTCTTTTCGAGCGGAAATCCGTATTCGAGAGGAACGTCGCATGGGTGATCAAAAAAACAATAACGCATTGAATTTGCTTAAAAAAGACAAGACATCAGAAACCAATGCGGGCGCGTGGAGCGCCAAAACCTGTCTTAGCGTGGCTTCAGCGGCGTTGGCTATTTCGATTGCTGCGCCGCACCAGGCGTCCGCGCAGACCGGGTTTGAGGACGAAATTGTCGTTACCGGCGAAAAGCGCGGAAAAAGCGTGCAGGACACGGCGACCAGTATTGAGATCGTCACGACGCAAGACATCCAGGAATTGAACATTGTCGACCTCGAAGACGCACTAAGGCGGGTTGGTAATGCGGGCTTTGCGACCGTGGGTAGCGGCGCTAACGACCAGTTTGTTCTGCGGGGCGTTCAGTCGGGCGGCGTGACGCCGGGAGAAACGGCGGTTGCCACATTGGTCGTCGACGGAGCGTTTATCCCCAACCAGGCGGCGGGCGCCACCATCTCAAACGCATGGGATGTCACCCAGATTGAAATTTTGCGCGGCGCCCAATCAACCCTCCAAGGGCGGAACTCATTAATCGGCGCGATTGTCGTCAACACTCAAGATCCGACCAATGAGATCGACCTCAAAGGGCGCGCGACTTACGCTGAATACGGAACATGGGAAACCTCGATTGCAGTTGGCGGACCGATCATTGACGATGAGTTGATGTTCCGGATCGCCGCGCAGCACTTAGAAAGCGACGGGTTCGTTGAACGGACTGATGGTAGCGATGGCGACAGGGAGTACAGCACCCTTGTCCGCGGCAAACTCCGTGTGGAGCCCGAATGGTTGCCTAACTTTAGCTGGGACTTGGTTGCCACCTATTCTGTTGAACGCGACGGCAGCGTGTTGGTGTCTGGAGAGAATCCAGAAGCTCGATTGCAAACTACTGACGTTCGAACCCTGACGGATCGTGAGATTCTGACACTCGGTAGCGAGCTGACCTATGAAATTAGCGACTCGCTGACGTTTTACTCGGTTTCGAGCTTTGCCAATCTGAAGACGGACGAAATTGACGACTTTGATGGCCTTCCAGACCAGGGCGGCGCTGCCGAGTCTCCGTTCCGAGACAACACACGTGACAGCACGGATTGGATACAGGAACTCCGCCTCCTTTACACGGCAGATAGATTCCAAGTCTTATTTGGCGGACTCTACGCGCGGCGCTTTAGCGACGACGAAACACGCGTGGTTAATACGTTCCCGGTGCCGTCGCTTCCGCTCACAGCGTTATCAATCTTTGACCCAAGCTTCGACCTAAACCAAATATACTTGGACGCCACATCCGCGGCATCCGGTGGGACTGTCTCAACCGGATTGCCAGCAGACGCGCCACTAACTGTTTCCGACCAGCTATTTCTGGGCGACACGACGCCCGTCGGTAGTGACTTTAATTTCAACCCGGACTTTACGACCATCGCGATCTTCGGCGAGGGCACCTATGACGTAACAGAGGCGTTTTCACTCACGTTTGGCTTTCGGTATGAGCGCGAACAAGCGGACTACAGTGTTGTACAGTTTAACCAGCTGCTTGACCCAGCTGATATTCTCGCTGTTTCTCCGACAGGTAACCCGGGGCTTATACCAGCCATTGAAAGTTCTATCGCTGGGGCTTTGACGCCAAGCGAAGGCGCCGCCTCAGCGGCTTCAATCGCCGCCGGCGCCGCTCCGTTGATTGCGCCGCAATATGGCTCAGCAGTCCAATCACTCGTGCTGCTGGCTGGTGGATTTGACGAAAGCGCTTTTGAGCCGCTCGCATCTGGTGCGGAATTTACCTTTAACGTCTTTATGCCGAAATTCGTTGCACGGTATGATTTCACCGATAGCATATCGCTCTCCGCGAGCGCCCAAAGGGCGTATCGTCCCGGCGGCATCGGCGTTAATCCAGTCCGTCTGGCGGTATTTAATTTCGAGCCTGAGTTTTCGTGGAATTACGAATTGGCGTTTCGATCAAGATTGCTAGACGGAAAACTGCTGCTCAATGCAAATGTGTTTTATATCGACTGGAGCGACCAACAGATAGAGATCGTATTATCCGACACCCCCCAAGACACGGTGACCGATAATGTGGGGTCGAGCGAACTCTACGGAATGGAAATTCAGGCGACCTACGATGTCACCGAGGACCTGGAGCTCTTCGCATCGATCGGGGTCATTCAAACGGAAATCACCGATGCTGATGCATCCAATGCTGACCTAATCGGTAGTGAATTTCCGTTCGCACCCAGATATTCTGGCTCGGC
>JBCCTV010000075.1:0-12386 GCA_039197915.1 Pseudomonadota bacterium | reverse complement strand
CAATTACATTACACTGACGGAGGTATTTGTGGTGGAGGGTCGGAAGGCAACCCCGGCCATGTATACAATGAGCGCTTCCTGAACGAAATTGCGGAAGTCCAATCCGAAATTCGGAAGTGTGGTACGGCAGCTGCGCCTGCACAAAGTAGGTCTTAGCCTAAACTGCCGAGCGTGCGCCGGATTTGGAGAATCACCGGTTCGATTGCGGCGGACATTCCACCGGGAGTGAGATTACGGCGAGGCATACGCGAAACCATAGCGAAGACTTGAACAATGCGATCGAACCTGCACTGAAAGTCTATGATCGCTTTTGGCGATTTTCTATGTGGCCAGCCCTCATGCTTCTCGCTGCTTCGATCAAGCATCTACACCTTAAAAAACTGTGAGAGAAAGGACTTCTGACGTGCATTGTCCTCCTTGCCGCTTTGACGTTGAGTGCGCCGGAAAACGGTTTTTCCGAGACGTGCCCGAAACAGGTAGTGTACTGATGAAAACGAAAAGGCGGATTGAAACAATTCAATGAACGGAAACATTCATCCAAAGGCGTGACGACATGATCAGTACAATGAAAGGTGGCGCGGTTGAGCCCTAGCCTAACAAGCGAGTCTCTCCGTATGCCATCAGGAAAAACAGGAATGCGCCGGATAGCCGCGTCAGAATATAGCGGAAAAACGACCTATACGTCAGGATAGTAAGGCTTTTGTCAGCCTGCCTCCATCGCTCTTCAAGCTCATTATGATCAATGTGTTCATCAAGGACTGGATCCGGGGCAAGAGCAAAGATAACGGCGGTTCCCCCAGCTACCCGTAAGATAAGCGCTCTGATGGCGGACGCGATAACGAGAGCGCCAATTGTCGCGACGTCGAACGCCCAACCTGGCGGAACGAACCAAGGTGCCTTCGGCAGAAACTGAAACCACGGAACACTTCTTATAAGATTGATCAGTACTGAAAGCGCCGTCCCGATGCCCCCCATAATCAGATCTCGAAAAGCGCGATAGTATTCCAGCGTTCCACCCAGGACGCCAAGAAGATACGGCTCAAGAGGCGACGTGAGCGCGCCGTAGATTAGCGATGAAAGCGCCATTACGCTTATAAGAAACCCGAGGGCCCCGACGACTCTGAGCACTCTCGCGCCCCCCGCTTCACCTTACTAAACCTTTGTGAGGCTATCGCACCAACGGGAGATCACCAATATTCCCAAATGGATTAGCCGCAAACGCTTGGACTCGGGACTCAGCGCCGAAGACAGAATCGGAACAATAATAAAAACTGTGAAAACTGGCGTGAAAAACTGTGAAAAGACGAAAAACGACGTCTAGGAAGATGCCCTAAGCCATTGTTTTCACTTGGTGGCCGGGGAGAGACTTGAACTCTCGACCTCAGGGTTATGAATCCTGCGCTCTAACCAGCTGAGCTACCCGGCCTGAGCGGGTGCGTATACAGGCAAGCGTTTCTCGCCACAAGCGGCGCTCGACGGTTTTAGGCGCTTGGGGTCGCTTTGGTGGCCAATTCCCCAGAAATACAGGCGTTTCAAGCGGTTTCAGCCCGCTCTTCATCCGGTTCGGGCGGGATTATACGCGCCCAAAACCCGGTCTTCGGAAAAGGCGACACCACGACCCGGCGGATTGACGACCAGGCGCCGCCGAGGACAACCATAGCAATGCCAAGCGTTAGGAGCGTTCCGGCCGCCGTCCAAGCGGCGCCAAGGCCAGCGCTGTTGAAGAGAACGCCAACGGCGATGATCGCCGCCAACAAACCAGAGACCAAAAACGCGCGGCGATTAATGAGCACCGAAATCAAGGCGAAAACGAACACCAGCATCAGCGTTGCGACCGCTACTGGCGGGCCTTGTATGTTCGACGAAAACCCGCCGGTTAGGACGGCCGCCCCTGACGTCACATACATCAACACAGCGTAGAAGATCGTTGGCGCCGCGAAGAAATGGAGCCAAAAGCCATTGTCTGCAAAACGCGTCCGGCGCATCGGGTCTCGAGCATCGAAGTAAATACCGAGCAAAAACAGGAAAACGCCTGATAATATTTGGATGAGCACCGAATTCGTGATTAATAACCCAGGCGCCGACTTGCTCACCATACTGACAATTGCGGAGAAAAACGAGGCTGCGCCGATGGCGAAAGAGAGGGCTAGTTTCGTCCGCGCGTAATACAGGAGCGACGCAAACGCCGCCGCGCCGTACATGATCGTACCGAACACCAGGAATTCTTCGAACAAGCTTGTAGAGCCCGGCCCTTCGTTACCAAAGAAACTCGAGAAATTTTGGATGTCGATCGTAGACGCATATAAGACCGTCACAGCGATCGAGAAAAAGGTCGTAAACGCAATATAGGTAACGATTGCCGGCAGAAATAACCGCCGGCTCCGGGCGAAAACCTCAGCAAGCAGCCAGGCGACTAAAGCGTTGGCGGCCGCGATCCCGGCGACAAGCCGCAGCGACCCTTGGGTCGCCGTCCCCAAGCTGCCGTTAAACATCGCTAGAATAGCTTCGCCGCCGATCAAAAACGACGTCAGCGCGACCCCGGAAATCAGGATGGCTAACCCGAGGCTCAAAAAGATGTCGTGAAAATTGCGGATGAACCGCACATTTTCCTCTCCGACCGGGCCTAGATCGTCCCTGTCGGCGCTGCTGTCCGCAAGCTCTGAAACCGCCATAAGTCCCCTCAAATCAGGCTGCTCGGCCCGTCTTTAGGGAGTATATCGCTATTAAAAGGGCGGCACAAAGGCCGGATCGACGCCGTCTGCGAGCTTGATCGCCTTTGTTTCCTTGACCGAACCAAGTTGTCCTGTGGCGATCACGCAGTCGCCTTCGCTCGTTTCCACAATAAGCTCGACCATATCAATCACACCGTCCGGCAACGGCACGATATCGCCTGGCTTCAGGTTCGAGATATTGCCAACGGATTGCTCTAGGCGCGCCAGCACGGCGTGAGCATTTATGTCTAAGTTCCTGACATTTCTGGAGAGTTTCATCCGCCAAGGCGACTCCTCGCTGGGGCGCACCTGGGTTACCCGCGCACTCATGAAGCCGGCTCGCTCGACATAATCAATAGGAAAGCAAAGCGTGATGGCGTTGTCGACGATGGTATCGTCAATATCGAGACTGATGGAGACCGAGTAAACCGTCAGCATTTCAAGCTCGCCCTTCGCCTCGTCAGGCAGCTGGGTCGAGGCGCGCTGCATCATCGCAATTTCATCGTTGGGGCCAGACAACCGCTGCACGACCCGGTTCAACGCCGGGATCAGAGCATCGGCCAGCTGATAGGAAAGCTCAGCGTCGATCGTCGTGATCTTGCGGTCGGGCACGTCTGTCGCACGCCCACCCAAAAGGCGATCCGTCAATGCCGACACCATCGGATTTTGAATAACAATCAAAACGGCCTGCTGATCCACGGCGTCCGTTATCCAGGAATAGGACCCCATGAGTGGCGCGTTGGCGAACAAATCTCGAAGCTGTTGAATGCGCCCTTTGTACGTCGTCGGCATCGTCGGTGCATCGAGCAATTCCGAAACGCACACCGAAACGGCTTTTGACAAGGCGGTCGAAAATGTGCCGAGCTCGGGGAAACCATCAGCGTTGATGGTCGTGACACTGACCTTTTTGGATAAGACTGCCGCACTTTCAGCCATCAGCGCCTCACTCACAAAACCAATACTCTAGACCGCTTATCAAGAAAGTTTGTTGACGTCCTGTTAAGCTCAATTGCTCCATAGCGCGAAAATCGAGCAAATCTCTTAAAGCGCGTTTTACGTTACCCGTTTAACAACGCAGGCGCTGTGTAGCGGAGTAGTATCGTTGTGGCGGACGGCCAGTCAGTAGTCATAAAAAAAGTTAAAAAGGTCTCCGGCGATGGGCACCATGGCGGCGCCTGGAAAGTTGCCTATGCTGACTTTGTGACCGCGATGATGGCGTTCTTTCTATTAATGTGGCTGCTCGGAGCGACGACTGAAGACCAACGTAAGGGCATTGCGGATTATTTTAATCCGACAGTGCCGATCATTCAGGTTTCTGGCGGGGGTAAAGACGCGCTCAACGGCGAGTCGGTATTTTCGGAAAAAACCTTGGCGCGCGATGGCGCCGGCGGTTCGCGTACACCGCTTGATCAAAGCCCGGACGGAAAGCAAGCGATTGGCGTTGAAAGCGATACGCCGAGCGATGGCGGCGCCGACGCACCGCCTTCCGAAGATCTTGCAAAAGTTCAAGAAACCATTCTGCGACAGGCGCTCGCTGAAGGCGCCGGCGGGCTCGCGGAGCACATAAAACTTCGCGTAACCAATCGCGGCCTCGTCATCGAACTGGTGGAAGTAGACGACCAACCCCTGTTTCGCGTCGGATCGCGGGAGCCGTCAGCCGTGATGCAGCAGCTCCTGCAAATTGTCGCATCAGCCCTAACGCTCGTTGAAAACGATATCGAGATCGATGGCCATACGGATAGCCTCACCTACGCCAGACGGGCCGATTATACGAATTGGGAGCTTTCAAGCGATCGCGCGAACATGGCGCGCCGGTTGATCGTTCAGTCGGGCTTTGATCCCATACAGATCAAGGCGGTGACTGGGAAAGCGAATACCCAGCCCCTCAACGAGGATGATCCGACAGCGCCCGAAAATAGGCGCATATCGATAACCTTACTGAGAGATTAAGCAAAACACTCAAAAAAATTAGGCTGATTTTAATCTCGCTGACGCACCTTTCCCGACAGTAAATCGGTTAGATAAAGGTGTAGCGAGTTATGGGCCTAGGATCTTCATTGAATGCAGGCGTTGCCGGATTGTCCGTTAACGCTACTAAATTGGCGACAATTTCCGATAACATCGCAAACTCCGAAACGTTTGGATATAAGCGGGCACGAGCGGAGTTTACTTCACTCGTATTGGAGCAAAGCACTGGACGATATAATGCCGGCGGCGTTAGGTCTGCAACCTTTCGAGACGTTTCCGCGCAAGGCGCATTGATCGGTACAACGAACAGCACCGATATTTCCGTTTCTGGCTCAGGGCTTTTGCCTGTTACAACCATTCAAGGTATTAACAGCACCGCCGGAGACCGGCCGTTTCTTTTGACATCAACCGGTTCTTTTGCGCCTGATGAAAACGGCCTCCTTCGCACACTGAGCGGCCTCTATCTGATGGGCTGGCCAGCAAACCCCGATGGCACAGTGACCGTTCCTGGCCGGGACAGCGCCACTGGCCTCGAACCCGTTGACATCACAAGAAACCAGTTCGCATCGGCGCCAACAAGACGCGTAGAACTTGGCGTTAATATCCCCGCGTCGGAAACAGCCCCTGGCATTACGGGACAAACGTTTGATCTGCCCATTGAGTATTTTGATAATCTTGGCACGTCTCAGACGCTTACAATACGCTTTACCCCAACAAATACGGGGACAACAGCGTCGAACACCTGGACCCTTGAGGTTTTCGACCGGGCGAGCGCAACGCCGGATACAGCGATCGGCAACCTGACCGTTTTATTTGACGACAGCCAAGCCGCCGGCGGGTCCATCGCGACCGTAACGTCGAACACACCGGGCGTTACCTACGACGATACGACAGGCGATATCTCCCTCGAGGTCGTATCTGGTCCCCTGACGCTCAATATTGGCGCCCCCGGGGATGGCGGACCTTTGACGCAGTTAGCGGCGACCTACTCGCCGACAAACGTTGAAAAAGACGGGGCACCGATCGGTAGTTTCAGCCGTGTGGAAATTGACGAGAACGGCAACCTTGAAGCCTTCTTCGATAACGGCTTTAGCCGGACGATCTATCAGATCCCAATTGGCAGTGTTCCGAACCCCGATGGTCTGACCCCGGTTGACAATCAGGCGTTCTCGTTATCGCAATCGAGCGGCGGCATCTTCTTCTTCGATGCTGGCACCGGCCCCGTTGGGACCACGGTTGGCTTCGCTCTCACCGAATCAACCACCGAGATTGCCGAAGAACTCACCGACTTGATCCAAACCCAACGGGCGTATTCATCGAACGCGACCGTGGTTCGGACAGTTGACGAGATGCTTCAGGAGACGACCAACATCAAGCGATAGGCTTGATCAGTAGCGTGAACAGGTATCCTAAATGACGGGTATTTCGACAGCACTGTCGAACGCGGTTTCTGGACTTAGCGCAGCATCCCGGCGGGCGGATATCGTCGCCGGGAACATTGCTAATGCGCTGACGCCTGGCTATTCGCGCCGTGATTTATCTGTGAGCGAACAAGTGAGGGGCGGCGCCGGCGGCGGCGTTCAAGTCGACGGCGTCACACGCTCAAACGATCCTGTATTAACGGGACAACGGCGTCGTGCAGAAGGTGTTTCCGTTGGCGATGAAATCGCCGCTAGGACCTATGCGGATTTCAACACGGCTCTCGGAGAACCGGACGAGCCCTTCAGTCTTTTTGCGCAATACGCCAACTTTGAACGCGGCTTGCGCGATCTCGCGGAGACGCCAGAGTCAGCGCCCCTACAAAATGCAGCGGTTGATAATGCAAACGCGCTGATTACAAACCTTAATGACTTGAGCACAAGAGTGCGCGAGGTTCGCGAGGGGGCGGACCGGGCGATTGCGCGCGACATAACGACCGTCAACAACGCGCTCAAAGAAATCGAAAGCCTCAACTTAGAAATTGCATCCGCCTCATCTTCAAACGCTGATGTAAACGGACTCATTGATCAGCGAACAAATCTGATCGACCAGGTTTCCCAAGTCATTCCCGTACGCGAGATTGTTCGCGAACAGGGCCGCGTTGATTTAATCACAGACCAGGGCGTATTTCTCCTCAACACATTCGCCCGTGAGATTGAATTTACCCCTACCCCGACAATAACCGCTGACTTAACGTTGGCGGGCGGCGGGCTTTCCGGTATCTCCGTAGACGGTGTAGATATCACACCAGGGTCTGGGATACTGGGGGTCGCTGGCGGAACACTAGGCGGCAACTTGCGTGTGCGTGATGAGATCGCCCCACAATTTCAAGGCAGAATTGACGGCCTTGCGCGCGACCTAATCGAGCGCTTTGAAGGCATCGATCCGACGCTGGCCCCAGGAGCCGCCGGCCTTTTCACAGACGCTGGCGCGCCGTTAGACCCTGCGAATGAAAGCGGCCTCGCCGGACGCATAAGGCTGAACGCGGCTGTCGACCCGGGCCAAGGCGGGCAAGTTTTCCGGATCCGCGACGGCCTCGGCGCAACGGCTGCGGGACCAAGCGGCAACGCGACGAACATTAGAACTTTCCTAGACGCGTTGACGACGGCGCGTGCGACGCCCGCGAGCCTCGGGTTAGGCGGCGCCCAGTCGGCCGCTAACGCCGTCGCCGCCGTGACGACAGAAATCGGCAGCGCACGCATCCAGGCCGAAACGTCATTCGCCGCAACCGCCGCAAGGACGACCTCGCTTCGCGATGCAGAACTCGAAACCACGGCCGTTGATACGGATGCAGAGCTTCAGCGTTTAATTGAAATCGAGCAAGCATTCGCTGCAAACGCTCGCGTCATCCAAGTCGTCGACGAACTTACTGAACTGCTACTGAGCATCTAATCAAATGACAAACGGCCTCCCAGATATCCTGTCTTCAACCCGCCTTGGCCGGTCGATTAACCTGTTACGCCGGGACGCCGATGTCGCGCGGGAGGAATTCGTAACGAGCCGTGTTCAGGACATTACGAAGGCAACGAACGGCGATGTCGGGTCTGTCCATCTACTGACGAAGTCTCTTGCTGATAACCAAGCCACGCAGCGCAACCTCACTTTGGCGCAAAACCGAACGGCGTTTACACAGGACGTCCTGTCAAACCTCAGTTCTGAGGCGGCGCGTATCGGAACAGAGGTGATCGCCGCCAATGGCATCGACGCCGATTTCACACTTCAAACGCTGTCGACAGATGCGGCCGCGACGCTGCGGACAATATTTGCGAACCTCAACGCGAATTTCAGTGAACGGGCAGTTTTTGGCGGCGACCGGACGGACCGCCCGCCCCTCGCCGACCCAGAAACGCTGCTTACAGACGTCCGCGCAATTTTGACCGCCGGACCAGACAAGGCGACCATTGATGCGGCGCTTGACACATACTTCAATGACCCAGCGGGCGGGTTCCAGACGACCATCTACCAAGGCGGTGAAAACGACGCGCCAGCGGTTGAGATCGCCCCTGGCGTGCGCATTGACGTATCCGTGCGCGCCGATGCGCAACCTATTAAAGACCTTATACGAAGTTTTGCGGTGATCGCGGAACGCGACAATGTGAATGTGCCTGGCGACGAGGCGACTGAAATTCTCTCAGAAGCTGCCTCCGGCGCTCTAAACGCGGACAAAGATCTTGTTCAGGTGAGAGCGTCCATCGGCGTCAACGAGCAACGGATTGCCGATAGCCAAGGTCGTTTCGAGACCGAAGAAACACTGCTGCAGAACCTTTTAAATGATCGGACCTTGCGGGATCAATTTGAGGCGGCAAACCAGCTGCAGCTCTTGGAAACACAAATCGAGGCGTCCTATCTTATCACGTCGCGCCTTGCAAACCTAACACTGGCGAACTTCCTATAATGTACCGTGCTGCCCACATTCTCCTAACGGCTATTGCCATCGCCGCCGTCGCCTGCATCGGCGTCGCCGAGGCGGCCAAGGTTCGCTTGAAGGATCTCGTCGAAATCGAAGGGGTTCGAGGCAACGACCTTGTGGGTTTTGGCTTGGTCGTCGGCCTCGATGGCACCGGCGATGGACTTCGGAACTCACCGTATACCGAGGAAGCTCTATCGAGCCTTCTGGAACGGCTTGGCGTCAATGTGCGCTCTGAAGACTTTCGGCCCAACAACGTCGCGGCCGTTTTAGTCACCGCAACCCTGCCGCCATTTGCCCGGACGGGCATGCAGATTGTTGTCAACGTCTCCGCAAACGGGGATGCCCAAAGCCTGCAAGGTGGGACGCTCGTGATGACGCCATTAAATGCGGCAGACGGACGGATCTACGCAGTCGGCCAAGGGCCGATAATCGTCAGTGGTTTTAACGCACAGGGCCAAGCGGGTTCTGTGACCGAAGGCGTGCCGACCGCGGGGATTGTGCCTAACGGCGCCCGGGTCGAGCGGGAATTGCCTTTTGATTTTGCCGACCTCGAAACACTTCGCCTGTCACTCCGGTCGCCGGACTTCACAACAGCAGCGCGGATCGAGGCTGCAATTAACAAGGCCGCGGGAGACGACGTCGCAAAAATGCTCGATTCCGCAGGCGTTGAGGTACGGACGAATAAAGGTTTCTCTTCGCCAGCCCATATGATGAGCGCCCTTGAGAACATTGAGGTTGAGCCAGCCCAGAAGGCCCGGATTGTCGTCGACCAACGATCAGGTACGATTGTGCTTGGCGCCAATGTGCGCATTTCAAGCGTCGCGGTCGCCCAAGGAAATCTCTCAATCCGAATTGCGGAGACGCCTTTCGCGGTGCAGCCTAATCCCTTCTCAAGGCAAGGTGAGACCGTTGTTCTTCCCCGTACAGATATACAGGTCGACCAAAATGCGGATCGCTCAATCGCAGTCCTTGAAGAAAATGTGACGCTCGCTGATCTCGTGGGTGGCTTAAACGCACTCGGCGTAAGCCCGCGCGAGATGATCGATATCCTGAAATCGATCAAGTCCGCTGGCGCTCTGCACGCTGAACTCCTCGTTCAGTAAGGTCGGAACAATTTAACCAACGCCAACGACCTGAAAACTCGATCTATGGCCACTAGGCACACCCGACGGAACGTGCATCGGACCTCGACTTGAGAAACTTAATCGCATCAGACTTATTATGTTTCTAGAAATCTCCCGAGGGATGTTCGACTAGTGAATTGCTGTGCTTCTTCTACTGCGAAGACGGCTTAATTCCGCAGACGCTTTAAATCTATGAAAAGCGCTTGTACGCATTTTCACAGGACGTATGCAAACAAACGAACGACACCTAGTCGTCGGTTTCGACGATTACATCGTTCAGTTTAATCTCGCCAGAATTTTCAAGCTTGCGCACAACAGCCATGACCTGGCGCTGCGCCGCCTCACCGTCTTTCACAGTAACTTTCCCGGCTTTATCGAGCTGTTCTTGATATTGCTGCGCCATCCGCTGGGAAATGTTTTCCATGATGAAATCGACAGCCTTAGGCGCGTTCTGTTTACCAAACTTCAGGGCCGTGATGAAAACGGATTCCTCAAGATCCCGAACAATCGACGCGGCGGCATTAGCCGGTACACGGACAGGAAAGTCCTGGAACGTGAGCATAAAGCGTTGTACTTCTGGTACAATTTCCGGTACATGCTCGCCCAACTGCTCCATCAGAAGGTCACGCCTTTCACTCGGCAAGTTATTCAGCATCGCCCCAATCATTTGCCCTGGCTTGCGCTCACTCTTGGCCGTTTTTGACGGCGCCAGAAACTCTCGCTCAATTGTCTCCGCTAGCGCATCTAAGGCAGCGGCGCCGATCTCAAGCGGTTTTGACATACGGAGAAGGGCCTGTTGCGCAAGGTCCTCTGGCATTAATGCGAGAAGCATCGACGCTTTATCAGGGCTCAGCTTTGATAAAACAACGGCAACCGTCTGTGGGTGTTGATTGCTGAAATATGTACAAAGATCTTTATCTGAGGACTCCTCAAGCCTATCCCAAACCGAGCGACCGCTTGGCGCGCCGATATCCTCCATCAAGCGAACAATTTCGTCGTTGCGCTTATATTCGCTGAGAATTGCGCGCGCCTGTTCAAATCCACCTTTGAGTTCATCAGCGCTAGCGTTCAATTTGCCTAAAAACTCATGCACGACAGCATTGAGCGTATCGCGCGGTATACGGTCGATTTTAGCGAATGCGCGCGTAAACGCACGCAGGTGATTGTCCGTAATCAACTGGATCACGGGGCCGGCCGCATCAGGACCCAAGGCAGCGATAACGATTGCCGCTTTTTGTGGCGCCGAAAGCCCATCCGCCGCCCCGGTTTCCTCCATAAGCGCCAAAGCGCCGCCGAAATCATCACTGGACCCATCACCGGCGTCTGACAACGCAGGCAACCCTAAAGTGTCAAAATCATCCAAGCTCACTGCGCATATCCTTTAACCATCGCCCCAGCGATCTCAATCCAGCCATTGGCGACAACAAAAAACGCCAACTTAAAAGGTAACGAAACCACCGCCGGCGGCACCATCATCATGCCCATAGCCATCAAAACCGAGGCGACGATAAGGTCGATAATTAGGAACGGGAGAAAAATGACGAACCCAATTTCAAACGCGTGCTGAATTTCTGAGAGCATAAACGCCGGGATTAGAACATGGAGCGGGGTTTGGTCATCTGCAACGTCCGTGCTTTCAGACGCAACATCAACCAACGCCTCAACCGCAACCGGGGAGACCCGGCCTTCCATAAATGTGCGGAACGGCGCCAGTGTGCGCGCGAAAGCCTGTTCTTCCGTAATGGAATCTTCGAGCAACGGACTAATCCCGGACGTCCACGCTTCACTGAAAACGGGTTCCATAACAAAGTACGTTAGGAATAACGCTAGGCTCATGATCAACATATTTGGTGGTGACTGCTGAAGCCCAAGCGCTTGGCGCAGGATCGAAAAGACGATTATCATGAACGGCAGGCAGGTAATCATCATCGCTAGGCCAGGGGCCAGCGACAAAACGGTCACCGCAAGGAATATCTGTATAACACGCGCGCTCAAGCCACCCGTCAATGCTTCGGGCAGGCCTCCGGAGGCGGCAGTATCTTGCGCAACGGCGCCGTCGACAAACACAGTAAAAAACGCAACAGTTCCGACGAGCGCAAGCGTTATTAAACGCATTGACTTCATGGAATTAGGGCCTTCATAGCGTGAGATCGCCAGCTTCAACGATCTCGGTCAGGCGGATGCCGAGGCGACCACTGTCCTCGTCGACTTGGGTTAATTCGCCACGGGCAATCACGCGGTCTTTAACGCGCAACTCGACCGGGTCATCAATATTGGAATCCAACGGCAATAGGTGGTCGCGCCCCATACTGAGGAGTTCGCCAATAAGTGGGCGCGCCGAACCGACCGTTACGGTGACCACAATCGGAACGCTAAAGATCGACTTTTTCAGGTCGCTTTCGCGTATTTTTGTATCGGACGCATCGAGGTCTTCGGCAAACTCCTCGAGCGTCGAGGCCGAAATTTCACCTTCGTCAGCTTCCGGCAAGCTTAGGGCGCCGTCTGCGTCTTGATGGTCATCCATAAAGACCAGATCGTCAATTGGTTGGTCTTCTTCGTCGTCAATACCTTCGATATCACTCATTTTCCGCCTCGGGATTTTCTTCCTCGAATTGACTAAATTGGCTCAACACGGTTTCAACCGTGCGATCTAGTGAAAGTGTAAGACCGCCGCCGACCCATTCGACGCGCGCT
>JBCCTV010000074.1:0-12503 GCA_039197915.1 Pseudomonadota bacterium | reverse complement strand
AACGACAATGACATGTCCATCGCGCCGCCCGTAGGCGCAATGAGCAAGTGCGAATTACCCGCTAAGCCTGCCTCAAGACACTGCAATTGGTGCGGTCTCGGGCTCCAGCCGCGTTTTGTGAACCATGAATGAAAAGAAGCCGGGAGCAGCTTTGACAAGGGTGCGCCGTCGGCCATTCTTACTCCTAGTCCCTAGGCTGATCGAACGGTGCGCTGACATCTTGCGGCATCAAAAGACCGCAAAACAAAAACGCCCAGCCAAAAGCCCGCGACCTTCTGTCGGGTGAGATAGCACAGCCATTTATTCGACCAAGACCATCAAATATTTGCGACACCCATGCAACGGCTAAGCGTGTCGCGGCGGCAAACATCGAGTTTTCGCAACCGACACTCCTAACAGCAAACGCAAAATTTACCGCAAACGCGCAGTCGCAGCGCGAACAGCCTTGCGTTCTTTACGCCGAACCAGCCTCTGACTACCCTCGCCCTAAACAAACCACATACGCCAACCCAGGGGCTCACAATGAAATCACCAATTAATCGACGCGACACACTCAAAGGCGCTCTCGTCGGCGCCGCGAGCGCCCTCGGGATCGGCGGCGCAGGCGCTTCTGCTAAAGCCCAACAGCGTGGCCAAGCCCCTGCGATTAAGACCGACACGATAAAGCCCGTCGTCATTTCATCCGGTAATGGCAACATCTACAAAAATGGCGGTCGGCGAACCTGCGTCGAAGAAGCGTTCCGGCGCATGACCCGCGGCGAAGACGTTTTGGATGCTCTTATCGCTGGTGTAAACATCGTCGAACTTGACCCAGAAGACACAAGCGTTGGGTTCGGCGGCCTGCCGGACGCAGATGGTGTTGTAACGCTCGACAGTTGCTGCATGCATGGGCCGAAGAAGCGCGCTGGCGGCGTCGCCGCTATCCAAGGGGTGCGCACACCATCCAATGTCGCCCAATTTGTTGCCGATCGCACCGACCACCACCTGATCGTCGCCGAGGGCGCGCAGCGTTTCGCCCGCAATATGGGCATGGAAATCGAAGACGATCTGAACACGGACCGATCGCGCGCGCTTTGGCTCGAGTGGAAACAGCGCACAGACCCTCGCCACTATCCAGATCCCGAGAGACGCGCCGACGCTGGCCGGAAAGTTGCCCTAGAAATGGTCGCGGAAGGGAAGATCGACCCTGAACACTTTTACGGGACGATCAACTGCAACGGCGTCAATTCAAACGGCGATATCTGCGGGGTGACCACGACGTCCGGCCTCGCCTGGAAAATCCCGGGGCGGGTCGGCGACAGCCCCATTCTCGGTGCGGGTTTGTATCTCGACAACGCCGTCGGCGCCGCTGGGTCAACGGGTCGAGGCGAAGCGAACCTCTATAATTGCGCGTCTTATTTGATTGTTGAGGAAATGCGCCGTGGCGCTGACCCCAAAGACGCAGCGGTCACCGCGTTGAAACGCATTCACGAAAACACCGAAAGCCGGCTCCTAAAAGACGACGGCAACCCGGCGTTTAATGTCAATTTCTATGTGCTCGACAAACAAGGCCGCCACGCAGGCGTCGCGTTTTATTCAAACGGCAAAAAACGAACCTATGCCGCTTGCGATGAAAACGGTCCCCGCAGCATACTGATCGAAGGCATTTACGGCGACCAGGCTGGTTAAACTGCGCGCCAGCGCGGGACCTATGATAAGCGCCCTTTCGCGGAGACCAACTCCACGACTGGGCGCAGGCGCTTTATCGGTCAGGCCCTATTGTTCGGCGTACGAATGAGTCAAGCTCGCGTAAAGTCTCAATGCGCGTTTCGCTTGTCGACAGCCAATGGTCTTCGCCCTTGAGCTTTACAAATTCGACCTCTTTACCAGCCTTTTGGAGCGCCCGCGCCATAACCCGGCTTTGGCGAATATCGACGACAGAATCATCCTCACCATGAATTAGTAATACGGGCGCGACAAACTCATCGGCATTCCGCGCCGGCGAGATCTCGTCTAATCGCTCAAACGCACCAGGCTCTGCGCCGACGGATCGCTTCCAATATTCGTAGACAAAGCCGCCCCGACCGTTTCGCGACGAACGCCGTTCGCGCCGGAGCATCAAGCGAACATCTGTGACCGGCGCAATTGCTGCCACGCAATCGTAAAGCTCTGGCGTAAAGGCGCCACCCGCTAAAGCGGCGTACCCACCATAACTGGCGCCAATGATACAAACGCGCTCGCCATCCGCCCAGCCTGAGCTTATCAAGGCTAGCACGCCATCGGTTACATCGTGTTGCATCACGCCGCGCCCCCAGCCCCCATACCCTGCCTCAGCGAATGCTCGCCCAAAGCCAGATGAGCCGCGGAAATTGGGCTGGAACACGAGGTAACCGCGACTGGCGAAGTACTGCGCCATCCAATTAAAGCCAATTTGATCGTAGGCCTCTGGCCCGCCATGGGGAAGCGCAATCATAGGCAGGCGTTTACCCGTTTGTCCGCGCGGAAGCGTGACGATCGCCGGGATTTTTTCGCCGTCTCGCGCTGGGTACTGAATAGCGATTACTTCTGCAGTGTCCGCATCGGAAATACCGTCATAGGCGGACGCTAGTTTGACCAAACGATCTGTCTGCGTATCAACATAATAATATGAGGGCGCGATCATGCTGCCCGCTACCTTGACGATGAGATAACGCTGATCAGACGTCCAATCTTTAACCGTAACCGCACGCTTCGGGAAAAACGATGCAAGCCGCCGAACAGCGTCATCAACGGACGGATCAAAAAATTCATGCGACGGCAGCATACCGCTATATCGCACACCGCCGAATACTCGGTTTCGGTCCAACAATACATCATCAATAAAGGCGCTTGAGCGCTCTAAGAACCCTTCGCCAATGTCGCCGGAAAACGTGATGGTCGAGAGCTTTTGCCCAAGCGGCGTGCGCCTTGACAAAACGAGCTTGTCCGTGTCCGGCATAATACCAAGCAGATCACCCGCCCGCCGATTATCCTTCGCTTCGAAAATCGTTTGGAGGCCAGCGCCCGCATCCGCTTTAAGGCGGTAGAGCTTTGTTCGATTATTAAACGTTTCTCGAGCGAGCGGCTTGCCATGGTCGTCGACCACCCAATCAACGGTTTTTGATGTGCCGCGTTGAAAGGGACGTCCACGACCTGTTTCGAGGTTGACCTTGAAGATATCAAATGTCGAAACGCCGCTGCGCGCTTCTGTGAATGCTGGCATGAAGACGTGCTCGCCATCTGCATCCACGCCAATGATCCGTTGCGTCGACTGGCCTCGCGCTAAGGATGGCGACCGTCTTAATAGCTGGCGCATTTCACGCGTTTCGGTGTTGATCGCAAATGCGGTTCTATATTCCCAATTTTGCGTGTAGTACGGACTATCGCCTGCCGCGGAAGACCCAAGAACAACGTATTTTTCGGTCAAATATCTGGCGTAGCGCGCTTTAATTCTGGAGATATCGACGGTCAGGCTGATATCGCCGTCGACTTCCACGACGACCAGGCGAGACCAATCCGCATCGTCTTGCAGATAGGCGACCCTTTTCCCGCTTGGAGAAATTGTCATTGACCTGATCGACGGTAAAGCGCCGTAGACCTCAAGCGGCGGTTGTGCGTGAGCACTCCCCGTGGCAAACGCTAGCAATAGCAAGACATACAAAGCGCGCAATGAACTAACCCTATGCATATCTAGATATTAGCAATCCGCTGAACGGGCACCTACGCGTTGCGCTTGCGTTAAAATGCCCCCTGCACAAATGATAGGCTATGACAGCTTACGACCAAATTCTACACCCGACGCCAAAGGGGCTTTATTGTCCGCCAGGGGATTTCTTCATTGATCCCGTGGTGGCGGTTGACCGCGCCGTCATAACCCACGGTCACGCTGACCACGCTCGCGCGGGTCACAACGCCGTTCTCGCCACGGACGAAACGCTCTCTATCATGGCGGCGCGATACGGCGAGAACTTCACGCAAGCCCGCCAGACCGCGGCGCTCGGCGAGGTCGTTTCAATGAATGGCGTTGACGTGTCGCTCGCGCCGGCGGGGCATGTGCTCGGTTCAGCCCAGGTTGTTGTCGAATATGACGGCAAACGCCTTGTCGCCTCAGGAGACTTTAAAAGGCGCGCCGACCCCACCTGCACGGCGTTTGAACCAATCCCATGCGATGTCTTTATCACCGAGGCGACTTTCGCGCTTCCTGTTTTCCGCCACCCCCATGACCGGGACGAAATTGACAAGCTGATGGCGTCTGTCCGTCGGTATCCGGAACGTACGCATCTTGTCGGCGCGTACGCCCTTGGGAAAGCGCAACGTGTCATTAAGCTGATCCGCGAAACCGGTTACGATGAACCGATTTTTATTCATGGCGCCATGGCGAGCCTTTGTGATCTTTACGCCAACTATGACGTTGAGCTAGGCGCGCTTAAACCTGCTACGTTGAGAGAAAATGGCGCCAAAGGCGGCGACAAACAGGACTTCGCGGGGAAGATTGTTGTCGGCCCCCCATCTGCATTCGCTGACAAATGGGCGCGCCGGTTTCCGGACCCTGTCGCTTGCTTCGCGTCCGGGTGGATGCGAATTCGACAGCGCGCCAAACAGCGCGGCGTAGAGCTGCCGCTAATCCTCTCAGACCACGCGGATTGGGACGAATTGATCCAAACCGCACTGGATATACAGCCCCAGGAATTATGGATCACGCACGGGCGGGACGACGCGCTGACGCGATGGGCGGAGCTGAACGGTTTGAAAGCGAGACCGTTGGCGCTCGTTGGCTACGAAGACGAAAACGACTAAATACCCATCAGTATGCAAGAGTTCGCTGACCTGCTTGAACGACTGGTGCTGACGCCCCAAAGAAACGGGAAACTTCGTTTACTGAGCGACTACTTTACGACGACGCCCGATCCGGACCGGGGCTACGCGGTTGCGGCGATTACCCGTGACCTGGAAATAAAAAGCGTCAAACCCGCAATGCTCCGCAGCCTCATTTATGAGCGCATGGACCCGGTCTTGTTCGACCTTTCCTATGATTATGTCGGCGACCTTGCCGAAACGGTTTCGCTCGCCTGGCCGGAAAAGCCCGGGGCAAATTATATCCCTCCCCTGCATGAGATCGTCGAAACGCTGCAACAGGCGACACGGGCGGAAGGTCCTGAGCTGATCGCTGGCTGGCTCGACGCCCTGGACGCCCAGGGTCGGTGGGCGTTGATTAAGTTGGTAACCGGCGGTTTGCGAATTGGCGTCTCATCGCGACTAACCAAGCAGGCCTTAGCGCTCTATGGCAAGAAGCCCATTAACGAGATTGAAGAGTTATGGCACGGACTAGAAATTCCCTATCAGGATTTATTTTCTTGGCTTGAAGGAGCCGCGGAAAAACCAGCATCCGCAGCGCTAGCGCCCTTCCGTCCGGTGATGCTTGCCCACCCGATTGATGAAAACAAAGACTTTCAAGCGCTCTCGCCCGATGACTTCCTCGCAGAATGGAAATGGGACGGCATTCGGGTGCAGGCAGCCTCCGAAGGCGGCGTGAGACGATTATACAGCCGTACCGGCGATGATATTTCGCAAGCCTTCCCGGACATAATTGAAGCGCTCGATTTCGAGGCGACCATCGACGGCGAACTCCTTGTCTTTAAACCGGACGAAGCGCCTTACACGGTTGCGCCATTTTCCGATTTACAGAGCCGCCTCAATCGAAAGACCGTTTCAAAAAGACTCCTCGCGAGCAACCCAGCTTTTATCCGCGCTTATGATCTCCTTTGGATCGAAGGCGAAGATCTTCGAACACGGACCTTTGGTAACCGCAGGGCGAAACTTGAAAGCTTCTTTGAAGCAACAAGTCCGGACCGAATGGATGTTTCCGAGATTGTTCCCTTCACAGATTGGGACACACTTGCCGCCGAACGCGCGTCGCCGCCGATCGACGCGATCGAAGGCGTGATGTTGAAGAAAAAAACCGCGCCATACGTCCCCGGGCGGCCAAAGGGCGAGTGGTGGAAGTGGAAGCGTGATCCGTTCATCGTTGACGCCGTGATGCTTTATGCGCAACGGGGCCACGGAAAGCGCTCCTCATTTTATTCAGATTTTACCTTTGGCGTGTGGCGGAGCGCAGACCAGGGCGAAGAGCTTGTCCCTGTCGGTAAGGCCTATTCCGGGTTTACCGATGAGGAGTTAAAAAAACTCGACCGGTTTGTCCGTGAACATACAATCGATCGGTTTGGGCCTGTGCGCCAAGTTAAGGCCGACCAGGAAGTGGGCCTCGTTTTAGAAATTGCTTTCGAAGGCCTTAATCGATCGACCCGACATAAATCGGGCGTCGCGATGCGTTTTCCACGGATCAACCGAATACGATGGGACAAGCCAGCGAGTGAAGCTGACAGGCTTACGACCTTAGAAGCGCTTTTGCCTGTTTAAGTGGGCTCGCGGCCTAAGGCTCATTAGCCCACGCGTATTTTCAACGCGTAGGCGGCAAACACCGTATTCGGGGTGTCAAATCGAAAGCGGGTCAGCCCGCTGGCGCTAGGCTGACGCCTTTTTCTTCAAAGAACGGGCGTAGCTCGCCACTTTCAAACATCTCTTTGATGATGTCGCAGCCGCCCACAAACTCGCCCTTTACATAAAGCTGAGGGATCGTCGGCCAATCGGAGAATTCTTTGATCCCCTGACGAAGGTCATCGGACGCTAATACGTTTTCAGAGTTAAATCCCACGCCCAGATAATCTAGAATTTGGCAAACCGCCGCCGAAAATCCGCACTGGGGGAATTGCGGTGTGCCCTTCATAAAAAGCATCACTTCATTGGAGTCGATCTGCGCCTTAATACTGGCGTGTACAGGATTGTCAGACATGGCTTCACCTCAGCGTTTAGAGAAGAGCTAAGCAGCAGCCCGGCCTTCGTCAAGGCGTGTTCATCGGCAAACGCGCTTCGTTTCTTAATTGCCATTCAAGCGTTGGTTTAGGTTTGAAAAAGAAATCAGGGCAACGCTAAAGCAGCGTGCGTTTAAATAGGAACGTCGCTTTTCTCTAGGTTTTTGTATTATGCGGCTGCGACAGGCTTTCCTGCGCTAGTTTGGTTCCTGGCGCGCGAACCTTCTCCCGCTCACGGCATCATTTTCTCAACCGGAAGGACAAGGATTGCGCTCGCGCCATGGGCTTTAAGATCTTCGAGCGTTGTCCAGAAAACACTCTCCGTACACATTGCATGGATAGCAACGCGGTCAGCGTCCCCGGCCAATTCAAGGATCGTTGGCGCTTCAGCGCCTGGGAGTATGGCGGTAATCGCATCAACGGCGTCGCGCGGCGCGTTCATCATTACGTATTTCGCATCCCTCGACGCGATGACGCCGTTAATACGCTTCACCAATGCATCAATAAGTCTTTGCGTATCCTGGTCAGCGCTTCCTGGCGCGCGGATCAAGAGAGCTTCCGATTCAAAAACCGTCGCCGCCGCCGCCAAGCCATTGGCCTCTAGGGTCGCCCCGGTTGAAACAATGTCACAAATAGCGTCAGCGATTTTTAGGCGCGGCGCCACCTCCACCGCCCCTTGCATAATGACCGGCTTTGCGTCGATGCCTTCCCTTTCAAGGAACGCTTGCAAAAGCCCTGGGTAGGACGTTGCGATCCTTTTTCCGTTGAATGCGTCGTTTGAAAGCGTCGGCCAATCGCCTGGTGCAGCGAGCATCAGTCGGCAGCGGGAAAAGCCAAGCGCCTGCACACGAATGGGGACGGCGCTTTCCTCTCTCTCCGCGCGGTGCTCTTCGAAAACGTTCTCGCCAACAATGCCAAGATCACACGCGCCGTCGCCGACGAAAGCCGGAATATCATCATCACGCACGAACAATATGTCGATCGGAAGTTCACGCACACGCGCGTAGAGCTTGTCCCGGCCGCGAGAAATCCTCAGACCACAACTCTTTAGAAGCTCAAGGCTTCCGTCGGACAGTCGTCCGGATTTTTGTATTGCAATTCGAAGGCGATTTTCTTCCATGTCATCGGCCTTTCCAACAGTCACCATCGCCATAGCAGCGGTTTAGGCTGTTGCGGCATTTGTTGAAAGCCTTATCGATCGCAATTCGAAATCCGGGAGCTAACTCCTAAGTTGGTGTGTCGAAAGCAAGTCTGACTAGTGGCTTAGCAGTAATGGCGTTTCAGACCCGCCCAACAAGCTCCGGGTAAACCCGCCTAGGATCAGCTGGCGCAATCGAGAATGCGAGTACGCTCCCATAACAATAAGCTGGGCTGACCGGTGCTCGGCCTCGGTTTGAAAGGTGTCTTCCGCGCTATCGCCAGGGCTTAATTTGACGGCCGTTGCATGAACGCCATGGAGCCGGAGATACGCCACAACGCTCTCTGGCGGCTCGCGAGAGGCTGCGAGTTTACCGACCGTTAAAACAGTCACGTCCTTGGCTTCAGCCAGCACCGGCAGCGAGAGAGCCACTGCGCGGGCGGCTTCGCGCCCACCATCCCAAGCAATTGTGACCCGTTCGGGAAACCCTTCGCTACCCTCAGGACCCGCAACCAGAACCGGTCGCCCGGCCCCAAAAAGCACCGTCTCTATAACGCCGGTGTCGTAACCGGGCGCGTGACTATCAGGCCGCGCCATAACCACCATATCGCAAACACGCGCATGGGCGGCGAGATCATCAAAGGTCGGCCCTTCGATCTCACGCCAGGCCGCAGTCGACCCGGCCTCGTCGTGGTGGTCCGCCGCTGCGAGCTTTACGTCAAAGCGCTCCGCACAAGCGCGAAACAACTCGCGCAAGTCTTTGCTCAAAATGTCCGACGCCTCTTTCATGAAACGGGCTTGCTCAGCCGCGTAAGATGCTGTGACCGGGGGATAAAAAGCGCTAACGGGCGGCTCTGCGTTTAAGCGTAAATGCACAACATCAATGTGTGCTGAACATTTTTTGGCAAACGGCACCGCGGCGGCAAACGCCCGCTCTGCCGACTTTACCTCAACAAAGGGAACCATGATTTTTTTGATCGTCACTGGAGCCTCCGCTGTTTGAGGCCACCAAGTACACCGAGATGAACAGCTTGATTTTGACGCACATCAACGACCCGTCGGAATTTAAGAACCGACGGGTCGCGCGCGACGGGGTCAATCGCAATTAAGGAAGCTAGAAACTATATTTCGTCGAAAACTGAACCCGGTTGAGCGAGCCGTCTAACCCGCTTTCAAGGCGTCTGTTGGCAAATATATATTCAACGCCAACGTCAAACTTTTCAAACGGCGTGTAAATCAAGTTCGCATGGATCGAATAAACCCGGTCGGTCACGCCGTCTCCGACCAAATCGATTGGATTGTCGGCTTTGAAGTACCCGCCAGTGAGATTGGACCTCAGCACGGGCGACCAGAAATGCCGGTAGGAAGCGAAACCGGACGTCGTCTGAATAGTCTCTAACTCGCCTTCCATCATGTCGATGGCGACATCGTTGACAACGTTCACACCAATATACCGACCAATGCCGTCGCCGGCGGTCGCCATGAAGCGAAAATCATCTCGCTCGCCGACTTTCAATTTGCCAGACACGCTAAGTCCGTACCCGACGGTCGTGTCTTCGGGCGCACCGGCGATAATTTCATCCTCTACATGCAGCGTACGGATAATCCCCGCGGCTGTGAGGTGGCCCCAATCGCGTTTCAAGTTATAGCGTAAGACGACGTCCGGAGCGATATCGTCGCCGGGTAATTTGCGAGCGCCGGTGGGGTCAGTAACCTCGGTTTCAGGTTGCTCCAAGGCGATCTGCCAGGGGCCTTTCGAGTAGCGGATCATCGACTGGCGATTGAACACCGTCCCTTCGGTCGGCCCAATAAAGTCTAGATTATCCGGCAGAGCGCTCACATCCTGGAAGGTCGACCACGCTTGGCCAAAGAGCCAGTTGTCAACCGTGATGTAGGCCTGTCGCATCCGCGGAATGAAGCTGTTGGAAACGCGCTCGTCGCCGCCCACCGTGACCTGGAAATCAAGTTCAACGAGCCCGCCAATTTCGTGGCCGCCGCGGTTCGAATTAACCTTGAAAATATAGCGCGTTTCCCGCGGGTTGAAGTCGAAGTCCGGCCCGTCGCCGGAGCCGCCAACCGGCACGAGTGCTGGTATGTAGAAGTCACGGCCAATGCTGCTCGACGCGAGCTCGCCACCGTCAAAGTCCGAAACGATCGCGTCAAGTTTCACATATCCCGTGAACTGAAAATCAGTATCGCCGAACTTAACGCCGAGCCCATCTTTCTTTGGCGTCGGTTTCACTGGCTGGCTCTGTGCGCTCACGCCGCCAGGCGTATCAAGCTCGACGAGAACAGGGCCCACGCTCGGAGATTGCGTCGTCTGGCGCGCGGCGACGACAGGCGTCGATGGACCAGCGAACGCAGCTGCCGGCGCGGTATTTCCCGCACCGCCAACGCCGGCGATTTTACCACCTGCGGGCGCTGCGGCTACGACGCCGCTATCACCGCCAAGGCGGTCCAGCACCATATCAAGCTTGGCCTCCAGAGCTTGCACCCGGTCTTCTAAATTACGAACGTATTCTTCGTCCGTACGGGTATTTTGCGCCCCAGCATGACCGCACAAAACAGTCATTGCGACGCCAGAGAAAAGAAGCGCCTTTAGCGACATGGAACCTAGGTATTTTTCTGTCAAAGGCGTCATTGCGCACTTCCTCCCCGAAACTTTGTTGAACCATTCTTGACCGTAAATCTGCATGGGGATCATCCGGTCTGGCTATTGTCCAATGGTCTATTCGACGATTGTAGAAGCCAGATTTTCCCCAACATCACGAAGGTCAACGCGCAGGCCGACCGCGCTGATCCAGCCGCCCTGAAGGGCGCTAAGACCAAGGTCGAATGGACTGTCGGACGGGGATACCAAAGAGTGCCCAGTGTTGGATTTGGACACCGTATTTCGCACGGTGGTTGTTATTCGTACAACGATGCGGAAAATGCCTAAATCCATTAAAAATCAGTTGGTTAGTGTCTTTTTCAAAGACATGCAGATGACCAACACAAAACTCTAAAAGGAGCGCGCAATGGCAGATGCATCCGGACCAGACACTAATGCAGGAGCGATTTTCCCCGTCCCAGAACGTGCAAGCGAAAATGCGCGCTATAACCGTGCGCGCTATGAGCAAGACTACAAGCGCTCGATCGAAGACCCAGAGGGTTTCTGGGGAGACGTTGGTAAGCGCCTTGACTGGATTAAGCCGTACACGAACGTAAAAGACGTATCATTTAACGTTGACGACTTTCGGATACGCTGGTTCGAAGACGGCGTTCTGAACGTCTCCTACAACTGCGTTGACCGGCACCTTGCGCAGCGGGGCAAACAAACCGCAATCATCTGGGAAGGCGACGACCCGAGCGAAGACCTCGCGATTACCTATGAGCAGCTTCATGAAGAAGTTTGCCGGATGGCGAACGCGTTGAAAGCGCGCAATGTTAAAAAAGGCGATCGCGTTATCCTCTACATGCCGATGGTCCCGGAGGCCGCCTACGCGATGCTTGCCTGCGCGCGAATTGGCGCCATCCATTCGATCGTTTTCGGCGGGTTTTCCCCGGAAGCTCTCGCGAGCCGCATCGAAGACTGTGGGGCAGTCGCGGTCATTACCGCTGACGAAGGTGTTCGCGGTGGAAAGTCGGTTCCGCTTAAAGCGAATGTCGACGCCGCATTGCGCGAACCTGACCACGATACCAGCAAAGTCACGACAATACTCACCGTAAAACGGACCGGCGGCGACATTTCGTGGGACGATCAGCGAGATGTCTGGTGGCATGAGCTGCGCGACAACGTCGACGCGACATGCGAACCGGAACCCATGAGCGCAGAAGACCCACTCTTCATTCTTTATACGTCTGGATCTACTGGCAAACCGAAAGGCGTCCTCCACACAACCGGCGGGTATCTTGCCTATGTCGCGTTTACCCACGAAGCGGTTTTTGACTACAAAGACGGCGAAATCTATTGGTGCACCGCCGATGTCGGCTGGGTGACAGGGCACAGCTACATTGTATACGGACCACTAGCAAACGGCGCTACTACGCTGATGTTTGAGGGCGTGCCGACCTATCCGGACGCGTCGCGCTTTTGGAAGGTCTGCGACAAACACCGCGTTAATATTTTCTACACTGCTCCAACGGCTATACGGTCGCTCATGCGCGAGGGTGAGGAAATCGTTCAGCAAGCCGATCTATCATCCATTCGGATTTTAGGGTCAGTTGGCGAGCCGATTAACCCAGAAGCTTGGAATTGGTACCATCGCGTTGTTGGAAAAGGCCGCTGCCCGATCGTTGACACCTGGTGGCAAACGGAAACTGGCGGCTGCCTGATCTCCCCCCTGCCCGGCGCCACCGACCTGAAACCAGGATCAGCCACAAAACCACTCTTTGGCGTAAAGCCGGCCCTTGTCGACGCAGACGGAAAAGTCCTCGAAGGCGCAACGGACGGAAATTTGATCCTCCAGGACAGCTGGCCCGGACAGATGCGGACCGTTTATGGGGACCACAATCGGTTT
>JBCCTV010000073.1:0-12867 GCA_039197915.1 Pseudomonadota bacterium | reverse complement strand
CCGCCGCCGCCAATTCCGGCCCCAGCAGCGGAACCGCCGCCGAACCCGCTAATCGGCAAGCCAGCGGGCGCCGCATTGGAGGTGTTGTAGGCTAGTAAATCCGGCACCATTGAAAGCATCGGCAGGTCGCCATAAAGGCCAGTTTCGCCTGCTTCCTCCAGAAGATCGGTTACCGAAGGCGTTTCTTCGTCGAGAAAATCGCCAAGCGTTTCCGACGCGTCGGCAAGAGCTTCGTTCGCGAGCGGATCGCCTGCGTTTTCGCTCTGAAGGAGACCCTCATCGCCGGCGGGGTTTTCCGCGGCTGACGCTTGCACTTGAGGTTGGGCGACGTCAGCTGCGTAGACTGCGTTCCCGGTGTAAAACCCACCGAGCGCGCCGCGCGCGTCTGCAAGGGTAACCGCTGGAACCCAACTCCGTCCGGTCGGGCAAAAGGCCCCATCATGCAGGTAGCCCACTGGCGTCATTGCACTGTTTTCAGCAAATGCGCGTCGAACCGCTGCGGGAGCAGCCCCTGGCTTACTGAGCGAGTCAAATAGGAACGACTCGTTCCATCCGGCGCCGCCTTCGTCTGGGTTCGCTGATCCGCCGCTTCGTGCATTCGTCGCCACAAGCGATACGCTTGCGACAACCAGTGAAAACGTTGCGGCAGGGATTAAAGCGCTCCGCTTCATAGTAGTGCTCCCGTCAGCCGACACGCCCTGTGTCGGTTTCAGGGTAGGTGAAGCAAGCACCGTTCCAGTTGTGCGCAGAACGGACTGCGCGTTGTTTTTGTCGCCAAAAAACGGTGTTTGGCGGCATTTCCAGGGGCTGGTGCATTAACCAATGGCGCGAAAAACTCGCCATTCCGGTTTCTTAGACGCTTGCGGCGGCCTTGTATTTGCTCCATGGCGAGGGCAGCGCCGATCCAGGCGCGCTCAACACTTATGGATGAGGCGAAGCATGTCCGACGAACCCTATCTCGACCGCGTTCTGACAATGGAGCTCGGACGGTGCACCGAGGCTGCCGCAATCGCCGCCTCGACGATGATTGGGCGCGGCGACAAAGAAGGCGCCGACCAAGCGGCCGTGACCGCTCTGCGGACAGCGTTTAATCAGCTCGAGATGGACGGTGTGGTCGTGATCGGAGAGGGCGAACGCGACGAAGCGCCAATGCTTTATATTGGCGAAAAAGTGGGAACAGGGCGCGGGCCTAAAATCGATATTGCGCTCGATCCGCTTGAAGGCACCACGCTCACAGCAAAAGCCATGGCGAATGCGCTTTCCGTCGTTGCAATGGCCCAGGGCGGTACGCTCCTCCATGCGCCCGACGTTTATATGGACAAAATCGCTTGCGGCCCCGGTTACCCTGACGGCGTCATCGATCTCGATGCGTCGCCGGAAGACAATATTGTTGCGATCGCCAAAGCAAAAGGCGTGAAACCATCTGAGATTACCGCTTGCGTTCTCGACCGGGAGCGCCACCAGCCCATCATCGACGCGGCGCGCAACACCGGCGCACGGGTTTTCCTCATTCCCGACGGCGATGTGGCCGGCGTCTTTCACACCACCGATCCCTCGACCGGGATTGATCTCTATATCGGCCGCGGCGGCGCCCCCGAGGGCGTCTTGGCGGCGGCGGCGTTGCGGTGTGTTGGCGGACAAATGCAAGGCCGACTGCATTTCCGGAATGACGATGAGCGCGCACGGGCGGAAAAAGCAGGCATCGAAGATCTCAATAGAAAGTACGGCCTGACAGAAATGGCGTCGGGGGACGTTATGTTCGCGGCAACCGGCGTAACAAGCGGCACTATGCTCGACGGCGTTCGCTGGACCGCAAATGGCGTTCACACCCACACGGTCGTCATGCGCTCGCGCACTGGAACCGTTCGGTACATTCGCGCCCAATCGGCTCGCCCAGAAGCTGAGTAAGAAGCCTAGTAAATAGCCGTGTAAAACGCGCCTGGGGAAATTTGACCGCTGCGGCGGTCGCGAGAATCGGCGACACTAAGGTAATGACTGTCGCCGTGGACCTCTCGCATGCGGACGCCTGCGAAACCGAATTCTTTGAGCGCCCCTTGCCACCTATGGGCGCTCCAGCCGGCGGGGCCCCGTGGCGGTTGCGTGACGCCGAACCGCGCATCGCGGCGGCGCTTTCCGCTTTAGGCGATGTGGAGCCTGTGCTTGGGCGTGCGCTTGCCGCCCGTGGTGTGACGCCTCGAAATCTCGAAACATTTCTCAACCCGTCGCTGAGAGCTTCGCTGCCTGAACCCTATCTCCTGATGGATATGGCGCCCGCCGCTGAGCGGATGGCCGAGGCGATAGTCAATGGGCAGACCATCGGGGTGTTTGGCGATTACGACGTGGACGGTACAACGGCGTCCGCCATTCTATACAGGTTTGTAAAAAGCGCCGGTGGGGACGTCGTTGTTTATTTGCCTGACCGAGTAAGCGAGGGGTACGGTCCTTCGATTGAGGCGTTTCGCTCGTTACGCAATTCCGGCGCTGAACTGATTGTGACGGTTGATTGTGGCGCGGCAGCGCACACGGTGATTGAAGAGGCCGCAGGCGACGGCCTTAAAGTCATCGTCATCGACCATCACCAGATGAGCGGGGCGCCGCCTGAAGGCGCGCTCGCTGTCGTAAATCCGCAGCGGTCGGATGATAATTCTGGTCTTGAGGCGCTCTCCGCGGCGGGGCTCGCGTTCATCACCGCCGTCGCAATCAATCGGGATTTACGCCAGAAGGGCTGGTACGAACAAAACGGTCGAGCGGAGCCGAAACTCGTCTCTCTCCTGGACCTCACCGCACTAGGCCTTGTTTGCGATGTCATGCCGATGACCGGCGTCGGGCGGGTATTGACGGCCCAAGGCTTGAAAATCTTGGACGCCGGCGGCGCGCCGGGTTTAGCGGCGCTCGCTAAGGCGGCTGGCGCCAAGCGCCCTTATTCCACGTATACCCTCGGTTTTTTGCTTGGACCCCGAATTAACGCTGCGGGCCGTATCGGCCATGCCCGGTCCGCTTTCCAATTGATGGTTTCCGACGATCTGGCGGAATGCGCCGCACTCGCTGATACGCTCCATAGTTTGAATGCTGAACGTCAGCAGATTGAACAATCGGTTCTCGACGCTGCGTTGGCTGATATCGAAGCTAAGGGACTTGCGTCCTCGCCGGTCATCACCGTTTCGGGCGCTGGATGGCACCAGGGCGTCATCGGCATTGTCGCTGGGCGGTTAAAGGAACGCTTCAATAAGCCGGTTTTTGTCTTCTCCGAGGAGGCGGGTCTCGCGAAGGGATCGGGGCGCTCCGTGGGCGGTGTGGACCTGGGGCGGGCGGTATCGCAAGCCGGTACAATGGGTCTGTTATCCTCAGGCGGTGGGCACGCGATGGCTGCTGGCGCGTCGACGTCGGTCGAGCGCCTCCAAACCTTTGCTGAATTTTTAAATGATACGCTTGCGGATGAAGCAGCAAAAGCTGCGCTCAACCGGCGGCTCGATGTCGACGCCGTGATTGAACCGCGCGTGGTGGCGCGGCCTCTTGCTGACGCCGTTGCGAAAGTGGGCCCATTTGGCCCGGGCGCGCCGGAACCCGTTTTTGCGTTGAGCGAGCTCAGCGTCCAATCCCGACGGCCGGTCGGGCAAAATCATCTCAGCGTTGTTCTCGTTTCTCCAGCCGGGGACGTCGTGAACGCCATTGCTTTCCGGGCGATTGGGGAGGCGATAGACGCGGTTTTGCAGACCGACGCGCACGTTCATGTGGCGGGCAAGGTGCGTAAGGACGACTGGCGCGGCGGCGAGGCAGCTCAATTTCAAATCGTCGATGCGGCGCCTGTCGCCCATTAGGGCGTCTCGACAAGCGAGGAGCTGGTTCGACGCCAAAAACCTCGGCAAAACAGAAACATAGAGCGACGAAGCGGTTCGAAGTCAGTCGACGTCGTTCCAGGGCCGTTGGCGCGACTTGTACATTTCTCAAAGCGCCAGGTGACGCCTTTTGATCGCCCTTTTCTCACCGCGTTCACTGACAAGAACCATCAACCGCAGTCACTTATCCACGAAGCAACTTTAAGCGTTGTGGGCTTAGCTGTGGTTGCTCCTATCGTGACGTCGCGCCGCGCATTGTTTCCGCCAGTTCCGGCCAGTTTTATCCGGTCGCCCCTTGTCAATCCGGCCAGGCTTTGCATATACCTCTCGCTGCTGACGCAACGAGCTAAGGGCCCTTCGTCTATCGGTTAGGACGTCAGGTTTTCAACCTGAAAAGAGGGGTTCGATTCCCCTAGGGCCTGCCACCCTTTAGTTAAAGCGTTGTCTTCACTAAACTAATTTTTGCGTTTCAGACTTTGACGGCCTTTTATCGGCATAGCCTTGAAAGATTAGGCCGCTAGTTAGCTCTGAAGGCGGCCGCTACGTCTTCACGGGCTCCGTACACATCAGAATCTTCAGACAGTGTTATTATGTGTTGTGAGGGATCTGACGTTGGCCATGTGCTTGTAGGCGAGGAAAAAGTGTCTGCGTCGCCTAACCGTAAATCACGAAGCGCTTGCGCCAAAAGTTCTGCCCGTATGTTTTTCGGCTATCGCTTCCCGCGCGATTACATAACCGGCGGCGTCGGCGATTCCGGTGGGCCAATCGTTTTTGTCGATGATGAAACGATAATCCGTGTGAATAAGGGCAATGCGACTTATGCGGACCTGGCCAGAGTCCGGGAGCGGATTAATACTGTGATTGGCGAATGGCGGGCCCGGGAAGTCAAAGATATTCGCCCTGCCTAGTGTAGCCACCCGACGGCGCGCCTCTACTTTGGGCAGCTTGACGAAAACGAAGATGTCGATGCGCTCTGCCATGATATGGAGAGCGGTTGGCGTCTGTGGGCAGATAATCAGTATCCGGCGCCGTGGGTGCAACGGGATAACGCTCACTTGCGTTGAAGGGAGTCGGTTTGGGTCGACCCGGATTTGGCAGTTAGATGGCCCGGAAGATCCATCGCCAGCGTCCGTCAGTTATAGGGCGCGTATCGCGTCCCCGAATGATCCGGCGGCATTGTTTGGCGTGGGTCGCAAATGGCCGGCAAATCAACGCGAATACACACAATGAAATGCAGCCGTGATCCCGATGCCGTTAAGCGTGAGGCAGCCTTTTAGGCCTTCTTTCGGCTTAAGTAAGCGCTACGCTTCACCTGCCATTCCATTGAATTTATTACGCGATTGGGAAGTGCGGCAGGTGTGACAACGGCTTGATGGCCACCCACTCTGGCGTTCAGGGCGCATCGGTGTGTTGCGGCCGCCACGCCCCGTGTCTGGGGTCGTTTGTGAACCTGCATCTTGCGTGACTTCGATTGATTTTTGCTAGCCGTTCGGGTTCACTGTATTAATGTTAACGACGTGTTGAGGAGGGGCTCGCCATGCGCACTTTGGTCAGTATAGCCGCCGCATTAGTTTTAGCGTCGGTGTCGATGAACGCCGCCGCATCGCCAATTTCCGTGAACGCGATCGCGGAAACGCTTGAGATGCAAGGCTACTCCGTTGAGCCCGTTCAGCAAAACGTCATATCAGTTTCAGTTGGTGAATTGAGCATTTTGATCGGCGTTGCTGGTCCTGACGGCGATATATCATATCTGACCTACCTAAGTGGGTTTTCCGTGAACCAAGTGAGCCATGAGTTTCTAAGTCGCTTTAATCGCGATATTAAGTTCGGCCGCGCCTATATCGATCGTGATGGCGATGTCACTATTCAAATGGACCGCAACGCGTCCGGTGGTATTTCGCTGAAGAACATCGAGTCCGACTTCGATGTTTTCCTATCTTTGGTTTCGAAATTTCTTTCGGACCTGGAAAGTGCGACACAAGTGTAATCGAGCGTCGATCGCTCGTTGCCAGATACCGTTTTGCCGACAGGCAACTGCATAAATTACAACTTTCTGGATAAAAAGCAGCAAAAGGATCTAGAATTTGCGTTTTTTGTACGCGATGATTTCTGGTGGTTTTGTCCACGGATAAATTTGGTTTGAGTTGAGTAGATCCCGTTTGCGTTCCGGCGTAGAATGCGACGTAGACGGAATTTTAGTCTGGTTACAGTTCGCCAGGCGCTCCAATTTGAGCCAGCGTCTTTTTTGGAGGCATCGATTAGCATCAACGGAGATGCTTTTCGCTGCAGGGGGCGACTGACAAGATGAGTGAGGCAGGTGGAGAGGCCATGGACGGTAGCGAGCCGCCCGAGCAAAGCTTCACGATTACTGGCGTGGTAAAGTGGTTCGATCCTGGCAAAGGATATGGCTTTATCATCGACGACAGCGGCGCAGGCGACATTCTTGTGCATCAATCCTGTTTGCGAGAGGCCGGACGGTCGACAGCCCGCGAAGGGGCGACCGTTGAAGTGGAAGTCGTCAAGCGCGCCAAGGGGCTTCAGGCGACGCGTATCCTAAACATTGATGACAGCACGGCCGCAGCGCTAACGCCTCCTGACGCCGCAATTGCTGCAAACCAAACACCAGCGGGCGACTTCGCCCGAGCGACCGTGAAATGGTTCAACCGCGCCAAGGGCTTCGGTTTCCTGACAAGGGGCGAAGACACCGAGGATATCTTTGTCCACATGGAAACATTGAGACGGTGCGGGATGGGCGAACTCGTCCAGGGGCAGCGCGTTCAGGTGTCTTTCGCAGCCGGGTCCAAAGGTCTCTTGGCTGTGGATGTTCGCCCCGACCAAGAAAACTAGCGGCGTTTGGTCGTAAATCCGGCAAATCCGATAAAATTCGCTTTGCAGACTGCGGCGGCGCATCTACATGAACGGATGTCGGAGCGTGGCGCAGTCTGGTAGCGCACCTGGTTTGGGTCCAGGGGGTCGCAAGTTCGAATCTTGCCGCTCCGACCATTTGGTTTCAGGCGGTTGTACCGCGTTTAGATATGCTGGCGATTACACCCTATGACTGACGCCCAAGCACTCGCCCGAATATTTCGCCCTTCGAAAACCGCGATGCAGTCCGGCAAAGCTAAAACGGACCACTGGGTGTTGGAATTCGAGGCGGAAACAGCCCGCCGGATCGATCCTCTGATGGGCTGGACAAGCGGCGACGACACCCGCGCAGGCCAAGTGCGATTATCGTTCGATGACCTCGACGCTGCGGTCGCTTACGCCGAGCGCCATTCAATCCCATACCAGGTCATTCAACCGAGGGTCGCGAAGCCCGTGCCGAAGGCCTATGCCGATAACTTCACACACGACCGCCGTCGCCCGTGGACGCATTAGAGTCCTATCTACAGCGCGTTCGCTTCTTCGAAGATTGCAGGACGCTTGCACAATCAGGTGTCTAGAGGATTTGATTTGTGCAGAGCGTATTAGAGTGTACGCTTTTGCATTGTTGGCCCCGTAGCTCAACTGGATAGAGCAACTGACTTCTAATCAGTAGGTTCCAGGTTCGAGTCCTGGCGGGGTCGCCAACAAATAGGCTAACGTCAATCCATTGCTGTCTGTTACTTGCAGCGAAGCCTCTCGCTTCAAGCAAGAAGCGTATCTTTCGTCGCTATTAATATCCGTGCTGATGATTTCCTAGGCGTGGTTTCGGCTCGCGGCCCCATCTGTCTCATTTGCGACGGCCAAGCCGCGTTGAGGAAGGTCTGCGTCACCGGTCTTCGGGATTTTTGCTAGCGAAGCCCATTTGCGACCGAGCGGGCGTCCGTCACGCTATTGTTTTGAGGGCTGATAAAAAGCGTTCGCAGTCGGATGGCGTGTTGTAAAGCGCTGGTGTCACGCGGATGCATCCACCCTTGGCCACACCTGTTCGGTGGACGGTGAATATTCCGTGGTCTTTCAAGAGCGTTTCGACGATCGCTTTGTTCTCTTCGACCGATGTCTTGCCAGTCAGGCGGAAGGATGTGATGCCAGCGTGTAATCGGGGGTCGTCGGGCGCTAAGACCTCAACGCCGTTTATGCGCCGGGCCTCTGGCGCCCAGACATTGCGCAACATGCGCAGTCTCGCTTCCTTTCGGTCCCAACCCACCTGATCGCAAAATTCGAGTGCGTCCTTTATCGCTAAGACAGCAGCAAAATTCGCCGTACCCGTATGAATGCGACCAGAGATTTTGTCCTGCTCCCAAGTGTTCGACGAGAGGTTCGTTGCAATATCGCCCAGGCGCTCTTTTCTGATCACAAGGACGCCCACGCCGACCGGCGCACCGATCCACTTGTGAAGGTTAAACCCGATAAAATCGACGCCAAGATCATCGACCGTAAAGTCCATTTGTCCCCAAGAATGGGCTGCGTCGACGATGACATCGACGCCACGGGCGCGCGCACGTTCGGCAATTTCGCGCACCGGGGCAACGAGTCCGGTACGGTTACTAATATGTGTAAGGAGCAGTAACTTAACTTTGGGATTGGCCTGCAAAGCGGCCTCGTAAAACTCGATTAAGCCATCAAAAGTGGTTGGCTCCGGAATCGACAAACGAACGACTTCTGCGCTCCGTTTGTTCGCTAGCCAGTCGAACGACGCTTGGACAGACCCATAATCAAGATCGGCATACATTACGGCGTCGCCGCGCTGCAGGTTTTTGTAGCCGCCAACGAGCGCTTGGAGGGCCTCGGTCGCCCCCCGCGTAATTGCTACTTCTTCTGGCGACACGCCCAGTTTTTCAGCAAGTTTTTCTCGCACGGCGATAAAATCATCTTTGTACTGCCGGCGTGCATAATGGGAGTTATAGGCGTTCACCATCTGCGTGTATTGCAGATACTTTTCCATTACTGGCCGGGCCATTAAGCCCCAATTGCCGTTCTCCAAATTAACGAAATCATCGGCAATATCGTACTGCCGGGCTATTTTTCGCCAGTACCGTTTATCCATCGCATAGTTTTTAGCAGTGTCTTCTGATGTGTCTTCAGCGGTGGCGCTAATCGGCAGGCCCGTAAGAATTGCGCCGCTCGCGGCGGCAGCCGAATTGATGAACGTTCGCCGAGTAATCGGGTGACCATTTTCACGAATAGCGCTGCGAACCATCAACCCAATTCCTTTTACAATACTGCGGAGCACGGCGCTTTTAGTCTATCCGTCCGACCCAAGATAGTCGACGCGACTATAATGCGGGTAGTGTTCCCTCTTCGACAGCTTTTGTTTCCGCCGCCTGTTCCAGGTCCACTTTCACGCGCGTCGCGCCCGGTGAAATCCGCAAGCGCTTAGGTAGGTAGCCGGGCTTTGCAACTGTTACGATAATCGGCGCGTCGACGCCCACCGTACACGGGGTTTCGCATTCGCCAACCCCTTCCACCGTAACCGTCGCACCGGGTGGATTGGAAACAATTTCCGAAATATTTGTCGCGCAGCCAGAAGCTACAGCGGCCGCGCACACACAGAAGAGATTTCGAAAGTTTCGAACGCTGTTTTTGCTGCTATACATTCTAGCCCTTTCCACGAAGCTCTTCGACTATTCGCTCACGCTACTGATCAGTTTGCGACTGGCTGGTCTATGCGCGCAATAATAAAATCGACTTCATCCCCGCGCCGCGGCCATGGCTTCAAAGGCGCCGTTTAGATCATTCGTTAAGTCATCGACGTCTTCAAGCCCAATGTGGAAACGCAAAACGATCCCTTCGTCTCGCCATTCCGTCGCTGTTCGATTTAATTCCGGTTCGACCTTAATGCATAGGCTTTCAAAGCCGCCCCAGGAGTATCCCATGCCGAAAAGGCTTAACGCATTAAAGAAGGCGCGTTGACCGGCGACATCAACTGGTTTCAAAACGACCCCAAACAGCGATGACGCACCGGTGAAGTCTCGCTTCCACAAAGCGTGGCCGGGGGCGCCTTTCAATGCTGGGTGGAGGACACGGGCAACTTCCGGGCGCTTCACCAGCCATTTGGCGAGCTTCAACCCGTTGGCCTCGTGTAGGGGAAGCCTTGCGCCGAGCGAGCGAAGGCCACGCAACGCCAACCAAGCGTCGTCTGCGGATACGTTTACGCCAAGCTGGAGCTGCGCATGGAACAGGGCCCGTGCGCTTTCGTCATCGGCGGCGGTTGCAGAACCGATGAGGCAATCGGAATGGCCGCTCATATATTTCGTACCCGCCTGAACACTAACGTCCGCGCCATGGGCGAGGGGCTTTAAATAGTAGCCGCCGCTCCAGGTGTTATCGACGACGAGCTTTGCGCCGCCAGCCTTCGCGGCGCTCGCTAAAGCCGGCAGGTCTTGAACTTCGAAAGTCAGGGAGCCTGGGGATTCAGCGAATATGACTTTGGTTTTGTCCGTAATAAGATCAGCAATGCTTGCGCCGACCGATGGGTCGTAATATCTGGTGGTGACGCCAAAGCGCGTTAAAAACCGGTCACAGAACTTCCGTGTAGGGTCGTAAGCGCTATCCGTCATTAAGACGTCATCTCCGGCTTTCACAAACGCGAGAATGGAGAGCGCGCAGGCCTGCAGGCCCGAACCAAAAAGGCGTGTTTCAACCCCGCCTTCTAGGGCTGTTACGGCGTCCTCAAGCGCCCGGTGGGTTGACGTTCCAAGCCGGCCATAGGTGATCTTTCCGGTGCTCGCCGTCATGTCCTCATAGGTCGCAAAGAGGATCGTTGATGCGCGCTCAACGCTTGGATTGACAGTGTGGGTCGGCCTCTGGTGCGGGCGACCGGCAGTAACGAGCGTTGTGTTCTTTTTCATCGCAAATGTAATGATGTCGTTTCTATGGAAATCGATTAGATATGGCGCATCTCGTCTTCGTCTGTGAGGGAAACGACCCCGTGTCGCTGGTCAAAAACTGTAAAGCCAAGTTTTTGGTAGAGGGGGAGCGCCGCCGGATGGTCAAGCGTGCATGTTTCTAGGATCACGCGTTTTGGCTCAAGCGCCCAGGCAAGCCTAATCGCATGGGTAAGGAAAAAGCGCCCAAGCCCTGCGCCAACATATTCCGGCGCCAAACCGAAAAATTTTATTTCGGCTAAGTCCTCCGCACGAGCGTCAATCTCGCACATGCCAGCAGGGGCGCCGTCGCAATAAAGCACGTAAATATAGTCGTCCGGGTGATGAATGATCTCGCGGAGAGTTTCGTCGCTGAGGCGCTTGCGGCTGACCCAGTGGTGTGGTCCGCCAACGGTGTTGTAGAGATAGCGGTAAAAGTGAACCGGCGGATTTTCCGCGCGCATAATGGCGGTTTTCCGTGTGGTTGTCGGGTGCCGCAGAAATGGTTGCGCATTTTGTTCCAGATAGGTGATTAGTACGTCTACGGAGTTAGGCATTGTTAGGCGTCGCCCTCGGAGCGCGCGACAACTGGAAAAAGCGTTGCATCGTTTTCTTCGCGTCCCCACTCGGCCCATGACCCGTCGTAAAGCGACCAATCCCGATGTCCAATAATCTCGAGGGCCAAACAAATAGAGGCGGCCGTTACGCCAGATCCGCAAGTGGCGATAACACTCTGGTCGTCTAAACCGACAGCATCAAAAACCGCCTTCAACTCTGTGGCGCTCTTTATTGCTCCGTCTTCAGAGAGAAAGCCGGCGCTGGGCGTGTTTCCCGCATTGGGCATCGCGCCGCTTCTTAGTCCAGCGCGGGGTTCGTTAGCCTCACCGCGAAAGCGTGCGCTAGGTCTTGCGTCCAAGATGAGCGCGCTATTGCTGGCGTTTTGTACATCAGCAGCGGCGGAGACGAGGCTCGACTTGAAATTCGTTTGGTAGTTTTGACGTGTGCGGTTTCGCACGGCCCCTGTTACAGGCGCTCCAATGGCGCGCCACATCGGCAGTCCTCCATTTAGGACTGAAACTCGGTCATGCCCCATGGCGCGGAACGTCCACCAAACGCGCGGCGCGGAGAAAAGACCCGCTTCATCGTAAATGACGACAGCATCGTTGTTTGAGACCCCAAGGGCTGAGACAGCCTCGGCGAAGTTTTCCGGTGTGGGCAACATATGGGGAAGGGGTGAACTTCGATCGGAGATCTCGTCAACGTCAAAGAAGACCGCCCCCGGAATATGCGCTTCATCATAGGCGGCTTTTGCAGCGCTTGCCCCGCCATTAAGGCGCCAAGACCCGTCGAGAATAACCAGGTCCTCAGCATCAAGATTGTTGACTAACCACTGGGGTTCAACGACTGGTGTCGCGAAGTCTTCCATCGTTCTAAAGCGACCTTTCATCATGCGCTTGCGTTGTGCGCCATCGCAGGGCCGTCATAAACAATCCGCTCCAGCCGACGAGCATGCCAACGCCGCCGATTGGCGTAATCGCGCCGAAAAAGCTTGGGGCCCCGAGCGCTAGGGAATAGAGCGTGCCGCTGAAAATGATGACGCCGAGAAGCATCGCCCACCCACCAAAGGCCGAGAACGGTCTTCGCACGAGCCCAATGGCGGCCGCTACCGCGGTGTGGGTTAGTCCGTATAGGGTTGCTGTTTCCCACCAATCGAGTTCTTTCGCTGATAGAACGCCTTCGAGTCCATGGGCGCCAAACGCTCCCAAAAGGACAGTTGCGAAACCAGCACCAGATGCGGCGGCAAGTAGAAGGTTCATATCAAAAAAGCCAGTTCGTCTGCGAATTAAGTCATCCAGGGGGGTGTTGGCAGATTTTTTGACCGCAGGAACTCGGGATTAAATAATTTCGAGGCATAACGGTTTCCGTAGTCACAAAGTATAGTGACAATCGTGTGCCCAGGGCCCATTTCTCGTGCGAGCTTGGTTGCGCCAACGACGTTGACGCCAGCAGAGCCGCCGAGGCACATGCCTTCCTCTTCAACGAGTTTGTAAATCACGTCCAGCGCTTCTTCGTCTGTGGCGCGGTAGGCATCGTCAAGAGCCAACCCTTCGAGGTTGCCGGTGATCCGGCCTTGGCCGATGCCTTCCGTTATTGATGACCCTTCGGCTTCTAATACCCCGTCTTTAACCCAGCGGAACAATTTGGCGCCCATTGGATCCGTCAGCACACAGCGAATATTTGGG
>JBCCTV010000072.1:0-12934 GCA_039197915.1 Pseudomonadota bacterium | reverse complement strand
GGCCGCATAGGGATGATAAGCCTGAATTTGCGCCTATCATATTGTCGAGCAACTGCAATTGCTGATCTTTGCAGTCGGCGCCTTCGCCTTACTGATCATTTTGAAATGGTATCCGGCAGAAATCCCATCGACCAACTTAGACTTCGATTGGTTTTACCGTATTCCGGGCAGGGCGTTGCTGGGGTGGGTTTCCGCAGCGACGCAAGCCCTTTGGAAAGGCGCCATGGAGATTGGTCTTGGGCGGATTAATAATGCGCTCGGTCGCATTTACGCAGTACACGGCCCAGAAGGGCAAATGGCCCGGAGCTGGCCGATCGGGTTTATGGCGATGTGGACAGCAGTCGTATTGGGGCTCGTCCTGGTTCTGGCTTTCGTATCCTAGAGCGCCGGATGTTCAAATAGAACTGTCGCGATGCTCTAGAGTAACTTCGCATCAATCTGAACTGCTTCGTTGCTCTAGGTTTTTGTTTTGTCGCGTTTTCCTACGCCCAACCGGTCCCCACTTGGTCGGAAAACACTCTGGGTTTTTGTTTTGTGCGCCTGCGGCAGCCTTCGCTGCGCAAGTCTGATTGCCTGGCGCGCTCGGTCACCGCTAAGCGACGAACTTATTAGTCCGTTAACCGCTGGTAACGAACTCTAAAATTCAATCTTCAATTTGACCAAAATTGTGCCTTTACTGACTAATTAAATATCTCCGTGGACTAAACACTTTGTAGGATAGTTTTCCTATACAACCTCAAGTGGGTGTACTTTCCGCACAGTTTGTAGCGTGCGAGGTCTTAGTCCAAATGGTGGATGTTAATAAGCCGGTTGGTTTGGCGACGCTTTATCGCAAGAGGATTGCCGCTGAAGCGATCACTGTGGCGTGCGATGCGACAGCGATTTCGTCCGAAGAGGTCCTTTCAAAAGACCGGGCAAAGTCGACGATTGTCTTCGCTCGTCAGCTTGCGATGTATTTGGCGCATGTGGTTGGGCAATTGTCGCTTGGACAGGTGGCGCTCGAATTCGGACGCGACCGCACGACGGTCGCCTATTCCTGGAATTCGATTGAAGACCGAAGGGACAGCCCGATTTTTGACGACCAGGTCGACGCCATGGAAGCGCAGCTTAGAGAGCGCTTAACGGCGATGCTGACGAGGGATGTCGACTTACAAAGCTACGCGCCGTCAAAGAAGCTGGGCGCTGCATAGGGCTCAGGCCGCGTTCGAAATTTCACCGATCCGCTTAATCATTGCAGCCAGGCCATTTGAGCGTTGCGGCGTTAGGTGGTCTGCGAGGTCCAAGGGTGCGAGGGCGGCCTGCACATCCAAGCCCTTCGCCTCAGACAGTTTTTTTCCGTCAAATAAAGCGAGCAGCACGGCGACGAGCCCCTTCACGATATGCGCATCGGAGTCGCCCTGCAGCTTCAGCGTCTCGCCATCGGTTTCCGCGACAAGCCAGACCTGGCTGGCGCAACCTCGGACCTTAAAATCATCATTACGATTTTGTTCCGGGAAAGGCGGCAGCGCGCGCCCAAGATCGATAAGATATTTGTACCGATCATCCCAGTCGTCGAGGAACTCAAAATCGTCGAGGATTGTTTGGAATTCAGTCATGCAAGCGACGTAGGGCGCTCCCCGCGGAGGTTCAACCGGGCGCGGGGCCGCGCACGAAAAAGCCGCCCCGAAAACCCTCGGAGCGGCTGCTTATTTTGCGCAAAATATGGGCCTGTGCTTGGCTAGAGCAACTTCGCATCAATCTGAACCGCTTCGTTGCTCCAGGTTTTTGTTTTGTCGCGTTTTCTTACGCCCAACCGGTGCCCACTTGGTCGGAAAACGCTCTAGCTCGCGCCTTGTCCGGCGACCCAACCGATGCAGCCGCCGATGTCGTTCAGCCCGTGCTCTCCTAAGCAAAACGCTTCCTCATAGGGCGTGCGTGTCGCGGCGATGCACTGGGAAAGTGTGAGCTTGGAAAGCTCCAAGCATTGGCGGCTCTTGTTGTTCTTTGAATAGACCTCAACGACCTTGTCGTTGACGCTGCCGACGGCGTAGCGCGCGGCGAGGTTTAGAACCCGGTCCATAATCACTTGGGCGTTTGGTTCAGAGAGACGGCCTTCGCCGCCATCCGCGCCCCAATCCGCGGACCAGGCTGCTGACGCGCTGGCGAGAACGGGGGCGGTGACGCCCCGCTCGGTGGTGCGTTCGAGCTCGGGGGCTGATGATTTTGGGCGCGACGAAGCAAATTGATCGGCCTCCTGGAGGCGCCGATCGCTAGAGGCGATGCGTTTTTTGCCCCAGTTCGTTTTCTGCATGGCGTAGGCTTGGCGTTTGAAGTTTTCACCCAGCGCATAAAACCGACTGATGTCTTGCATCGTCATTTCGAGGACGCGCGCGGTCGCCGCCTTCGCGCCTTTTAGCTTGCGCGGATAGGAAGGGTCCTCGGCGAGTTTTGCGAGAAAACCTGGCTTGCCGCGAAGGCGTCCATGCCGCCTTTTGAGCTCTTTTTTGAGGTCTGCGGCGAATTCTGGCGTGTCCGCAGCCACTAACGCCGCATAGGCGACCCAGCCGCCTGAGAGGCCCGTCGGGTCATGGGCGGCGAGCCGCTTATGGGCGTCCCGCGTTGCTTTTGCGTTATTCAGGGGCGTTGCTTCAATTTCGGCAACGTCCTGTCGATATTGAATGTAGTGGGCCGCCTGCTGCTCTAGTGCATTTGACGGCGGTTGCGCCAAGGTGTCTGCGGCGACGCCGCTCGACGCAACGATCCCGGCGACAACGAGTGCAGCCCCCCGAAACGTTCGAGATTTGCGGGCCTGTTTCGGCTGCGCAATACGCAACATACGCTTCTGCTCCCAAGATTTTTGCGCGCTCTGTCCGGGCGCACTGCTTACGATGCTGTAAGGCTAGCCCACGCCCATTAAGACCCGCTTCGCAGACCTTAACGCATTAATATCAAATTAGACACGTGGGAATTTGGCCTGCAGCAGAATAACGCCGATCGACGGCCTTTCTTGTTTGGTCGCCAAAACGGTATTTTGTCTCAAATGCGTTCAGTATTTGTTAAGGATGTCAGACCGAAGGTGTTGGGCATACCGGCGGACCATTCGTGTGTAAAAACACTGAGTTTTGGTCGCTGCGTTCGTGAGTGCGGCAAGGAAAACTATGGCTTTGCGTTGGCTATACCGACTTTTCAAAGACGGCCCTGACGATCAATTTTGCTGGCGTGGAAATTCTGAAGTTGGCCTGGTCCGGCTCGACGCTGATGGTCGGATCGAGAAGTATGACCAAGCGGTCGCGCGCGCTATGGCGCACAACGCAGATAAGGGCACGAACACCAACGCCGCGGTCGGCGGTCGGCTTGACGCGATCTTCCGCGGGTTAGGGCCAGCGGCCGGCTGCGCTGGAAAAACGCTTAAAGCCACGGCGCCGGATGGGTCGGACGTCATTATTGCTTTCGGCGCGCGCGAGCCGAGCGGTATGACCGTGATGGTCGCGCCGGCGCCCGCAGACAATGCCGCCAACTCAAACGGGGCTCACAATAGTGCGGCCCACCGTTGCGCGGATCGGCCTGGCGCGTCGCCTGCGTTGGACAATCGCGCGAGTGCGGAAATGCTCGCCGATCTCAGCCACGAAATGCGCACGCCCTTAAACGCGGTCATAGGCTTCGCTGACGCCATGGAAAACGAAACCTTCGGCCCCCTCGGTCACGATAAATATGTTGAGTATGCCCGCCACATAAATTCGTCCGGCCGACATTTGCTGGACCTCATTTCGTCAATTCTCGACCTGTCGAAAATCGAGGCGCAGCGCTTCAGCTTGAAGAGGCAGGTCACCGGCCTGTCGGCGATCGCTTATGACGCCGCGGCCATGGTGCGCGGCGCCGCGGACGCAGCCGGCCTGTCCCTGACCTTGCGCATAAGTGAGGACTTGCCGGAAAGCTATCTAGACCCCCGAGCGGTGCGCCAGATACTGATCAATCTCCTTGCGAACGCGGTGAAATTTACGAGCGACGGCGGCGTGACGCTTGAAGCGGACCGCGACGGCGATTGGTTGATCGTTGTGGTGTCAGACACCGGCGTCGGCATGAGCGAAGCCGAGCTTGCCCGCCTTGGCGGTCGATTTACGTCAGCACTCGGAGAAGGCGTGCGCGGCGCCAAGGGGGCCGGGCTTGGTCTGGCGCTTGCCTTTGCGCTCGCCGAAGCCCATGGCGGATCATTGAAACTTGCCAGCGCGCCGGGCGAGGGCATGTGCGCCACCTTACGGCTGCCGGTTGCGAAAGCGCCGAAGCGGGCAAACCTGTCGAGCTTGAACGGCGCACCCAAAGGAACCGACGCGCAAGCCCAAGGGGCCGCCGAAGAAACCGTGCGTTCCCAGCTTGATCGCATCGAAGCCTATCGCCGGGAACTCGATGGCGGCCGCGACGCGGCTTGATGCGCATTGGCGACGTCTGCAACACCGCGGTTAAAATCGGAAATTTGGGTGCAGGCGCACTTACGGCGCTGCAGTGCGGAGGGTGTCTTCGCGCATGTGGCCAAGAAGGGCGACCCTGACGCCGGCCAAGTCTTTATAAAGGTTTACCTTGGGAACGGGCGCGCCAGATTACGCGCGCGTATGCCGGACGACGATGGCCGCCTCGTTTGGCAAGCGCCTATCGAAGAATGTGACGGTGCCGCCGAAGAAGCCGCTGTCGACGCCTATCTCGCCCGGGAGGCGAAATTCGACCCGGATTTCTGGATCATCGAAATTGAAGACCCGCAAGGTCGAACCTTACTTGATCATGATGCGGAAGGTTTTTAAAACTTCGCGCACGACCGTTTAAAGGTGTCCGTTATTCGCGACGCAACCGCTAAAGACCCAGAGCGTTTTCCGACCAATTGGTGACCGGTTGGGCGTAAGAAAACGCGACGAAACAAAAACCCAGAGCGTTTTCCGACCAATTGGTGACCGGTTGGGCGCAAGAAAACGCGACAAAACCAAAACCTAAAGCAACGAAGCGGTTCCGATTGGTGTGACGTTCCTCTAAGGCAAAAGGCGCGGATGCCAAGTCAGCGCCTCGCGCCTTAAGCCGCTTGGCTTGCCTCCTCAGGCGCACGCAACAGGGTTAGGGTCGCTGCACATCCGCCGCTTTTTTGCGCGCTGATGTCAAATGAGAAGTTATTTGACTGGGCGACCGTGCGAACGATTGCGAGCGCTAGATCCAATTTCTCCTGATCAGCTTCAAACCCCGCATCCGGCGCTTTGGTTGCAGCCTCAGCAACCCTGATCGCGGCGTGTTCGCCGTCTGATTTGATCACGATACTGATATGGTCCCCGCGTTGGACGCGCGAGATCGACGTCGTCAGCAATTCGCGCATTGCGAACCGAAGTTCCGTATCCCGCGCTGAAACGCTGAGACGACGGCGCAACGTGTCAACTGAAAGCGTGACTTTTTTTAAGCCAGCTCGTTCGCGTGCGCGTTCTGCTTCTTCGTGTACAAGCGCAATCGCGTCGACGGTTTTTGACTGGTGACGGTCAGGCTCCGCCTCGATTGTTTTGACGGCAATCAGCATACGCGCCAAGGCGCTTGCCCGTTCGCTTTGTTCCTGAATGCTTTCAAGCGCTTCGGTCAGTTTCTCGCGGCCCGCACTCGCCGTTGTTTCGAGATTGGTCGCCAACTGGTGAAGATTTTTCAAAGGCGTGTAAAGATGATTTGTAAGCTCATCTAAGGCCGCGGCGGTATCGGGCGCTGTTGGTGTTGAAGGCGGCGAGGCTTTGATTGACCCGTCATTTTCATATTCATAGTCTTCGAGCGCATGGTTTAAGGCCGCGGTTAAATCTTCCGTATCGCAAGGTTTCTGCAGGAACCGCATCACCTCGCCTTGGTTTATGGCGTCAATGGCGGTTTCTTGGTCCGCGTTACCGGTTAACATAATCCGGCGCACGCCCGGAAATTCAGTCTTTACACGCTTGAGAAGTTCGATGCCATTCATTTCCGGCATCTGCATGTCAGCGACAATCACCGCGATATCGTCTTCACGCGCGAGGATTTCCAGCGCTTCGTTTGGATCGGTTGTCATCACCAGCGAAAACGCGTTCGCTAGGCGGCGACGTAGCGCTGACAACAAGCGTTGCTCGTCATCAACAAAAAGAACTTTGTGCACCGATTTATTATTATTATGCGGCTGCGTCATGGGGTTTGTCCTCCATTGTGAAATCAAGGTCGCCGTAGCGCGGTAACTCGATAACGAACGTTGTTGCGAAGCCCGGCGTCGTCTCTAGGGAAAGCCGCCCGTTATGTCCGTTAACGATAAAGTCTTTGGCGAGGGCGAGACCCTGACCGGTGCCTTTGCCGACGGCTTTGGTGGTAAAGAAGGGGTCGAAGATTTTCTCGCGTAAGCTTGCCGGAACGCCGGGGCCCGTATCACTGATCAAGACACGAATGTTATCGCGATCATATTCCGTTGCGATCCGAATACGGTGATTTTGGCCGCCCTTTTCCTCAATCGCGTCGATGGAGTTTAAGACGAGATTGAGCACCACTTGCTGGATTTGGCTCCGCCGGCATTCCACCGCTGGGAGATGTTTGTCGAGAAGAAGCTCAATCGCCACAACGCCACGGTGGCGGTGGCGCGAGATTTTGATCACGCTATTGATGATTTTATTGAGGTCGCCAATGTCTTTTTCGCCAGAGCCAGGGTGAGCAAAATCCTTCATGACAAGGACGATCTCGCGAACCTGTTCAATGCCTTCAATGGATTCAGTCAAGGCGTCCGATACATCGTCCTTGATGGCTTGTGGATTATTGACGTTATCGAAGTCTGAAATAGCGCTGATATAATTGGTATAGGTGGGGTCGTCTCCTACTGCCTCATAGAGGGAGCGCAATAGTTTGTATGCGCTGTAAAGTTGTCCAGCCGCATCCTGGAGAAAGGCAAGATTATCCCCAATAAACTGGATCGGCGTATTGATCTCGTGGGCAATGCCTGCGGAGAGCGCGCCTATCGCTTCAAGGCGACGGGTCTCATCAAGCTGGTCGCGCATGGCGCTGTCATCAAACTGGGCGTCAGCGTTTACCTCTCTGAGCGTGACAATGCGATGGAGGCCGTCGCAAAAGGGCGCTTCGCTCAGCCGCACGCATATTTGGCGGTCGTCGCGGCCCTCAATCCGAAGCAGTGTCGATTGGATATCGTAAGCTGTTGGGTTTTGAAGGGCCGCGGGATTGATCTTTGGTAGGAGTTTTAGAAGGGGGGCGCCGGTGTAAGCCTTGCCCTTATCGCCAATAAATTTCTCGGCGGTTGGCGACCAATGTTCAATCGCGCCCGCTTCGTTGACGGCAAACAGCGCATCGCCGGTCAAATCGGCGAGGCGTGAAAACAATGACTGCGATTGGTCCATCGGTCCTTTGGACGACCTTTCACCGCCTCAAAAGCGGTCCATGTCGCCACGACTCCTTTCGCAATTACGAACGCTTACGATGCCGGTTGGCTGCCCTGAAACTCTGCACTCTCGACAGAACACGACTGTCGTTTCGAAAGCGTTAGGCGAAAATTCTTTAAAAGCGGTTAGGCGAGGGCGACGGATCCGGTCGGCTTTGTAATGCCGCCGGACCTTGCGCGGCCAGGCAGTCGCGGATAGTCCAACGGGGTCGAAAAGCCAGGGAGAGCAGCCATGCGAATATTGTCTTCAGCATTGTTTTCGCTGATATTTTTTCTTTCAAGCTGCGCCTCGGGCCCGACCGACGGCCTATTGCGAGCCTCTAACTACGCGGCCGGCTCCACCCTGGGCGCGGGGTTAATGGGAGGCGACAGACGCGCCCTTGCGAAAGCATTTGTTGATGCGATGGACAATGGATCTCCGGCGACGACGCAGTCTTGGCGGGGTCAAAGCGCCACCGGCGCGATTACGCCGGGCGTTCCGGGCGTCGGCAATTTGCGTTCCGATCCGACGGCGCTAATCGCTTTTCGTCCTGGCCTCAAATTAACGCGGGAATATGAAACGGAGCTTGGCGAATTCGTTCTCGTTAAGAATTCAAATATCCGCTATGGGCCGTCGACTGATGATCAAGTGATTGAAGTTCTCGATTCAGGCACAGGCGTTGAAGTAGTCGGGAAGGTGGTCAACGAACGCTGGATGCTGATCGCGATCGATAACGAGATCCGCGGTTTTATTTTTGAAACGCTTCTGAAGCGCCGTCCGGGCTCGGAGCTTGAGTTGGCGGGTGGGCCGACGAAACGGCCGCGATTATGCCGATCGTTTAAGCAAACCCTCGAAAGTCCCGACGGTTCTGACGAATGGTCCGGCGTCGCCTGTAAGATCGATGGGCGATGGGCGCTACAGCAAGCGGACACCACCGGGCCAACCCGTCTCTTCTAACGCGTCTGATGCGTCTCATGAAAACCATGTGAGGTTGGGATCGGGAAAGCGCAGTGGCCAGAAACGGCGGCGTTTGCCCTGGCTTGACCTCTATGCGCGATCGCAAAGCGAGCACTCGGCGCAAGGCTTTGGCAAACGCGCGCAAAGAGATAATTAGTCGAATTAGCCCCGGTTCACGTGGTCTCTTTTGCGCGGCGCTTACGCATGTGGGGTTCGCGTTCAATCTTCCGAAGACGGATGGAGTCTGGCGTGACCTCCACCAGTTCATCGTCGTTTATATACGCGATCGCTTCTTCTAAGCTCAGTGTTTTGGGCGTGGTCAGTCGAACGGCTTCATCTTTGCCGGCTGCGCGAATGTTTGTCAGCTGCTTTGCTTTCAACGGGTTTACGTCGAGATCGTCAGGCTTGGCGTTTTCACCAATGATCATGCCTTTATAGACTTTCGTGCCTGGCGGGATGAACATGACGCCGCGCGCTTCCAGATTCCAAAGCGCATAGGGCACAGCCTCGCCATCGCCATTGGAGATCAAAACACCGTTGCGCCGCCCTTCAATCGCGCCGCGGTGTGGCGCATGCTTCAGGTAGGCGCGGTTCATAACGCCAGTGCCCCGGGTGTCGGTTAGAAACTCCCCATGGTAACCAATGAGGGCGCGCGACGGCGCGTGCATAATTAATCGTGTCTTACCGCCGCTCGACGGTTTCATTTCGATGAGTTCGGCTTTTCTGCGCGTGAGTTTCTCAATCACGGCCCCGGAAAATTCATCATCCACATCGATCGTGATTTCTTCGATTGGTTCCTGCAATTGGCCCTTTTCATCCGTAAGGGTCACAACGCGCGGCCTTGAAACGGAGACTTCAAAGCCTTCCCGGCGCATATTTTCGATCAAAACACCGAGCTGTAACTCACCGCGGCCCGCGACCTCAAAGGCGTCCTTATTTGCAGTTTCGCGAACATCGATCGCGACGTCCCCTTCCGCCTGGCGTAACAGCCGTTCACGGATTACCCGGGATTGCACCTTGTCACCTTCACGACCCGCCAAGGGCGAATCGTTCGCGGATATTGTGATCGAAAGCGTTGGCGGATCAACCGGGCGCGCGGTTAGGGGGCCGTCTATTGCTGGGTCACACAACGTATCGGCGACGGAGGCTTTAGAGTACCCTGCAAGCGCGATAATATCGCCGGGGAATGCCTCGTCCACCGGTTGCCTCTTCAGCCCACGGAACGCCAGCACTTTGGTGATGCGCACCCGTTCGATTTCTCCACCAGCGCCGGAGAGCGCCTTTAAGGTCATTCCCGGACGGACAATCCCTGACACAATGCGCCCAGTGAGAAGCCTGCCTAGGAAAGGATCAGCCTCAAGCGTTGTCGCAAGCATTGAAAAGGGCGCCTCAACGGCGTTCGGGGTGAGGGTTGGTGCCGGGGCGTGGTCGTGAATGGTCCGGAAGAGCGGGTCTAGCCCGTCTCGGTCGTCCTCGAGCGATGTTACCGCCCATCCGTCCCGCCCGGATGCGTAGAGAACAGGAAAGTCGAGTTGGTCTTCATCGGCGTCGAGGGCTGCGAAGAGGTCAAACGCGGCGTCGAGGGCGGCGTCTGGCTCGGCGCTTGGGCGGTCTACTTTGTTGACCACAACGATCGGCCGCAAACCGAGGGCCAAGGCCTTCGAAAGCACAAATTTTGTCTGCGGCATCGGGCCTTCAGCGGCGTCGATCAGCAACAGACACCCATCGACCATTGATAGGATGCGTTCAACTTCGCCGCCGAAATCGGCGTGGCCTGGGGTGTCGACAATATTGAAGCGCACCCGCTCGCCGCCCTCCCGGGCCCAAAGAACCGAGGTGCATTTCGCCAAAATGGTAATGCCGCGTTCGCGCTCAATCGCGTTCGAATCCATCGCCCGTTCGGCCATATCCTCATGGGCGGCCACCGTGCCCGATTGGCGCAGCATTTGATCGACCAGCGTGGTCTTGCCGTGGTCCACATGCGCGATAATCGCGATGTTGCGAAGCTCTGTTTCTTGCGTTTTCACCATGGGCCATGGATGGGCGCAATTGCGCTGCGATGCAACCGCGAAGACGACGACGAGAACCCTGAACGAATTTACACTGAAGGCGGGTTTAAGCCTCCAATGCGGCGAACGCACGCGTGCTAACTATTCGCCGGCTTACTTGCCCGGTATTTTAGCGCTTAATCGCGTCCCAGGGACGGGTCGCCGTCCCTGCGAACCCGGTCAAAACCGCGCCGGACCTCCGCATACAAAGAAAGGAGGGCTCCTTCCTCGGTGTATGTCACAGCGGGCGTTGCTCCGCGTACGGTGCGCCGCGGGTAGTCTTTGTGGGCGCCGAGCATAAATTCACGCCAAATCTGCGCGGGCAGACCGCCACCGGTTATCTCATCCATGCCGCGGTAATCGTCATTGCCGACCCAAACGCCCGCGGTCAATTGCGCCGTGTAGCCAATAAACCAAGCGTCGCGCCAGTCGTTTGTCGTCCCCGTTTTGCCAACGGCGCGCCGTGTCCCAAGGCGCGCGCGTCTGCCTGTGCCCGAATGCATAACCTGGTAGAGAAGGTGGTTCATGTCGCGCACCACGCGCTCGGATAGGACACGCTTCTCCGGTTCTTGCTCACGCGTATAAAGTATCGCGCCGTCGCTGCCGGCGATTTCGCTAATCGCATAGGGCGTGCGCACATAGCCGCCTGCGGCGAACGGAATATAGGCGGCGGTCAGGTCATCGAGTGTGATGTTAGAGGCGCCAAGGGCAATTGACGGATGGGCCGGCACGTCCGCGCGCACGCCAAGCCGCTTGGCGACTTCGGCGACTTTTGCCCGGCCGATCCGTTCCGTTACTTGGACTGAAATTGAATTGACCGATCGCGCCATCGCTTCGGTTAGGCGCATGCGCCCATAATATCGATCGTTATAATTCGCCGGTTGCCAACCATTGATATCGATTGGTTCGTCCACGAATGTACTCGATGGCCGCAGACCGTTCTCCATGGCAGCGGCATAGACAAACGGTTTGAAGGCCGAACCGGGCTGGCGCATCGCGCTCGTCGCCCGGTTGAACTGGCTTTTCTGGTAGGAAACCCCGCCAACCATTGCGCGCATGGCTCCAGTAATGTCATAGGCGATGAGGGCGGCTTCCTCCGCCCCGGCAAGCTTTGCTTCCGTCGTAATGGCGTTAGAGACAGCGGCTTCTGCGAGCAGTTGCATTTGTGAATCAAGCGTCGTCGTCACGATCAGATCGTCATTCTGGTCGCCAACAAGCATCCGCGATTGCGATGCGACGTAGTCGAAAAAGTACCCCAGGCCCTTATTTGATGGATCGCTCACAAGAACCGGTTTTGTCGCCTTCGCCTGGCGAACCTCAAACGGGTCGACGGCCCCAATCTCTAAGAGGTTATCGAGAACTTCATGGGCGCGACGTTCAGACCCCGAAGGATTTTGCGTCGGGGCGAGCTTAGAGGGCGCCTTTGGAAGACCCGCTAATATAGCAGCCTCAGAGAGCGTCACATCGCGCGCGGATTTTCCAAAATAGGTTTTCGCCGCCTGCTCAACCCCATAGGCGCCTGCGCCCAAATAGATCCGATTGAGGTAAAGCGACAGGATCTCTTCTTTTGAGTAATGCCCCTCAAGCCAGAGAGCGAGCAGGGCTTCGCGAATTTTGCGTGTGTAGGTTTGCTCCGGAGACAGAAATAAGTTCTTTGCGAGCTGTTGGGTAATCGTTGACCCGCCTTCGACCACGCCGCCGGATTTTAGGTTCGTTAAAAAGGCGCGCAGCGTGCCGCGGATATCAACGCCGCTATGGCGGTAGAAACGTCGATCCTCCGTGGCGAGAAAAGCTTGGATGAGATAGTCCGGCAGATCTTCCGCTTCGACGGCCCGGCCATAGCGCGCGCCGCGTGCGGCGATCCGTTCGTTGTTGCGGTCGAGAATGATCACGGCCGGTTGGCGATTAACCGCCCACAGGTCCGCCCCGATTTGCTCGCGCGGCGCGAAGACCAAAAAAGCGAGCGCGAGCCCGCCCGCGGCGCCAACGCTTAAAAATGAAAAGCCGATTGCGAGCTTCGATAGGATGCTCGAGGCGCCGCTGATCGAGCGGGTGTTTTGTGGTTGGGCGCGCCGTTTCGCTTGACTTGAGGCGGGCGGCCTCGCTCGGGTGCGGGTTGTCGAAGACCGCAGGGTCGAGGCTTGCTTGCGATTTCTGGCGAGCGATGTTTTTCGTTTTGCCTTCCGATCGGCCCTGGCGTTCGCTGACTTTTGCAGACCGCCAAAAACCGACGCGATTGCGGCCGCAATTTTCGCCGTGGCGTCAAACGGGCGGCGTTCGGATTTCTGGCTATCCGGCTTTTTTGAAACGTCAGTCATCGCCTAAGACCACACCCGAAACCCATACATAGGAGATCTACTTACCCGTCTTAACACCAGCAGGCGCCGCGCCCGAATAAGCCAAATTTCCGCATGCGCGCCCGCTCTAACTCGAAGATAATGTCGTATCATGGCGGGGACGCGGCGCCAAAGAGCGACTTTATGGCCAATGAAAGCCAAACAGACCGTTTTTGGGAGGTTAAAACCCTCGCTGAGATGACCGGCGAGGAGTGGGAGTCGC
>JBCCTV010000071.1:0-13020 GCA_039197915.1 Pseudomonadota bacterium | reverse complement strand
GACGAGGAGGTTATTGCAGCGGCTAATGAGGCCGATCTTGCAATGGTCTTCACTGGCAAACGCCATTTTCGCCATTAAGCTCTCAGGACGTCTGCGCGCCCAACGCTAAAAGCGGCGTAAATCGACCACGGCCCGCAATTGAACGTCACCCTATTCAGTAGGGACCAAAGTCGGCCTTTGAAGGTTAGGTTCCTTGGAGGCGAACCACCAGGTCAGCAAGCTTTCGGTTCAGCAACGATAAACGCCCGACAGTCAGGGTTCGGTTGGAAACAACTTCATCTGCAAACGTCTTATAGCGCGCGAAACCATCCGCGTCGCCATCGCACCATTGGTCCAAAAGCAGTTTATCGTTTGTTCGCGCGGCGCCCTCCGCTTTTGTTTGCGTATCCGTATACGATCGTTCCCATTTGCTGTAGAGGCGCGCCAGGGCTTCCTGGTGACCGCCAATGTCTTCCAGCAGGCGTCGGACGGCGATCTTGTCGTGGTAGTCCGGGTTCGTAATCGTTCGGGCGAGCAAACGCACTTGGTCGAGGTGCAAATACTCGCCGAGGTGAAAGAACGCTCGGCTGGCTGAGCTTATGGGTTGCTTTACAGCGTCTTTTAGGTTTGCGACGTCAAACAAAAACTCAAGCGCTGGAATGTCCGATACGATTTGCGCAAGGGCGTTCGGAACGCCTGCCTTTGACAGGTCTGCAAACGTCGCTTGCAAGAAGGACCGGCCCGTTTCCGGCAACGCGTCAGCGAGCGTCTCACGAAATACGGTGATATTATCCTTATACAAATTGACGACGGCGTCGACTCCGTCAGACGTCAAGAGGCTTCTTGTTCTCTGCCCGCTCGCGATCCGATACATAACCTCTCTCAGCAAATGAGAAATCGCGTTATACAGATTAAGCTGAACATGCGCGTCCACGCGGTTATCGAGATCGTCAATGGCGTCGGTGATTGCCTCGAGGTCGAAAATCCGCTGCGCCGCCTCATAGGCCAGGGCAATTTCCGCCGGGTTTGCGCCCGTTGCGTCGGCCGCGCGAAAGGGAAAACTGGGGCCGCATGTGTTGATCACATCATTGGCGAGCCGCATCGCAATGATCTCCCGCCGCAAACGATGGGATTTTAGCTGTGGGGCAAATTTATGGAGCTGTTTCGGGAAATACTTGATCAAAAGGTCTTCAAACCCAGGATCGTCTGGCGTCTTAGAGTTTATGATTTCATCGAAAAGCCAATTTTTGGCGTAGGCCAACAACACGGATAGCTCCGGCCGCGTTAGGCCTTCGCCTGCATTAAAGCGCCGGGCGATTTCCTCCTGGTTAGGAAGGAATTCAAGTTCGGGATCCAAAAAACTCATTCCCGACATTGTTTCAATTAAACGCACATGGGAGCCAAAATCCGCAACGGCGCTCACTTGGCGTTGGGACAGGGCGCGGGTTTGATTATAATTATTCCGCAAAACATGGGTCGCGACGTCATCGGTCATGTCACGCAGCAAGGCGCCGCGTTTTTCCGCCGGCAGAGCGCCATCTGCGATTGCGCTTGTCAGCGCAATCTTGATGTTTACTTCGTGATCGGATGAATCAACGCCTCCGGAATTGTCGATAGCATCCGTATTAATTCGCCCACCATGCTTTGCGAAGTCTACCCGGGCGATTTGCGTCATGCCGAGGTTCGCCCCTTCGCCGACCACCTGAACTCGCAACTCGTCGGAATTAATGCGAACGGTGTCATTTCCGCGATCGCCCGCCGCGCTGTGGGTTTGATCCGCCCCCTTCACATAGGTGCCGATCCCGCCAAACCAAAGGAGCTCGACCGGCGCACGCAAAATCGCCTGGATCAGATCTTGCGGAGTAAATTTTCCGGCTTCCACACCAAGGACGGCTGCCGCCGGCTGAGACACTTCAATCGCTTTAAGGTCACGTGAGAATATGCCGCCGCCATGGCTAATAAGCTTTTGGTCATAATCCTTCCAAGAGCTCCGGGGGTGTCGGAAGAGCCGCTCACGTTCGGCATAGGAAATATCGGGATCAGGATCAGGATCAATGAAAATGTCGCGATGGTCGAAGGCGGCGATGAGCTTGGTTTTTTTTGAAAGAAGCATGCCATTGCCGAATACGTCCCCTGACATGTCGCCGACGCCGATCGCCGTAAAGGGCGTATCTTGAATATTTTTGCCGATTTCACGGAAGTGTCTTTTGACGGATTCCCAGGCGCCGCGCGCCGTGATCCCCATTACCTTGTGGTCGTAGCCCTCCGAGCCGCCGGATGCGAAGGCGTCGCCGAGCCAAAAACGATAGTCTTTCGCCACGGCGTTCGCAGTATCGGAGAAGGCGGCTGTGCCTTTGTCGGCCGCCACAACCAGGTACGGATCAGGATCGTCCCATCGAACCGTATTTAGTGGCGGCGTAATTTCGTTCGCTTCAACATTGTCGGTTAGGTCCAACAACCCTCGGATAAAATCAGAATACGCAGCTTTTCCAGCCGCGATAATCGCATCGCGGTCGTTTTCAGCGGGCAGATTTTTCGGGTAAAAACCACCTTTCGATCCAGTGGGGACGATAACGGCGTTCTTTACGCGCTGCGCCTTAACGAGATCGAGAACCTCGGTTCGGAAGTCCTCCTTACGGTCAGACCAACGCAGGCCGCCCCTAGCAATCGGGCCAAAGCGCAGGTGAACGCCATCGACCTTTGGACCGGAAACAAAGATCTCCCGGTAGGGCTTGGGGTCGGGAAGGTCGTTTATGGCGGCGCTGTCGATTTTCAAGGCGATATAGGGCTTAACCGCGCCATCTTCGCCATACTGATAAAAATTTGTCCGTGTGATGGCTTTGAAGAGCGATAAGAACCGTCTGAGAATCCGATCATCATCGAGGCGGGAGACGCCGTCGATTGCATCCGTGACGCGGTGTTCGGCGCGCGTTGCCGCCCTTGCTCGGTCTTCTTCTGTGCTTTCCCCGTTCGCGCTGTCAGGCGGTTGAAAACGCGCGTGAAAGACCTCTAGGAGCAATCTGGTGATATCTGGCTGGCGACACAGTGTTTCTTCAATATACTTCTGGGAATATTGAAAGCCCGATTGAACGTGATATTTTGTTGCCACACGGAAAATATAGGCTTCACGCCAGCTCAGGCCGGCCAGCATCACAAGCGTGTTAAATCCGTCATCTTCGCAGTGGCCGAGCAAAACCGCTTCAAGGGCGTCCACGATTGATGAGCAAACATCAACACACGGAAACTCAGCACCCGCAGCGGATTTCATATTAAAGTCATGAACCCAAACTGTTTGGTGGGGGCGGGCGTCCTTTGGAGAAACTTGGTAGCTTGCCTCAGCAAGGACGTTGAGCCCTAGATTTTCGAGCGTTGGTATCAAGCCAGATAAAGTGAAAGGCGACCCGGCGGAAAAAAGCTTGAGCCGTAAGGAATCGTCTGCGTCGCCATCGCGCCGAAAGGCGCGGATCGCAATCGATTTGTCGACCATCCCTTCCAGCGTTGCGATATCGTCAACAGCTTCGCCCGCCGGTATCCGATCGCGATAGGCGGGCTCAAAAGCATCAATGTAGCGTGTTCGCGCTGCATCGTGTGAGTGGGCGCCGCCGGCGTCTAGCGCATCAGCAAGGTCGTCGCGCCACTCCCTGCAGATCGCGGCGATTTCCTTCGTTAGAGTGTCCGGATCGGGGCCAGCGGGGGCGCCGCGATCCATACCGATTATGAAATGCACACGAATTAAAGACGCATCACCAAAAGATGGCGTAAACGCTGATACGCGGCCGTTATAAGTTGTCGCTAAGTGCGCGCCTATCCGTTCACGGATATAAGAATTGAAGCGGTCGCGGGGCACGAAAACAAGCGCTGATACAAAACGTTCAAACCGGTCCCTCCGAATAAAGACTTTTGCACGTGGCCTCTTATATAGGCGGAGAATTCCATGGCTGATCTCAGCCAACGTCACCGTATCCACCTGAAACATCTCGTCGCGGGGATAGGTGTCCAGAATATTGATAAGCGCTTTTTCGTTATGGCTGCCCGGTGGGAAGCTTGCGTCTTCGACAACGCGCCAGACTTTTGCCTGTAGATAGGGAATATCAGATGCGGGACGATTATACGCCTCTGCAGTGAAGAGACCTAAAAATCGCTCTTCCCCAATCGTCTCCCCGCTCGCCGAGAAAATCTTTACACCGATATAATCCATGTGGACACGCCGGTGTACATTTGATTTCACATTTGCTTTTGCAATGATGATCGGTTCGTTGGACTGTATAAAAGCCTCGACGGACGGCGCTAACGATCCGTCCGGCTCATACATGGATTTTAAAACCAGCCGAGACTGATCACGTAATATTCCGAGGTTTTTATCTGTGTCTGGGGCGAACGAGGCTTTATCTTTACTTTTTTCGTAGGTAAAGCGCCGTACCCCAATAAAGGCAAAGCGGTTGTCCCAAAGCCATTTGAGAAAATCAATCGCTTCGCGCATTTCCTCGCGCCGGACGCCCTTTGGTCGCGCACGCTCAAGCTGGGCGATACACGCAGCGAGCCGCGCCCGCATGTCTTCCCAATCGGCGACCGCGACCGCTACGTCGGCTAGAACCTGCTCGACGACTTGATGCAGCGCTTCAACTTCCGCATCGTCGACGGCGGGGTCCATTTCAGCGTGAATAATTGACTCGCGTAGCACCTCGCCCGGCTCATTTGTCCGGGCGCCGCTCTTGTCGCGCGTTGTTTCTACAACGGCGTTTACAAAAAAAGACAGCGGCTTTCCGGCGTCGTGTAGGGCGCCCGTTATGGAATCGACGAGGAAGGGTTGATCCTCCGTAACGATATCAAGCACCAGACGCTCGCGCCGCCAATCGACGGCCTCTTCACGTCGCAGGCTGATAATGTTTGCGCCGGGCTCGCGAATGGCGCTTATGGCCCAGGCGGCGCTAGCGCGATCGAGAAGTGTCTGCGGTTCGTCCCAATTGCGGTTTTCGCCGGTTGCGTACCAAACCATCTGACCGAGAAAACTCTGAAACGCGGGCGATAGCATTTCCTTGTCGCCCATCGGATCGATGCTCGCCGCGACCGCTAAATCGATGACGCGTCGAAGCGTTTCTTCGTCTTGCTCTAAATGAAAGCCCTCGGCCACTATGCATTCCTCCGCACGCCAAACAGTTTTTTTGAGACGCTAACGCGAACTGTTGGCTAAAGTCTAACCCGAAGACTAACCGCTTTGCGGTTTTGCGGCGCCAAATTTTATGTGCGCTGTCGACTTTCAGCGGTTTTATGGAAGCGCGGGCGGCGGCCACTCAAAGGTAACATAGCTTTGGGGCGCTTACGCCTGGGCTCGGCGCTTTGAGGACAACGTTGCCAGTTGGTTGCACCGGATCAGCAAAGGTGGGAACCAGCGATGGTGGTCTTTATTGTGTTGGCAAACATAGAGGCATCAAAACCGAGACCGATAAGTCTAATCGCCCGATGATCCAGACTGCCAAGGATCAGTGAACCAAGGGCTTTTTGGTCTGATGGATTGCTAGACGCTGTCGAAAAAGACGAAACGCCTTGTATGCGCCGAGTAAATCAGCCGGAGCTCTAGGCTTGTGAGGCTGCCCGAGGCATCGCTGCATCGAGCGCCGTCGCAACCTTGCGCTGAAGACGTCTGTTCGTGGTCGTTCGCGGGAAGCGCTGCGCCGTATCCGATTTGAGCGCGCGCGAGGCTGTCGTTATCGCGAATAAGACGACGGCGTAAGCTCCAATGGCCGTCATCAGCGCAATCGAAACACCAAGCGTTTGCCACAGGCAGGCGATGACAAAGAACGCGCCGGGCGCGAGCATGCCGGTGGCGGCGCGGGCGTGTGCAATATGCAAAGCGCTTGAACCAATCAAGCCAACGCTCAAAATGGCGCATGTCTGCATAATTTGCGCGGGCGGGTCGCTCTGCGTGGTTGTCATGAGCGCACCGGCGCCAATCGCCGCGCTCAAAACGCAAAGCGCCGATGTGTAGTTTGCGCGCCATCGGAACGGGCGCGCGGTAAGGTTCTCGCCAACGCGGAAATCAGATCGCAGTCGGCGGCAAACAAATAAAGCAATCAAAACCTGCGCCGCCCAGACTGCCGTTGGGAAAGGCGCTGTCTGTCCACCCGCCACGGCCACAAAGATCACAACGCCCGCGATCAAGCCGAGACCAGCGAGGCCGTTGCGTGAAAGAATATCGATCAAGTGGAGTTGAGCGGCGCGGGAAAGCCGCCGGGGGCCAGGGCGAAACCCTTGGGCAAAAGCGCTCCGTGCTCGCTCCTGCATTTCATGCACCGACAGTGTCGAAAGATTTTCCTGTTCCGCCACGTCAAAACTCCTCGCCATCCTATAACCGTGTAGGCTTGATTCGCTCACGCGCGCGAGAAGGTATTAACAACCGATTAACAGACCATGAACGTAGGCGGTGGATTGCAACCGTTTTTTCGAAATGTCCGGTTGAATGCGTCGACTATCGCGAAAACCCAACACAATGATTTTTTTGCTTCGGCTTATCGGCCCAAAAAACCGCGCAGGTTTGCTGTCGCGTTGAACCAGCCAAGGGCTGTGCGGGCGCTTGGATTAGAGAGCCGGAATCCGCAAGACGAAAAAAGGCAATGGATCTTACGACACCCGGGCCATAGTTATTTGCTTTTCGACTGTTTGGCGTAGGAAGCGGCGATCTCGACGCCCACTTGCGCGAGACGGCCGCGAATAACGAGCGCATCGACGTTAAACGGATCAATTTTCAGCGCGGCCACCACATCTTCTGCAGCCTGGCGGTGTTGCAAGAGCGCCATCCGGCCATTCGCGCGGGCGATCAGTCCGGTCACCGTTGAAACGCCGGCGTTTTCTGCCGCTGTGATCGCATCAATCGACCGCTGCCAGCGTTCAGCGGCGGCATAAGCGAGCCCTTGGGTGAGCTGTAACTCTGGGGCGCCCGGCGCTAAGCCCAGGCCAGCGTCAATCGCCTCAAGAGCTTGTTCGGCATCGCCAGCGTCAAGCCACACGGTTGCCGCTTGTTGGAATATTCGCGCCCGCTCTAATGGATCGCCCGCCTCAGGCGATGCGCCGAGTTCCGTCAGCCTGATCGCCGCCAGTTTTGGCAAACCGGTCGCAACGTCAGCGGCCGCAAGGCAGTGCTTGGCGCGCGGACCGCCGCCCGCGGTCAACCACCGATCCGCTTGCAAGCGCCCTTCATCCGGATTCGCGTTGACGAGGTCGATACAGCGCTCATAGGTCATCGGCGCTGCTTCATATTCGGGGTTTGCCTGGTCTAACCGATCGTAAGGCGCTTCAGGCGTTAAAAGCAGCGCAAATAAAAACGCAAATTGGTTCACGGGTACTCGCCAGACGCGTCAACGACGGGAGCAAGTTTTGCCCATCTCACTCCGCAGCGTCAATCGTCTCCCGAACCGACGTCTTCTCCGCCAGCCCTGTAGCAGCAAGCGCTTGGAGCTGGTCGTCGCCTGGCTCATCGGGTTGCTTCAGGGCGTTTACGCTGACCGGCAGAAAGCACGTGACGCATGTGCCGGTCTCGAGACCTGATTCCATGCGCACCCAGCCTCCATGTAGATCGACAAACCTTTTGACAAGCGCAAGACCGACGCCGGCGCCAGCACCGGGGCCCCTGCTCACAAAAGCGTCGAAGGCTTGCGGTTGGTCGTGGGCGGAAACGCCTCGACCACTGTCCCGCACCCAAATCCGCATCAGGCCTGGCGCGCGCGCGGCGCCAATCGAGACTTCGCCACCTGCGTTTGTATAAGCAAACGCATTTGAGAGAAGATTGAAGAGCACCTGCTTCAGCCGCCGTTCATCCGCATAGAGAACGCCAACGTCTTTCGCGCAGTCAACTTTTAGGTCAACTTGCGTGTCCTCCGCCTTTAAAGCCGCATAAGTCGCCGCACTCTGAAGCAGCTCTTTGATGTCGACATTCCCGGGTTCCAGCTCGATTTTTCCAGCGTCTACCGCGGCGAGATCGATTATGTCGGTGATTAAATCGCGTAAGTGATGGGACGCAGACAGAATACTCGCAATATAGTCTTCTTGGCGTTCGTTCAGAACACCGAACATTTGCCCATCAAGCATTTCTGCAAAACCAATGATCGTCGCCAGCGGCGTCCTTAGCTGGTAGGAAATGTGGTCGACAAATTTTGATTTTTGCCGGTCAATGTCCTCAAGCAGCGCATTGCGCTCTTTAAGTTCTTTCTCTCTTTCGCGCGTGTCCGTTACATCCAAGAAACGCAGCAAAGTGGCGCCATCGGGGAGGGGGTCAGCGCCAAATGAGAGCGTTCGACCATCTGTCAGCGTAATGACGCCATTTTCAATGGGTCGGCGATCATCGGGCGACATTGATACCGCACGCCGTCGCACCTCATCAAAAGAAGGTTCAGCGGTATCGCACCGGGGACGGATGGTTTGAAGAAGATCGTCAATATGGGGAGCCCCATCGAGCGTCGCCCCATCAAAGCGCCATAGCTTTTTGAGCGCGTGATTGTGCAGGCGAAGAAACCCGTTTGATCCAAATACAGCGATACCTTCGGCGAGTGTATTTAGGGTCGCGTCTTGCACGCGTATCTGCGTGTTGAACTTCCGCTCGAGCGAAAGTTTTTCGGTCACGTCTTCAAAGACCATTAAGACGCCGCCTAGCGGATGCCGGGATTTGGCGACGCGCAGAGTTCTGCCATCTGGAAGGTGCCACATTTCGTCAGGCTCGGCGCCTGCGCGTTCCGCGTCAGGTCCAGAAATCTCCTCCGTATAGAGCTTTAATTGGCTCTTGCGCCAGGCGGCGTAGTCATCGGTTTCAGGAAGTCGCTGGGCGTTCCAAAGCCGGTCTAAGACCTCACCGTGAGTTGGTGCAGCGACAAGAGCCGCATCGTCGAAACGCCATAGCGATAGGAAAGACTGGTTATAGTAGGCGAGTTCCTGGTCCGCATTGAAGAGAGCAATCGCGGTGGGAATTTCGTCTAACGTGCGCCGGTTCGATTCGATATGGCGCTTTAAGTCCGTTTGCGTACGATCGAGCTCTGAAATATCAACCGCACACCCGCCAAGACCGCCATTAGCGCTTGCATGCATTGGCGTCTCAGTGACTTTAAGGACGCGGCGTTCACCTTGGACATTGACGATCAGTCGTCCCTCAACGGCGCGTTTCTCGTCGATCGCTGTCTGCGCGATTTCCCGCGCGGCGGCGTCCAGCTCAATCTGATCTTTAATGACAATTGCAAGCGAAGCGGCTTCTACCGCCTCAACATAGGCCTTGTTGGCCCAAACGAGCGTTCCATCTGCGCTGCGCCGCCATGTTGGAAGCGTTGAGCGTTCCAGATATCCGAGAGCCCCGTGAAGGTCCGCCGTGCGCTCGTAAAGCTTGCCAAAAACGCCGGTGTCAAGCGCCGACCGAGCCGCTGGATCCGTAAGCCACAATGTGACCTGGCCGCCGGCGACGCGTCCCACAGCTTCGATCGGCCGGCCCTCATCCGTGATCACGGCGCCTGCAAAGGCGAGACCGTGACTTCTTAAGTCTCTCACCTTTTGTCGGAGCGTCGCTTTATCGCCGTCGGCATCTTCCTCCACGGGCAGGGCGCCGAGCGTCTCCAATAGCCTTCCAACGGGTGTTTCGTCCTCGTCCTCCATAGCGGAAAACGACATTAAGGACGCTAGCGCCGCCGGTCCGCCAAATACCTTTGGGTCGCCCCATCCGCCGTCGGCGGCGCTTTGGTCTTCATCCCAAACCAAGATTAATCCCGGATGCGCCGAAAGGACGGCGTCTGACTTTTCTAGTTGAGCCTCAAGCGCGGCGAGCCTTGCCAACCACTTCATCGAGCGACGCTGGGATGTGCCGGCGACACGCATGCTCCAGGCGACGGCCGAAACGCCGATGGCGAACGCTGACGCTGCGATCATCAAAGTTGGATCGGCCCAAGTGCTGTCAATCATACGAAAACCCGCTCAGTATCTGAAATGCACCACCTCCCAAGCCCAATTTGGCTTGTGGAATTGGAAATTACATTTGCTTACGGCCGCTCTAGGTTGATCAAAACCGTCCTAAAAACTGCGCTACTTGAAACCATAGCGCGAGTCGGGTGGGACGCACGGCGCTTTCCATTAAATGCGCGAAGTTTGGCACATGCCCGAAGCTTGATTTCCTCGGGCTTCTGAAGAAGTTGATTGCTTGGAAATCGCTCAAGCATCTGCTTCGCGTAGCTACCAACATACCCTCGCAGCTAATGAAGCGAGGCTTAGGAGCGCGTCAACTCGCGACCAATGGCTCCGAGCGCACTTCCTCAATATTTGCCTATACGAGTAATGAATAGGGCTCAGTTTTACTCATCATTTTTGGGCGCACCTTCAGTATCAGTGTCGCTTGCCTGTTCGTTGGAGCGGTTGAAAAGGCTTCGTAGGGCTTTGCCCGCCTCCGCCCCGCTAGATTGAGCGCCGTTTTCAGGAGCTTCTTCATTTGTTGACGGGCCGACGAGACCACGCAGTAAACCTGTTACGGGGGAGCCATCCTCTGCATCGTCACCGCTTTCAGCGTCGTTCGCGCCGCCGCCAAGCGCCCGGTCAATGAGTCCGCGCGCTTCATCCCGCAAACGGCCGACGACGAGCTCTTCCATGTCGACGCTGATCTTTGGCGCAGCGAAGGTGCCGGCAATTTTTAGCGGCGCGCTAATTGTCGAGCCTTCTCCGCCGTCAATGTCGCTAGTGGCGATGCTATTAAGGCGTAAGTCGATGAGCTGCTTCGGCAAATCGATCAGTCCCGCGCCCGTCAGCTCAAGGAATGGCGCGGTCACGGTAACGGTTTGAAAGTTAGACGTACCCGTATCAATTGCAAATTGCGCAGCAAGGGAGGAAAAGTCAGTTTGTTCTGTTTCGCCGCGTGCGGTAGTGATCGCACGGGTGAGTTGTTCTGCAGACGCCCCATTGCGCAATTCCGCAACTGACCGAATTATCTTGCCGAAGTTTACCCCTTTAATTGCACCATCAATAATATTGGCGCGGCCTTTCCCGCGCAGCGTACTGATCATGTCTGCTTGATTCGTCCCTGTGGCCGAAAAATCAAACTGCAACTCAGCGACGCCGAGCAAGCGGTTTATTTTCGCGAGATCCAAAACGAAATCGCCAGCGCTCACATTGTTGAGTTTAAAATTGCCTTCTAGACGAGGCTCACGGCGGGCTGCGTTCACAACAAGTCGGCCGGAGCCCGCGCCATTATAAAGCGTCATCTCTGGGAGGTCAGCGGTTAAAACGCCGTTTTGCAGCGTCGCGTTCATTCGCGCGGCGTCGACTGTCAATCCGTTTAAGAGGATTTTCCCGACCTGAGCTGCAATCTCGCCATCTATGAGGTTTAGGGCGGTCATATCAATTGGGTCAGTTGACCAGGCCGGAAACCCTTCAGTAGGCGCACTTTCAGCAGGCAAATAAGGTCTTAGGTCGAGTTGTTCAAGCACCATCGCGGCTTGGAACATTGGCCTCGCGCCCGACCAATTAATATTCCCTTTCGCCTCGCCGGTAATCGCATCAATGGCGAGCTTCTTAAAATCAAACGTCGCGCCCGTTTCGTCGCCGCTGAGATCGCCTTCAAACGATAACGTCTCAAAACCCGGCGTTTCACCCATGTCGACATTCGCGATCGCCAACAACGAGCGAAGGTCTGGAACGATGCTTGACACGGAACCGTTAAACGCCGCTCCGTCGGTGAGTGACGCCGTTCCATCAATGCCAAGGTCGGCCCCGGCGATCTTTGCGGACGCCTTAACCGTTGCATTTTCCGACATGTCCACCAGGAACCGTAAAGATGAGGCGACAAGCTGGAGCGTTGCGTCCTCGCCAGATACGACAAAGTCGCCATTGACTTCCGCTGGCGTATCCAGGCTGTCCACTAAAGCCTTTAAATCGATCGATGTTACGTCGATTTCAGTTTCGTTTGCGGCGTCGACATAGTGCACTTGCCCGCGCGCAACGCGAACGTCGCCGAGTGACAATTCTTCAATTGAAACCCCATTGGCGGTATCAGCGCTTTCAGTCTCAGGAGTATTTCCGCTTTCAAAAACCCAATTAACCGCGCCATCCTGATTACTTTCGAGGTTGAAGAGCGGTTCCACCAGGACAAACTCTTTTATGCTGATGTTGCGAGATAGAAGCGGCAACAACGCGAGTGAAAATCTAAGTTGCTCCAGTTCCAGGAAATTTTCCGCGTCAAAACCGGCTGGATTGCTGACGACGACGTCATTCGCAACGAGCGCAATTGACGGAAAAACGGCTAACGAAATGTTGCCGTTGACTTTTACGTTGCGCGAAAGCGCCGACGTGGCGGCCGTTTCAATTCTAGGCTTGAGCGACTCACCCGAAATGAGCATCGGCGCGATAACCGCTAATGCCGCAAGCATCGCAACTAGTACTAAAGCGCCAGCTAAGAAGCGTTTCATGCACAGTCTCCAGTTGAAAAAGTGCTAGCACGAATTCGCGGCCAGCGAAAGAACAAAAAATGAACAAAAACCCTTTTTGGGCGTTGACAGGGTGCGGCGTACGGTTCAGAACAAAAATAGAACGAAGCATAAGCCTACGCGCCGCCATCTATTAACCCGCGGCGACCTGTGGTTCAACGACCGCGAAACACACAGCGAAGCACTTAAATCGAAGCGAAGCACTTAAATCGAAGCGAAGCACTTAGATCGAAGCGAAGTACTGGGATTAACGAAATGGATAAAGCTAAAGCGCTTGAAGCAGCATTGTCTCAAATCGATAAGGCCTTTGGAAAAGGCTCGGTCATGAAATTGGGCGACCGCGGGGTCGTTGACATCGAGGCGATTTCGACGGGCTCGCTCGGGCTTGATATCGCGCTCGGTATTGGGGGATTGCCGAAAGGGCGGATTGTTGAAATCTACGGCCCTGAAAGCTCCGGTAAGACGACCCTGGCGCTTCATGTTGCGGCCCAGGCGCAAGCTGCAGACGGAGTTGCTGCATTTATTGACGCGGAACACGCACTTGATCCGATTTACGCCCAAAAACTTGGTGTCAGCCTGGATGATTTGCTCATTTCCCAGCCCG
>JBCCTV010000070.1:0-13109 GCA_039197915.1 Pseudomonadota bacterium | reverse complement strand
CGCCAAGTTAAACGCTTCGCAGGTTGCAATCATCGTTGCGCCAAGGAGCATATTGTTGGCGATTTTCGCCGCTTGCCCGTTGCCCGCGGCGCCCGCATGGAAAACGTTTGCCCCCATAACGTCGAGAAACTCCCGGGCGCGCTCGAAGGCGGCGGCTTCACCGCCGACCATGAACGTCAGTGTTCCGCCGGTCGCCGCCGCAACACCCCCGGAGACAGGCGCATCGACCATTGAAAAACCGGCCGCCGACGTCTCTGCACTGACAAAACGCGCAGTCTCAACATCAATCGTGGAGCAATCGATGAGTAACGCACCGGCGCTCGCATTTTTACACACACCCTCAGCCCCCAGATAGACAGAACGCACATGCGAACCAGCCGGAAGCATTGTGACAACGACTTGCGCGGATGAAACAGCATTGGCAATCGTTTCTGCGATCGAACACCCAGCCGAAGCGGCGCGCTCAGCCGCATCTTCTGCTACATCAAAGCAGGTAACCTCGTATCCGCCTTTCGCCAGGTTTGCGGCCATCGGCAGTCCCATATTGCCGAGCCCGATAAAGGCGATTTTTGTCATTGGTATCGTCCTTGAATTTCTAAACTACGCTTGGTACGGATGCAGAATATCGCGAGCGATTATCACACGCATAATCTCGTTTGCGCCTTCGAGAATTTGATGTACACGGACATCACGCAGCATTCGCTCGATCGGATAGTCGCTGAGATAGCCGTAACCACCGTGGATCTGCAGCGCTTCATTCACAACGTCAAAGCAAGCGTCCGTCACATAACGTTTTGCCATGGCGCAATGGCGCGTCGCATCCGGCGTTTTATGGTCGAGCTTCCATGCCGCTTGAAGCAGCGTCACGCGAGCCGTTTCAATCGCGGTCGCCATATCGGCAAGCTTAAATTGCAAAGCCTGCTGTTCATTGAGGCGCTTACCGAAGGCGCGCCGCTCATTGGCGTAATCGAGCGCAGCGTCTAGCGCCGCAGACGCCGTACCCAAAGAACACGCCGCAATATTGAGCCGCCCGCCGTCCAATCCCATCATGGCGATTTTAAAACCATCGCCCTCAGCGCCGAGACGGTTACGTATCGGAACCCGCGCATCCTCGAAGGACACAATGCGGGTCGGCTGGGAATTCCACCCCATTTTGCTTTCGTTGCCGCCGAAAGAAAGCCCCGGTGTGTCCTTGTCCACAACAAGCGTCGAAATCCCTTTCGGCCCTTCCTCGCCCGTTCGCACCATGACGATGTATACGTCGGAGACCCCCGCGCCGGAAATAAAGGCTTTTGATCCGTTGACGACATAATGATCGCCATCTTTTACAGCACGCGTTTTCAAGGCTGCTGCATCGGAGCCTGAACCCGGTTCGGTGAGGCAGTAACTCGCAAGCGCTTCCATCGCACAAAGCGCCGAGCAATATTTTTCGCGTAACTGTTCGTCGCCGAACTGATCGACCATCCAGGCGCACATATTGTGTATCGAAATATACGCCGCAGTCGATGTGCAACCGCGCGAGAGCGCTTCAAAAACGAGGGCCGCATCAAGACGCGAAAGCCCCGTACCCCCGACATCTTCCCGCACATAGAGCCCCGCAAGACCAAGCGCTGCCGCGCTTTTTATGACGTCCACCGGAAAATGCTTTTCACGGTCCCACTGGGCGGCGAAAGGCGCGAGCTCATCTTGAGCGAACCGCCGGGCGACCTCGACGATCGCCTCTTGCTCATCACTTAGTGCGAAATCCATTGTGCAACGTCCATTCTCGCCTCAACGCACCGTCGGTATTTTAATCCATTGTTGGAATCACAAATTCAGAACCCTGAACGTCTTCAGGCCACCGCTGTGTTACGGTTTTAATTTTCGTGAAAAAGCGAACTCCCTCGGGGCCATGCTGGTTGATGTCGCCAAACCCTGAACGCTTCCAGCCGCCAAATGTATGGTAGGCGACAGGCACGGGGATTGGCACGTTGACGCCAACCATTCCAACATTCACGCGGCGGGCAAACTCCCGCGCCGCAGCGCCGTTGCGTGTAAAAATAGCAACGCCGTTCCCATGCTGATGTTGCGACGGCAATTCGACGGCCTCGTCAAAATTCTCCGCACGGACCACTTGCAGTACTGGTCCAAAAATCTCTTCCTCATATGATTTGTGGCCAGGGCGGGCTCTGTCCAACAACGTACCACCCATGAAGAAGCCGTTTTCGTACCCTTGCAAACTATAGTCTCGGCCGTCGACGACGAGCTCTTGACCTTCTTCCACAGCCATATCGATATATGAGGCGACACGATCGCGGTGGGCAGCGGTAACGAGCGGACCGAGCTCGGTGTCTTCGGCCATTGACGGCCCGATTTTGAGCCCTTCGACACGGGGTTTCAGCATGTCGATCAGCGTCGCGGCCGTCCCTTCTCCCACGGGGACGGCGACTGGCGTCGCCATGCATCGTTCACCGGCTGATCCGTACGCAGACCCAAGCAATTGATTGACCACATTGTCCATGTCCGCGTCTGGCAGGATCACCATGTGATTTTTTGCCCCGCCGAAGGCTTGGACCCGTTTGTTCCGGGCCGCGCCCTGCGTGTAAATATAATGCGCAATATCAGACGATCCAACAAAACTCAGCGCCTGGACGCGCGGGTCCTCGATTAGCGCATCGACACTTTCTTTATCGCCGTTGACGACGTTTAACACGCCGGGGGGAGCGCCCGCCTCCATCATCAGCTCCGCCAGACGCAGCGGCGCCGATGGGTCGCGTTCAGACGGTTTATTGATGAACGTATTCCCGCAGGCGATCGCAACGCCATACATCCACATTGGGATCATCGCTGGGAAGTTGAACGGCGTTATGCCTACGCAAACGCCTAGCGGTTGGCGCATTGAATAAACGTCAATACCACCGCCCGCACCTTCAGTGTACTCACCTTTTTGGAGGTGTGGGATCCCGCATGCAAATTCGACGACCTCAAGGCCGCGCTGAACATCACCACGTGCATCTGGTAGGGTCTTGCCGTGCTCTGACGAGATCATGCGCGCGATGTTTTCGATGTCTTTTTCTACAAGCTCTTTAAACTTGAAGAGTACGCGGGCTCGTTTTTGCGGGTTTGTCGCTGCCCATGCGGGAAAGGCGTTTTGCGCCGCGTCAACGGCCGCCGTTACTTCGCTAACCGAGGCCAGTTGGGTTTTTGCCTGAACCTCGCCAGTGGTTGGGTTGTATACGTCGCTTGTGCGACCGGATCGGCCGCTAACCAATTCACCGTTGATAAAATGTCCGTACTCAGCCGTCATTTTGTTCTCCTCGAGGGCGGGCTTTAAGGCGGTTCAAAAACCGTAGGCCAGTCAATAGCCTAACGCGAGAACGCAGATCAGCGCATTACTGCTGGGCGTGCGCCGCCCAATATGAAGCCGCGCCTCACTCTAAAAATTTGCCGTTAGGCGCGCATCAGCGTTTTCAGTTCGAAATCTGGATCTTCAAGCATATCTCCATCGACTGGACGCTTCATCGCAATAATTCTACGGGAAGCCATGTGATCACCCGGCATGTTGATGGAGTCGACCGCGATAAGTTGATCGCCTGATAGGTAAAACACGGAGAATTTCGCGTCATCGACCGACCCCCGCACAACCTCTCTATCGTAGCGGCCGGTGCAAATACCAACCGTCTGCAGCTTTAGATCGAACTGATTGGACCAAAACCAAGGCACTTGATCATAGGGCGCCGCGTCGCCCAAAATCGCAGCCGCTGCCGTCTTCCCCTGCTCAATGGCGTTATGGACGGACTCTAACCGCAGCATGCCGCCGAAATAATTGCTTGGGTGGCGCGTGCAGTCGCCAATCGCGAAGATATCCGGATCGCTTGTCTGAGTAATTGCGTCGACGATAATGCCGTCGTCGGTTTCAAGCCCGGCCTCGCGCGCGAGATCGTCATTGGGCAGAATTCCGACGCCAACGACGGCCATATCGCAGGGAATTTTTTCCCCGGTCGTCAAGACAGCAGTCTCAACGCGGCCGTCGCCTTCGAAAGCCTCGATACCAACGCCAAGCCGAATATCGACGCCACGGTCTTTGTGGAAGCGTTGAAAAAAGTCGGAAACGGTCGGGCTTGTTACCCGAGCCATGACGCGCTCGCCAATTTCCAAGACGGTCACATCAAGCCCGCGCTTCGCCGCCACCGCAGCGACTTCAAGCCCGATATACCCAGCTCCGACGATGACAATCCGCGCGCCTTCCTTGCTGAAGGCTTCTTGCATCGCTTCAACGTCCACGATTGATCTGACGTAACCGACGCCAGGCAAATCAGCGCCGGGGCAATTCAGCTTGCGGACCCGCGCGCCAGTCGCCAGCACAAGCTTGTCGTAGGCCTCCACATGATCGTCACTGAACGATACTTTTTTTTCTTTTCGATCAATGGATTGAGCAGATTTATTGAGGTGAAGAGTTACATTTTCTTTTTCGAAGAACGCCGGCGGTTTCACATATAGCCGCGCCGTTTCCAGTTCCCCGGCAAGATAATCCTTTGATAGAGGCGGCCGTTGATAAGGCGGATGCGCTTCATCACCGACTAAGGTGATATCACCATCATATTTCTTCTGGCGTAGCGTTGCGGCGCATTGGCCGGCCGCATGGCCAGCGCCGACGATCAAAACTTTTTTGACCATGTCCCTCTGCATCTCTTGCATTTATATTTCCGAACACCGTTCGGTTATACCGCGCAAAGGCTTCATGCAAGCGACGGTTCGCAGCTAAACGGCGAGCTCCACGGGCAAGGCCGTAGAATTCTTTATTTGCTCCATGGCAAACCCCGCAGCGACATCGGCAAGCGGGGCGATTTTGATCAAGCGCTTATAGAACGCGTCATATGCCGCGATGGACGGCACGACCACTTTCAAGAGGTAGTCAACGTCCCCTGCCATCCGATAAATCTCAACGATTTCAGGCATGGCCCGTGCGCCCCTGGCGAACCCTTGCATCCAGTCGTCGTCATGGCGGTCGGTTTTTATTTGGACAAAAACGGTGACGCCGAGCCCTGCTTTGGCCGCGTCCACGATGGCGACGCGCCCACCAATCACACCTGCGGCCTCCATCGCCCGAATGCGCCGCCATGCCGGTGTGGTCGAAATTCCGGCAGCCTCCGCGATCTCTTTGATCGGACGATCGGCATCTTGCTGAAGCGCAATGAGCAATCGTCGGTCAATATCGTCAAGTTTCATTCTAAAATTCCGCCTTAATGAGAACACATATTCCATTGTTTACGATAATTCGAGAAAAATAGGATAAAAATTCCAGCGGCTGAGACTATAAACGCGTTTGGTTCGGTCTTTGAGGAAATTCCGATGAAGCGTTTATTCACAGAACACCCTGAAAGTGTGGGCGAGAGCTATCTCGAACATATGCACTCGGCCTTTTCGTTCAGCGCAACCATGGCAGGGTGCGCGGTTGTCTGCTTTTTGCATGGCCTTCTTCCGTTTTTGTTTGAGAAGAGCGCCACCAAGACCATTTCCAAACTCCACGATCGGGTAATAGTGAACAGGCATAAGAGTTCGCAGCCGAGCAAAAATCCGCGTAGCGCCAGGACGCCGCTTCCTGCCGAGTAACCGTACACAATGTCTTCCGTTGATTTCACAGAAGTAGATGCGCCAAAGGGGGCGGTTGAGCCAAATTCGGCGTCAATAGTGGGATCGACATCAGCTCGGTTGCCGGGGGTTGGATTTTGCCTTGCCCTCGCCGTTTCAGCCTATTGGGTGGAGCGATATATTGGCGGCTCTTCAATGGCTTACGCCTTACTCTTGGGCTTCCTTGTTCGCTTGATCGCACCATCACTACAACAGACCGAAGGCGCTCTCTCGAACGGTGTCACGTTCACCAGCAAAACAGTTTTGAGGCTTGGCGTAGGCCTCCTGGGCGCGCGTATTGCCCTTGGCGACATCAGCGCGCTGGGCGCCGAAACCGTGGTTCTAACCATCGGCGCTTTGGCGTTCAGTATTTGCATCGGTTATCTCATCGCCCGCGCCTTGGGCGCCGACCGTGATCTCGCAATAATCTCAGCCGGCGCGGTTTCGATCTGCGGCGCTTCAGCTGCGCTCGCCGTTTTCGCTATTTTCCAACCCACCCAGTCAAGGTTTCGCGATACGATGGCGATCGTTATTGGCGTCACCGCCATGAGCACGCTCGCCATGTTCGCCTATCCAGCAATTGCGGCGGCAGCAAACCTCGATGCGATGACCGCTGGCGTCTTTTTCGGCGCAACCATCCACGATGTCGCCCAAGTGGTTGGGGCGGGCTACCTTTGGTCAGAAACGGCTGGCGACACGGCTGTGATTGTGAAACTGACCCGCGTCGCCTGCCTGGCGCCGGCAATTGCCCTCATGGCCTTGTATTTCAGCCGCACAGGCGCTTCGGGTCTCGCAATTAAAGACACGAACACGCCTATTCCCGGGTTTTTACTCGGTTTTATTGCTCTCGCCGTTGCGAACTCAATCGGGCTTATTCCGGCGTCTTTGGCAAGCATCCTTGCTGACCTCGCGACATGGGCGCTCCTCGCCGCCATGGCGGCGCTTGGCCTTAAAACCTGCCCGATCGAGATCAAAGCAGTGGGTGCGCGACCGTTTCTAATTCTAGCGCTGCAATCCCTATTCCTGCTGGCCTTCGTGATTGTCGCGCTTTTGCTTCGCGCATAGCCAAAAAGAGGCCCGCGGAAAACTCTCGCCCGCTTACAGGTTTTCGCCAGTTAAAATTCCCGTGATTGCGACTGGCGCGAAGACCCGGTCGGGCTTAGTGTTCGTCGCAAGCGTCGGATGCGTTCCGCGTTACTTTCGGTGCGTGCGCCAATATGAGAGGGGTAAAACTAGGCGGCTGGGAATTTAAGACGCGCGCGCATCCTTTTTTGGGCATGAGTTTACTTCACCTGTTGAACAATCGCGCTGGTGAAAATTTGTGAACGAAATCGGTCCCTTGGATTTGAGAATGGCCGCTGTCGCGCGCCGCTCACCGTCGTCAACGCCGGAAGCACAATAATATCGATCCGCCGGACACGCTGGCGATCACCTTATCGAGTACTTAGGACGCCAAAACTTGGCCATGAAAATTCTAGAAGTCTGCGAGTTTTACTCCGAGCGCGGCGGCGGCGTTCGGACCTATGTCGAACAAAAGTTCGCAGCCGCCGCTGCATGCGGCGTTACACTTGTTGTCGTCGCCCCTGGCGTTGAAGACCGCACGGAAGAGCGCCCAAACGGTGGAAAAGTCATATGGGTCGCATCGCCCCACGTTCCGGTTGATAAGCGCTATTGCCTATTTTCGGACAGAAAACAGATCGACGATATTGTGGCCGCCGAGCGCCCTGATTTTATTGAGGCTTCCTCACCGTGGCGCGGCGCTTGGTTCGCTGGACGGCAAGCTGCAGAGATCCCCAAAGCGCTTGTGCTTCACCAAGATCCGGTTTCCACATATCCGCAAACCGTTCTTCGCCATTTGTTGAGCTACGAACAAATTGATTTCTCTTTCGGCTGGTTCTTCAGCTATTTAAAACGCCTTCAGTCGCTTTTTGATGTTTCGGTCGCGCCGAGCACGTGGCTCTCTGACCGCTTGCAAAGCAAAGGACTGATACGCCCAGAAGTCTGCGCTTTTGGCGTCGATCGCAGCGTATTTGCAAAAGCCGAACGGTCGGAGTTCATGCGCCGGCGATTACTCCGCCAATGCGGGATCGATGATCCGTCCGCGAAGCTTTTGGTCACCATCAGCCGATATCATCCGGAAAAACGCCTCCCGTTGATGTTCTCCGCTTTTGAGAAAGCGTCTGCGACCCAAAAAATGGGGCTAATCGTGTTTGGCGACGGCCCGGACCGGAAAAACGTAGAAAAACACGCAGCAAAAACACCGCACATTCATCTCGCTGGCTTTTTAAACGACCGCCAGCAGCTCGCGGGGATGCTCGCTAGCGCGGACGCCTATATCCACGCAATGCCGAACGAGACCTACGGAATGGCGGTCGCGGAAGCCCTGTGCGCCGGAGCGCCAGTTATTGCGCCACGAGCGGGCGGCATCCTCGACTTTGTGAATGATCAATGCGCGGAATTATTTGAGCGTGATGACGTGGATGATTTTGCGAACGCCATCCGCCGGTTGTTCACCCGTGACACCGAGAAACTACGCGCCGCCGCAACGACGCAAGCGACGTCAATTCGAAATCACCAGAACCACTTTTTCGAGCTTTTCTCTTTATACAGTCGGCTTGCCGGTAAACCTGCCCCGGCCCTGCCAGAACCCATGTCGGTCCAAGATGTTGACAGCGTCGGCGATATTTTTTCGCCCGCGAAGGCGGCCCCAATCGCAAAAGCCGTCCGCATACCCTGAAACTTTAGGGTCGCTGTTTACGAAAGAACAAACGCCGTCGCCTACCGTCGGGTATGTTTCACGTAAGCGAAAACAGACCTTCGCAGTGCGTTGAAAGGCTCAATTAATAGCGCCAGACCAAGCTATCGGTCGCCGCGGGGCTCTCTGGGCATCTCAAGCGCGCGTTCAGCGATCAAGTTGCGTTGGATCTGGTTTGTCCCGCCATAAATAGTGTCCGCTCTTGAACCCAAAAAGAGGTCAGTGAGCAGCTCCCATTTATAATCGTCAGATTTAGTCACCTGGCCATCCAGACCAACCACATCCATTGCGAGCTCGCCGAGCGACCGGCGCCATGACGCCCACTGAATTTTGTAAGTCAACGCGGCCCCACTGGGGCTGCTATGATCCACATGGGACAGCATGCGCAGCGCTCCGGATCGCATCAAACGAAGTCCAATTTCCGCCTCAGCAATCCGTTGCCGAATTATCGGATCGCTTGACTTGCCATTAGCCTTCGCCGCGCCAATGACAGCGTCGAGCTCCTGGCGGAAAGCCATTTGCTGACCGAGCGTGGAAACCCCACGCTCAAACCCCAGCAGTCCCATCGCGGCGCGCCAGCCTTCTCCGGGGGCGCCAACGAGATTTTCGGCTGATGTGCGTGCGCCATCGAAGAACGTTTCATTGAATTCCGCTTCGCCCGTAATCTGGCGGATGGGCCGTACATCGATCCCCGCCTGATCCAAAGGAACGAGCAAAAGCGTTAGGCCTTTTGGGCCTTTTGATCCTTCTTCCGTGCGGGCAAGGACGAAAATCCAGTCACAGATCTGCGCTAGGCTGGTCCAGATTTTTTGCCCATCGATGAACCACTCGCCGCTGCCTTCATCGAGTCGCGCCCGTGTACGGACGTTTCCAAGATCAGACCCGGCATTGGGCTCGGAATATCCTTGGCACCAAAGAACTTGGCCTGACGCGATGTCCGGCAAAAATCGACGCTTCTGCTCGTCCGTTCCGAACTCCATCAGCGTTGGCCCAATGAGCTCAACACCCATATGGCCAACCCGGCCAGGCGCGCCAGCCCGCGCATACTCCTCCGCAAAGATAACCTGTTGCATGAGCGTCGCATTGCGGCCGCCCCACGCCTCTGGCCAACCAATGCAACACCAGCCAGCTTCAGCGAGCCTTTGCTCCCATTCTTTGCGGCGTGGACCGCGCTCCGTTAAACTCCGGATACCGCGAATGTCAGAGAAATCACCGTTGAGTTCCCCCTGGAGCCAGTCCGCTGCTTCGGCGCGAAATTGCTCGTCTTCCTGAGAAAAGCCTAATTTCATGACGCCTCTCCGAGTATTTCCGTTGCGATATATTCGCGGTGCAAATGATTTGAACCGAGCAGCTCTTGTGACGCCTTTGCACGCTTAAAGAATAAATGCGCGTCGTGCTCCCACGTAAACCCAATGCCGCCATGCAGCTGGATCATGTCCCCGGCGCATTGGAAAAAAGTATCCGTACAGTAACTTTTTGCTGCGCGTAATGATGTCTGGGCATCTGCCGCGCCCTCGTCTACGGCGCACGCCGCCCAATAAACAGCCGACCGCGCTTGCTCAACGGAGATCATCATGTCGGCGAGCCGATGCTTGTAGGCCTGGAAACTTCCTATCTGGCGGCCAAACTGGACGCGGTCCCGGGCATATTCGCATGTACGCTCTAGACACGTTTGCGCGCCGCCAAGCGCTTCCGCGGCTAAGCATAGCCACCCGCCGGTATTGGACGCTGCCGCTGCTGCAGCGCCATTATCGAGCGAAACGCCGCGCGCACCGTCAAGCGTAACAGTGGCGAAGGGGCGCGTTTGATCCAAGGTCGTTAACGCCTCAATGCGGAGGCCAGGCGTATTTGCGGGAACGATCCACGCTGCGTCATCTTTATGGAAAACAAATATATCGGCGCTACCACCGTAGGGGACGTGATTGACGATGCCTGAAAGAGCGTCGCCCGATACTTCGAGCTCTGAAGATTCCCCGCTCGCTGCGATTTTTTCACCAGAGAGCAGCAGCGGCAGCCACTCGTTGCGCTGTTCATTGTTGCCGCCAAATTCGATGGCGCGCACAGCTGTTGCAAGGGTAAGCAACGGAATTGCCGCGACCGTTGCGCCAGCCGCCTCAGCGATAATCGCAAATTCGACCATACCAAGGCCGGACCCACCATTGTCTTCACTGACCGCAATGCCGGAGAAACCAAGCTCCGTACAGAATGCATTCCACAAGTCACGATCAACGCCATCGCCCGTCATTGCTGCGCGCGTTCGTTTGCTCGTTGCGTTCTCCCGGAAGAACGCTTGCGCAGTCTCCTCGATCATCTTTTGTTCATCTGTAAACAAAAATTCCATCGCGCCAACTTCCTTTTCTGTGGGCGGGCGAAGCATCAATAAAGTCTTTATGCCAATGATTTACATCGGCAGATACAACTGCGCAGCTTTACCGCCATCCACAGGCAAGGCGACGCCCGTTACATAGGAAGCCGCATCCGACAGCAAAAAAGCAATGACTTCGGCTATTTCTTCTGGCTCGCCGCCCCGACCCATGGGGATGGCGCCGGCGGTTTTTGCCGCTATTTCCGGCGCCTTCTCAGCGAAGTCCTTGGTGCCCGCCGTCTGAACCTGCCCTGGTACGACTGCGTTTACGCGCACGCCATGGGCGGCGCCCTCCATTGCCGCACAGGCGGTAAAATGCGTAAGCGCCGCTTTAGAGGCCGAGTAGCTCGCCATATACATCGGCGCCCGGATGCCGCAGGAGGACGAAACATTTACGATCGAGCCGCCGCCCTGCTCCGACATGATCGCCATTGCGTGCTTTACGCTGACGAATGCCGCGTCCGCGTTGACCGCAAAGTCTTTACGCCAATTGTCGAGGGTTAACTTGCCGATCGGTGCGTAGTGCGTTGACATCGCGTTATTGACCAACATGTCGAGCCGGCCATGCGTTGACGCCGTATCTTTTATAAAGGCTTCGAAGGCGTCGCTATCGGAAACGTCCAGTTGCGTCGCGTGCGCCTCACCGCCAGCATCTGCAATAGACTTACATGCCGCAGTCAGCATGTCTTCGCGACGCCCACATATCGCAACAACAGCGCCTTCACTCGCCAACCGCATTGATGTCGAAAGACCAATCCCGTCGCTCCCACCCGTTACAATGGCAACTTTTCCCGCGAACGAAGGCATCATGCAGCCTCTCTTGCGCGAACGGTGTTAAGTGCTGCGTCCTGCGGTCCGGTCAAAACGCAATGGGTTCCCTCCGGCAAATACATCATCGAAACGCATCGATTGCACGCCGTACAACCCGACGCCTCAGTCAGTCCGTCGCGCCACTGATTAATTAGGTTAGCGTCATGAACGAGCACGCGGCCGAGCGCGACACAGTCAAAGCCATCGCTTAAGGCTTGCTGAAACCCATCTTTAGACTGAATACCGCCGAGGTAGGCGAGCGGCATGTTCACCGCACTACGGATCTGCCTTGCGTTATCAAGGAGATAGTTGGGCGAGAATTTTTTCTCCGGCGGCGCCATCATCGACTGAAGCATCATCCCCATGCGGATGACCGGGTTATTAACGCTACGTGCTGATTTCGGCAACGACGACCCGAACATCTCCTGTATCGATTCAACGTTGAGCCCGTTGGACAACACCGCCATATGCGCGCCGTTAGCTTCGAGCGCTTTGGCGACCGCGACCCCTTCTTCAATCGTATTCCCGCCCTTTACACCATCCGTCATGCTGTATTTCACGATCACAGCGAGCTTATCGCCCACTGCGTCGAGCACACGACCCAGAACTTCGGTGGGGAACGCCAGACGTTTTTCGATGGAACCGCCATAGTCATCGCGGCGTTTGTTATAGAGCGGTGAAAGGAATTGGCTCAGGAGATAGCCATGCCCCATATGTAACTCGACGGCGTCAAAGCCAGCGTTTTGAGCGCGATGGGCCGCCTTAACAAATTCGTCTGTTACAGCGCGCATCTCATCGACTGACATGGCTTTTTTGAAATAGCGCCGGGAAAAAACACCAACCTTGTTAAAGCCGCCGCTAGAGCTCAGGGGCTTTGATGTTGAAAGCTCATCCTGCGGAAGAAATGTGAACGAGCCTGCGTGTGTAATCTGTGCGCAGGCCGCAGCGCCGTGCTTGTGCACACCGTCCGTCAGGACGCGGAAGTCAGGCAGCGATTCATCATCCATCGTGACTTGATCGACAAATGTGCGTCCGTCCTTACTCGTCGAACAGTAAGCAACAGTGGAGAGCGCGACGCCTCCCTCCGCCATACGCTCGTGAAATCTCGCAAGCCCGCGCGAAACGATGCCCCCTTTCGCCATGCCCTCGTTTGTCGCCGACTTGACGAACCGGTTCCGGAGAGTGAGCGGGCCAATTTTAATAGGCGTGAATGCATTCAGCGTGGACATCGCAATACTCTCCCGAGAAACCCACCGCCGAGCCTAACGCTACTCTCGGGTTTCTTTGTTTTGTTTTTTATCGCCAGCCGCGGTTCTCGCGGTCAATTGTACGGATTGGCTCGCTATCGTTTGCGTAGCAATATCTTGCATTTTATGCGCATTCAATAAAGTGGCGGCGGAATTTCTGGCTATTTGCGCATGATCGGAGCAATAAAGCCACAAAAAGGTGTTCAATAGGCGGGAACAACCCGCTACATTCTGCGCTGATTAGAGATTATAGCCATCGCGCACAGAATTGATGGCAGGTTTGGGAGTGATTTTATGGCTGACCCAAAAGCTGGAGACCCGG